>DATLUZ010000079.1:0-4036 GCA_035577785.1 Burkholderiales bacterium | reverse complement strand
CGCGCCGGGAACACCACCATGAGCACCATCGTGCCGGCGGCCGCGTACAGCAAGCCCTGGATGAAGAAGCTGCCGGCCGCGCCCAGCGACGCGATGAGAAAACCGGCGATGGCCGGGCCGATGATGCGCATCATCGAGAAGCCCATGGTGTTCATCGCCACGGCTTTCACGGCGTCGGCGCGCGCCACCAGCTCGAAGGCGGTGGTGAGACGCGCCGGCCGGTCGAGCACGTTCGCCGCGCCCATCAGCACGGTGAAGGCGAAGAGCATCCACACGCTCACCAGGCCGAGCGCGAGCGCCGCGCCGAACGCAGCCGACACCGCCGCGGCGAGGATCTGGCTTCCCTGGAGGAGGCGCCGCCGGTCCCAGCGCTCGGCGGCGACGCCGGAGAGCGGCGCGAGCAGGAACATCGGCACGGCGCGCGCGCCCATCACCGCGCCGAGCAGCGCGCCGGAGCCGGTGATCTCATAGACCACCCAGCCGAGCGCGGCCTGCTGGATCCACTGGCCCGCCCACGAAAGGAGCGAGCTCGTCCACAGCCACCGGAAGTCGCGGTACGCGAACGCCGACGCCAGGCGGCACCCGGCCTTAGCGGCGCGACGCCGCAGCCGGCGTCGGGTGCGCGGCGCTGTCGTAGCCCGGCATCACGCGCACGTCGATCACGCACACCTCTCCGGCTTTGACTTTGTTGATGCCCTCTTCCACGGCAGACCGGAGTTGTGAAAGCTCTCTGACAGGCCCGATGCCCACGGCGCCCTGGGCGCGCGCCAGCATCGCGAGGTCGATGTCGGGCTCGTCGATGCGCTGCCCGATCCACTTGTTCTCGACCGGGCGGCCGCGCGCCTTCGCCACGCGCTCCTGGTGCAGCTCGTCGTTGTAGAAGGAGCGGTTGTTGGCGACGAGGAAGAGGCACGGCAACCGGTAGTGCGTCGCGGTCCAGAGCGCGGTGTTGCCCATGAGGAAGTCGCCGTCGCCGACGATGCCCACGACCATCCGCCCCGTTCCCTTGAGCGCGAGCGCCGCGCCGACGGTGAGGCCCGGTCCCGCGCCCACGCCGCCGCCGCCGTCGGCGCCGAGGTAATCGAGCGGGTGCCTGAAATGGCGGTAGGCGCCGTTCCATCCGAGCGGCAGCTTGGCGAGACAGATCTCCATGCCGTCGGTGAGCTCGTTGAAGACCCGCGCCAGCGCGCGGATGGTCACCGCCTCGTCTTTTTCCAGCTTGGTTTGCGTTTTCGGCGCGATAGCGGCGGGTCTTGCACGGACCAACTCAAGAAGCAGCGGCACGGCCACGTCGGGCTCGCACATCAGGTAGGCATCCGACGGCGGCAGTCCCTGGTAGTCCGAGCTCCAGCCGCGATGGACGTGCGCATCGACGGAAACGCGGATCACCTTGGCGCCGATCGGCGCGTCGCCCCATGCCGCCTTGAGCGTGCCGGCGGTGTCGACCCAGTCGAGCGAGAGCACCACATCCGCTTCCTTCAAGAGTGTTCCCTCTGGAAAAGTCGCGGGGGGCGCGGCGTGCAGCGGGTGATCGGTCGGAAAGGCGGCGGGTGTCTTGATGTCCGTGAACACCTTCGCCTGCAGCTTCTCCGCGAGCGCGACGCGCGCTTTCCACGCATCGAGGCCGCGGCTCACGCGCCCGATCAACAGCGCCGGATTCCTCGCGCTCGAGAGCAGTTGCGCCGCTTCCTTCAAAACCGCATCGCCGGGCTTTACCGCGGGAGGAGGAGAAAAACGCGAAACGTCGGGAAGCGGCGGGAGCGGACCGATCTTCGCCTCCTGCAGCGCGGCGTCGAGGTTGATGTACGTCGGGCCGCGCGGCGCGGTGTTCGCCATTTGCGCGGCGCGCATCAGCGCTTCGTAGGCCGCCGGCACCGAAGCTGGCTGGTTGTCCCACTTGGTGTAGTCGCGTACCAGCGCACCCTGGTCGGAGGCGGTGTGGATCCAGTCGATCCACGGCCGGCGGCGCGCCGCGTCCCACGGGCCGGTCGCGCCCAGGATGAGCATCGGCACGCGGTCGCACCACGCGTTGAAGATCGCCATCGAGCCGTGCATCAGGCCGACGTTCGAGTGCAGCACCGCGCCCATCATGCGGCCCGAGGCCTTGGCGTAGCCGTGCGCGATGGCGACCGCCGATTCCTCGTGCAGGCAGAGCAGCATCTGCGGACGCTCGTTGCCGAGGTAGTTGACGATGCTGTCGTGCAGGCCGCGGTAGCTCGCGCCCGGATTGAGCGCGAGGTAAGGGATGTCGAGCGCGCGCAGCATGGCGGCGATCGCATCGCTTCCCCAGAGCTCCTTCTGTTCGGGCACCGGTACGGGTAGGTCGCGCAGGAATTCGCTGGCCACGCTCAATCTCCTTTGATGCCGGCGTCCTTGATGATCTTGCCCCATTTCGCGTTGTCTTCGCGGATGAAGCGCGCGAATTCGGCGGGCGAATTGGTCACGAGCTCGATGCCCTGCGCGCCGAGGCGCGCCTTGAGCTCCGGGCCGGCGAGGATCTTCACCACCTCGGCGTTGATGCGCGTCACGATGTCGTGCGGCACCTTCGCCGGGACGAAGAGACCGAGCCACGGATCCAGCGCATACCCCTTGATAGTTTCACCAATTGCAGGTGTTTCCCCGAGAAACCCGAAACGTTGCGGCGCGGTGCTGCCGAGGAGCTTGAGCTTGCCGTCCTTGATGTGCGGGAGCAGCGTGTTGGCGGCACCGATCCACACCTGGATGCGCCCCGGCAGCAGGTCCGCCACCGCCGGCGCGGCGCCTTTGTACGGCACATGGTTCATCTTCGTCCCGGTGAGGCTCTGGAACATCACCGCGCCCAGGTGCTGCGGGCTGCCGTTGCCGGAGGAGCCGTGGTTCAGCTCACCAGGATGCGCTTTCGCGTAGGCGACGAGCTCCGGAACCGAGTTCACCGGCAGGCTCTGTGGCACGACCAGGAGAAATGCGATGCGCGCGACCTGCGTGACCGGCGCGAGATCGGTGAGTGGATCGAACGGCGGCTTGGTGAGGTACGGATTCACCGAGAACACGTTGTCGGGGGCGAGCAACCACGTGTAGCCGTCGGGAGGACTCTTCGCGACGAGCTCCGAGCCGATGTTCTGGCTTCCGCCCGGCCGGTTCTCCACCACTGCCGGCTGCGGCCAGACCCCTTGCAGGCCCTGCGCGATCGCGCGGGCGATGGTGTCGGGCGAGCCGCCCGGCGTGAGCGGGACGATGATCCGGATGGGGCGCTCTGGAAAGCCCTGACCCCACCCGAAAAGCGGCACAAGGGCGACAACCAGGGCGGCCAGCCATCTCGTCATCAGAACCTCCGGTTTTGCGCCGCAAGTTTACCTAGTCGGAGCGCGGGAATAGGATGAGGGCCTCCCTCATTTCACCGCAAGGGGCGCCCGCCTTGAACCTGCACCCGTTCCGCCTGACCGCCATCGCATCCGCATTCCTCGCCTGCGCAGCGCCGACCTGGGCGCAGTCGCCCGAGGGCAAGGCGATCGTCGATGCGACTTGCAATAGCTGTCATCCGCTCAACGCGCGCGTCGGGTCGGGCTACACGCCGGAGGGCTGGAAGACGGTCCTGCGCATGATGTCGAACCACGGCGCCCCGATCCAGCCCGAGCAGCTGCCCTCGATGCTCGATTACCTGTCCAAGACCTATCCGGTCAAAGGCAGGCCCGACGCCGCCGTCGTGCCCGGACCGGTCAAGGTTTCGATGCAGGCCTGGCAGGCGAAAACGCCGGGCTCGCGCCCGCACGACCCGCTCGCCGCGCGCGACGGTTCGTTCTGGTACAGCGGCCAGATGGCGAACGTGCTCGGCCAGGTCGATCCGAAGACCGGCACGGTCAAGGAATTCCCGCTGAAGACCGCGCATTCGGGACCGCACGGCCTGGTCGAGGACGCATCCGGCAACATCTGGTACACGGGGAACACGGGCGCGCTCGTCGGGAAGCTCAATCCCAAGAGCGGCGAGGTCACCGAATACAAGATGCCGGATCCCGAAGCCAAGGACCCGCACACCCTGATCTTCGACAAGAGCGGCATC
>DATLUZ010000078.1:0-4589 GCA_035577785.1 Burkholderiales bacterium | reverse complement strand
CGGACAGGCGGGCAAGGACGTGATCTGGGTGCCCACGCCCGACGAGGTGGTCGACCGCATGCTGACGATGGCCCAGGTGACGCCGCAGGACTTCGTCATGGACCTCGGCGCGGGCGACGGCAAGATCGCGATCGCGGCGGCAAAGAAGTTCGGCGCGCGCGCCGTCGGCATCGAGTACAACCCGGAAATGGCGAAGCACGCGAACGCCAATGCGGCCGCGGCCGGCGTCGCGGGCAACGGCGCGGGCAAGGCGACCATCCGCCAGGCCGACATTTTCCAGACCGACATCAAGGAAGCGACGGTTATCACTCTGTACCTGCTGCCGGCGCTCAACATGAAGCTGCGCCCGCAGATCCTCGCCATGCGTCCGGGCACGCGCGTGGTCTCGCACTCCTTCACCATGGAGGACTGGGAGGCCGACGAGATCTCGTCCATCGACGGTCGCCGCGCCTACTTCTGGATGGTGCCGGCGCAGGTGATGGGCAACTGGACGCTGGAAGCGAACAACCAGCGCACGGACCTCGCGCTCGAGCAGACCTTCCAGAAGATCAACGGCTCCGTCGGAATCGGGCCGGTGCACGCGGGGCTGCGCGACACGCGCCTGCGCGGCCCGTTCATCCAGTTCTCCTACGTCGGACAGGACCGCGTGCGGCGCGACTTCACCGGCCGGGTGGACGGCGCGAAGATGGAAGGCAGCTTCCGTGACGAGAAGGGCGGCGAAGGCAAGTGGACCGCGGCCAAGAAATAGCGCTATCGGCCAAAAGCGGACACTAGGCAACCGCAACCGGCATCACGACAAAACCGGCGCGCGGGAAATGCACACAGAGCTCTCCGACCGCGGGATCGCTGCGTCGGATGACAATCTCATGGACGCTCGAGGCGACGAGCTCGCCGACGACCGGATCGCGTCCGGTATCATCCGGCGTGACAGTTACTGTCTGACCAGGCTCCCGACCGTTCGGATCTCGCGGATCGAGGATTACGTTGGCGATCGGCGTAGCGTCCCTCGCCGCATCGAGCGCTTTTTTTGAGGTCGTTGGGCTCCGTCTGCCGTGGCCGATTGCGGCAATGCGCTCGGCCCAACTCAGCAGCCTCGGAAAGCCGTCGAGCGGCACCGCCGTTGGCCCGAAACTTAGTTTCAAGGTCCAGATCGGATGGTAGGCGGCGAAATCGGCAACGCTGGCGGCAGAGCCCTGCAAGAATGCACGCCCGTCGATCAGCATCTGATCTAGCCAATCGAAATGCGCGCGCAACTGATCGAGCAGGTTCGGTACTGCCGCCATCATCGCGGCCGGATCGATATTTCGGCCGGAGAATTTAGCCCGGTCTTCGAGAAATCCCTTGGGCAACGTGTCGAATTTCTTCGCGAACTTGACGCTGACCGCCGGGCTGAACATTGTCTTCTCGGCCCACCAGGCAAGCGCATCGGCCGCGCCGTGGCCGGCGGGATAAAAGCTCGGGGTGGGATACCGGCGCTCGAGTTCGCGCATGATCAACTGGCTATCGCAATAGATGTCTGCACCGATCTGCAACACCGGCGTCTTGCGGTAGCCTCCGGTCAGCGCAGTCAAGTCCGGTTTTGGCATGATCTGGGGGACTTCCACCGATGCCCAGGCCAAGCCCTTGAGACCAAGCCCGAGCCGAACTTTCTCTGAATAAGGGGAGCTCTCGTAGTGATGCAGGACGATATCGGTCATTGAGTGGCTCCTCGCCTTTCACTCAAGCCTGCCGGTTTGTTCATCGCCGTTTTGAAGCCGCATCGGAAAGCAAGGTAAAGAACGCAAAACAAGTCGTCCTCTATGCTTTGGCCTTCTTGTGCTTTTCCCAAAAGCTCTGCGGCAAGAGCTTCGATCTCTTCGGTGTCTGCGTTTTTCCATGCTTTCTCGATGTAGGTGTCATCAAGTCCTTCATTTCGTCCCATGCGTAGCGAGCTCACCGTGCGCGATATGTTTCGAGTACATCACAGCATGGTGCCGCGGCGCTGTCGAAATCTTTAGCGATCGCGCTCGCCTCAAGCGTCCGCCATAGAACCTTCCCCAGGAAATCCTGACCCCTCCAGCCCCTTCGACGTACTATCATCGAACGTGGCTGAATTCAGCGTTCAATCGCTCCTGAACACCCCAACCGTCACGGTGCGTGACGTGTGCTGTCGGGGAGGGTTACGCGGCCAATGTGCCGAAGAGCACGCCATTGAGACGCAACTGGTGTTCCCGTACCGTGGCGTCTATGTGCGGCATGTGGCGAGCGACGAAGCGGTGGCTGAAGGGAACCAGGTATTGTTCTTCAATGCGGAGGAAGGATATCGCGTCAGCCATCCGGTATCGGGCGGCGACTCCAGCCTGACGCTCATCGTTAGCGAACCCCAGCTCCGCGAAGTGGCGCCGCGCGCTTTGCTGCGGGATCGCGGGTTTGCGTTCCGCCGGCAGCGGCTGAGAATCGATGCGCGCACGCAAGCGCTCGTCGCGATATTGCGCCACAGTCTGCGCGCAAAGATTGCCGAGCCGCTCGAGGCGGAGAGCCTGGCGCTCACGCTGGCGCAGCGGGCGCTCGGACCGCGGACTACGCACGCGCCAAGCGCCAGCGTCGGACGTCAGCGTCTCGTGGATCGAGCTAAATTGGTTTTGGCGGGCGATTTGGCGCGACGCTGGACGCTCGCGGAAATCGCTGATCAGGTGCGCTGCTCTCCGGTGTACCTCACCCAGGCTTTCCAGCTGGTCGAAGGTCTCCCGCTGTATCGCTACCAGCTGCGACTGCGGCTGGCGCGAGCGCTCGATCTGCTCGCCCGCTATGAGGATCTTACGTCCCTGAGTCTGGACCTTGGTTTTTCCAGCCACAGCCATTTCAGTGCGGCGTTCCGGGCCGCCTTCGGACGCACCCCCTCCGAGTTCAGGCGCGACGCTCTCCGTCGGTAAGCTCGTTGGTAAATCGCTAAAGATTCCGATAGCGACTTCCGCTGTCGACGTGGCGTAATCCAGCCGTTACCCACCATTCCGGGAATCACGGAGGACGTCATGCCAAGGAAAACCTGTGCAGCGTGTGACTGCGAGCTCGATGCGAACGCGATAAAGGTGACTGTCGGCGGGAAGAGCGTTGAAGTGTGTTGCGATGACTGCGCGCAGAAACTGAATGAGGCGCAGGAGAAATTAAGCGAAGCGCAGCCTGCTGCGACGAAAAGGGGCTAAGCGATGCAAGATCGGGGAAACTAGGTTTCCGCGGGCGGGAGCGTCTTATGCGAGCCGTCGCAGAAGGGCTGCGACTTGGTGTGCTTGCAGCCGCAGAGCCACACCTTCTGCGCCTCGCTCATGGTGAACTTGACCGGCCTGAACTCGGTTTCCTTGTGCGAGCCGTCGCAGAACGGCTGGCGGCGCGAGCGGCCGCAGCGGCACCACCAGTAGTCCCCCGGCGCGAGCTCGACGGCGTACGGTCCGCGCTGCGCGATGTGAGGCTCCGCCATGACGCCTCCTTCCTTGTGGTTCTAGTACGAGCCCGGGTCCTGGTAATTCTCGAACCGGGTATGCTGGCCCAGGAAGGTTAGCTTAATCGTGCCGATCGGGCCATTCCTCTGCTTGCCGATGATCACCTCGGCGAGGCCGCGCTGGTCCTCGGGCAGGTCGGGCTTGTAGACCACCTCGCGGTAGATGAACATGATCACGTCGGCGTCCTGCTCGATGGCGCCCGACTCGCGCAGGTCGGACATCACCGGGCGCCGGTCCGGGCGCTGGTCGACCGCGCGGTTCAGCTGCGACAGCGCCACCACGGGGACGTCCAGCTCCTTGGCCATCGCCTTGAGCGAGCGTGAGATCTCCGAGATCTCGGTGGCCCGGTTTTCGCCCTGCGAGGTCGCCGCCATGAGCTGCAGGTAGTCGATCACGATCAGGCCGAGCTTCGAGTACTGCCTTTTCAACCTTCTTGCTCTTGCCCTGACCTCAAGCGCGGTAAGCGCGCCGCCCTCGTCGATGAAGAGCGGGGTCTCGTGGAGCTTGCCCATCGCGTCCGAGAGGTCGCCCCATTCCTTGTCGTTCAGCCGACCGGTGCGCATCTTGTGCTGGTCGACGCGCGCGATGGAGCCGAGCATGCGCATGGCAAGCTGCGTGCTCGACATTTCCATGCTGAAGATCGCCACCGGCAGGCCGTTATCGACCGCGACGTGCTCGGCGATGTTCAGCGCGAGCGCGGTCTTCCCCATCGAGGGACGCGCGGCGATGATGACGAGATCCCCTGCCTGCAGGCCCGAGGTCATCTGGTCGATTCGGGTATAGCCGGTCGGAACGCCGGTCACATCGGACTGGTTCTCGCGGTGGTACAGGTGGTCGATGCGCTCGAACACCCTGGCGAGCACCGGCTTGATCTCGAGCAGGCCCTGGTCGCGGCGCGCGCCGGACTCGGCGATCTGGAAGATTCTCGACTCGGCCTCGTCCAGGAGCTGCCCGACCTCCTTGCCGCCCGGGTTGAGCGCCTCCTCGGCGATGCCGGTCGCGACCTGCGCAAGGCGCCGCTGCACCGCGCGCTCGCGCACCAGCTCGGCGTAGCGGCGGATGTTGAGCGCGCTCGGCGTGTTCTGCGCCAGCGCGCCGAGGTACGCCGGGCCG
>DATLUZ010000077.1:0-2638 GCA_035577785.1 Burkholderiales bacterium | reverse complement strand
GGCGCGCGCGAAGATGCTGCAGGCCGAGGATCTCGGCAAGACCATCGCCTTCATCGCTTCGCTGCCCGCGCGCGCCTGCATCAACGAAGTCATCATCAGCCCTACGCACAACCGCTTCTACTTCGGCGGACTGGAATCCCCGCCTAAATAGAAAATCTGCTGATCCGCGTCGTCCTGCCGTTCCTGGCGGGCTACTACTTCTCGTACGTGCTGCGGGCAGTGAATGCCGTGCTCGGGCCGGTGCTCGCTTCCGAATTCGGCATCTCGGCAGCGGGGCTGGGGCTGCTCACCGGGATGTACTTCTTCTCCTTCGGCCTGTTCCAGATCCCGCTCGGCGTGCTGCTCGACCGGTTCGGGCCGCGCCGCGTCAACGCGACGCTGCTTCTGCTCGCCGCCGGCGGAGCGCTGCTCTTTGCGCAGGCGAGCTCCTTCGAGGCGCTGGTGCTGGCGCGGGCGCTGATCGGGCTGGGCGTCTCGGCCTGCCTGATGGCATGCATGCAGGCCTTCATCTTGTGGTTTCCCCCCGAGCGCCTGAGCACGATGATCGCGCTCGCCTATGCCATGGGCGGCCTTGGCGCCATCAGCGCGTCGGCGCCGGTCGAAATCGCGCTGCGCTATTTCAGCTGGCGCGACATCTTCGCTGCGTTCGGCGCCGTTGCGCTCGCGCTCTGCCTGGTGTTCGCGCTCGTCGTGCCGGAGCATTCGCGGCGGCACCGGCCGCCCGGCCTGCGCGAGGGTCTGCGCAGCCTCTCCCGGCTCGCCGGCGACCCCGCGTTCTGGCGGGTCGCGGTCGCGATCGGCACGAACCAGTGCGCGGTGGTCTCGCTCTTCACGCTGTGGATCACCACCTGGCTCCGGGACGTCGCCGGTTACGATCGCGCCGGCGCCGCGCAGGGGCTTGCCGTGGCGGCGGTCGCGATGATCGCGGGATACCTGTTCTTCGGCCGGCTTGCCGACCGGTTTGCCCGGCGCGGGCGCTCCCCGCTGCCGCTCTTCGCCGCCGGCGTGGTCGGCAGCCTCTGCTGCCTCGCGTTCCTCGCCCTCGGCGCCGCAGCCGCTGCGGTGCCCCTCTGGGCGGGCTTCGTGTTCTGCGGCACCTCGGCGACGCTTGCGCACTCGATCGTCACCCGCCGCTACCCGCGCGACATGGCCGGGCGAGTCAATACGGCGCTCAACACGTTTACGTTCCTGGGTATCTTCCTCGGCCAGTGGGGCACCGGAGTCATCCTGGGCCTGTGGCCGCAGACCGCGACGGGTTACGACCCGCGCGGCTACTCGTACGCGCTCGGCGCGCTATGGCTGGTGCAGCTCGCCGGTCTGACCTGGCTCTGGCGCGGCCGCGCTCTACTCGAAAAAGATGTCGCGATAGCTCGTGTATAGCGACGCGGCCATGACCGGGCCGAGCACGAGCCAGCCCAGGCCGAAGGGGATCGAAGCGACAATGGCGAGCAGCATGCCGACTACGCTGTAGACAAAGAACGGCAGGATGTTCTTCAGGCAGCCGACGAAACTCGCCTTCATCGCCTCGGCAGGCCCCTGCTGGTGGAACACGGCGAGCGCGGGCGCGAACCACAACGCCATGAACAGCGGCAGCAGCAGCGCGAACATGACGAGGACGGCGAGGAGGAGCGTGAGGCCCATGCCGGCCACCGCCTCGGGGTTCGTCCCGCTGCCAAGGAAGGTCCACATCCCAGCGCCGGTCAAAATACCCGCGACCAGCATGGCCGCGATCGTGATGCCGAGGTTGATGAAGCCGATGGAGACCAGCGTGCCGAAGCGTTCGCGAAACCCGGCGAAGAGATGCGACACGGCGAGCGGGCGGCCCTGGTCCTGCTCGCGGCAGGCAACAAAAATGCCGCCGACGAATACCGGTGTAAGCACCGCGCTGGCGAGCGAGCCCAGGAGCGGAACGAGCGTCATGCCGATGAAAATCAGCAACGCCACGATGACGAGGCCGATCCAGGCGCCCGGCTGGCGCCGGAAAAGCTCCCAGGCATCCGCGATCCAGCGCCAGCCGCGCGCCGCGGCGACCGCGCGGCCGGCAGGAACAAAGTTGCCCGGTCCCTCGGCCGAGTCGGCGACGGGTGCTCTCGGGGCCGCATACGGGTTCGGCGTGCTCATTGTTTCTCCTTCAGCCTGACACGGACGGTGGCGATGGCCTTCGCCACGATCGAGCCGTCCTCGTTCTTGGCCTCGGCCTCGACGAAACTCATGGTGCGCGCATCCTTCATCACGCGGGCGTCGGCGAGGAGCCGGGCGCCGCTGCCGCCGCCGATGAAGGAGGTGCTCATGTCGATGGTGACGACGCCGACGGAATCGGGGTGCAGCGTGCGCGCCGCGGTGCACAGCGCCACGTCGAGGAGCGACATGATCACCCCGCCGTGCACCGTGCCGAGGCTGTTCGTGAGGTGCGGCTCGACCGGCAGCGATAGCTGCGCCGTGCCTTTGCCCAGCGTCTCGGTGAGGATCCGGAGATGGGCGACGAATGGAATCTTTTTCTGGTAGTCGCGTGTGAACTGGAGGGCTTCGCTCATATCACGGTCGCGCCTCCGTCGACCGCGATCGCCTGGCCGGTGATATGGCGCGAAGCCTCCGAGGCGAGCAGCGCGGTGAGGCCCTTCAGGTCCTCGTCGTTGCC
>DATLUZ010000076.1:0-10334 GCA_035577785.1 Burkholderiales bacterium | reverse complement strand
ATCTGGATCAGGGCGGCCGGGTGGCTCTTCTTTGCCGGGGTCGTGCTCTTCTCGGGGAGCCTGTATGCGCTGGCGCTGGGCGCTCCGCGCGCCTTGGGCGCCGTGACGCCGGCTGGCGGAGCGATGTTCGTGCTGGGCTGGATCGCTTTCGCGACCGGCGTCATTTACGCCAGAACGCCGGGGTAAGGACGACGAGCAGCGTGAAGAGCTCCAGCCGTCCCAGCAGCATGGCGAAGGTGCAGATCCAGGTCTGGGTGTCGGTCAGGCCGGCATAGGTGGCGGACGGGCCGACCTCGCCCAGTCCCGGCCCGGTGTTGTTAAGGGAGGCGACTGCCGCCGAAAATCCCGACACGACGTCGAGCCCCGACGCCGTCAGCAAGAGCGTGAGCACGACCACGCTCGTTACATACATGAACAGGTAGGCCAGCACGGCGAATACCGTCGCGTTGCTCACGGGAATTTCGGAGAGCTTGACCGGGTTGTAGATGCGCGGATGAATCGTGCGCAGCAGCTCGCGCAGGAGCTGCCTGAACAGGATCTGGGCCCGGATCATCTTGATGCCGCTGCCGGTCGAGCCCGAGCAGCTGACGAAGCACGAGAGGAACAGCATCAGCAGCGGCGCGAAGACGGGCCACCGCCCGTAATCCGTGTTCGCGTATCCGGTCGTCGTGGCGAGCGAGACCACGTTGAACGCGGCGTAGCGCAGGGCAGTGCCGAATTCGTCGTAGACCCCGGTCAGAAAAAGGTAGCCGGCGACCGCAAAAACGGCGAGCGCGAGCACCAACAGCATCGCCCCCGCCTCGGGGTCGCGGGCATAGGGGCGCGCGCTGAGGCGCCGCCACGCGAGGAAGTGCGAAGCGAAATTCATCGCCGCCACCAGCATGAAGACGATCGCCACCGCCTCGATAGCAGGCGAATTCCAGTACGCGTAGCTCGCGTCATGGCTGGAAAAGCCGCCCAGTCCCATGGTGGTGAAGCCGTGCATCAGCGCGTCGAACCCGTCCATCCCGGCGAGCCAGTAAGCAAGCGTGCAGGCGGCGGTGAAGCCCACGTAGACCAGCCACAGCCCCTTGGCCGTCTCGGCGATGCGCGGGGTGAGCTTGGTGTCCTTCATGGGCGTCGGCGTCTCCGCCTTGAAAAGCTGGCTGCCGCCGACGCCGAGGAGCGGCAGGATCGCGACGGCAAGCACGATCACGCCCATTCCGCCCATCCAGATCATGAGGCCGCGCCAGATGTTCACCGAGACCGCGAGCCGATCGAGGCCCTCGAGAACGGTGGCGCCGCTGGCGGTCAGGCCGGAAACGGCCTCGAAATAGGCGTCGGTGAACGCGAGCCCGTCGATGCTCAGCATGAGCGGCAGCGCCGCAAAGCCGGGGAGCACCGTCCACACCAGCGCGACGAGCAGGAAGCCGTCGCGCACCTGCAGCTCGCGGCGCTCCTGAAACGTCGCGAGCCACAGCGCGAGCCCCGCGATCAGGGTCGCCGCAAGCGAATAGCCGAAAGCGGCCTGCGCGCCGTCGTGGATCGCATAGGAAAGCGCCCACGGCAGCGCCATGCTCGCGGCGAACAGGAGCATCACGCGCGAGAGCACGTTGACGACCGCGAGGAAGCGCATCGCGGGCTACACGAAGCGCACGCCGACCTGGAACATGCGCTCCACGCGCGGCAGGTTCTTCTTGTCGGTCACGAACACGATGACATGGTCCTCGGGCCGGATCACCGTGTCGTGGTGCGCCATGAGCACCTGGCCGCGGCGCACGACCGCGCCGATGGTGGTGCCCGCCGGCAGGTCGATCTCGTCGACGCGCCGGTCGGTGAGCTTGCACGACTCGCGGTCGCCGTGCACCACCGCCTCCAGCGCCTCGGCCGCGCCGCGCCGCAGGCTGTGAACGGCGACCACGTCGCCGCGGCGCACGTGGGCAAGCAGCGTGCCGATGGTCGCCTGCGCCGGCGAGATCGCGATGTCGATCTGGCCCGATTGCAGCAAGTCGACGTAGGACCTGCGGTTGATGAGGGACACCACCCGGCGCGCGCCCATGCGCTTGGCGAGGAGCGAGCTCATGATGTTGTTTTCGTCGTCGTTGGTCACGGCGACGAACAGATCCATTTCTCCGATGTTCTCGCTCTCGAGCAGCTCCTCGTCGGTGGTGTCGCCGTTCAGGACCAGCGCTTCCCCCAGGCGCGCCGCGATCAGCTCGCAGCGCCGCTTGTTGTGCTCGATCACCCGCACCGAGTAGCGCTCTTCGAGCGCGAGCGCGAGCCGCAGCCCGATGTTGCCGCCGCCGGCGATCATCACCCGCCGCACCGGCCGGTCCATGCGCCGCAGCTCGCGCATGACCTCGCGGATATGCTCGGCAGCCGCGAGGCAGAACACTTCGTCGCCCGTCTCGATCACCGTGTCGCCGTCGGGGACGATCGAGCGGTCGCCGCGGAAAATCGCGACGATGCGCGCGTCAACGCGCGGGATGTGGCGGCGCAGGTCCTTCAGCGGATGGCCTACGAGCGGCCCGCCGGCGAACGCGCGCACCGCGACCAGGCTGACCTTGCCGCCGGCGAAGTCGAGCACCTGGAGCGCCTCTGGGAACTCCACCAGCTTGACGATGTAGTCGGTGAGGATCTGCTCGGGACAGATCGAGAGGTCCACGTCGAAGCCGTCCTCGCCCAGCACGCGCTCGTTCGCGAGGTAGTCGGTGGCGCGCACGCGGGCGATGCGCCGGGGCACGTTGAACATCCGGGCGGCGATGCGGCAGGCGACCAGGTTGGTCTCGTCGGACTGCGTGACCGCGACCAGCAGGTCGGCGTCGTCGATGCCCGCCTCGGCGAGGACCGAAGGATGCGCCCCGCTGCCGAGGACGGTGCGCAGGTCGAGGCGTTCCTGCAGCGTGCGCAGGCGCTGCGGCTCGATATCGACCACGGTGATGTCGTTCGCCTCCGAGACCAGGCTCTCGGCGACCGAGCCGCCGACCTGCCCGGCCCCCAGGATCACGATCTTCATTCCTCGCGGCGTCCGACCGGCAGCCCGAGCGCCTTGAGCTTGCGGTAGAGATGGGTGCGCTCGAGGCCCGAGCGTTCCGCCACGCGCGACATGCTGCCGTGCTCCCGGGAGAGCAGATGCTCGAAATAGACCCGCTCGAACGCCTCGCGCGCCTCGCGGTAGGGCCGATCGAGCAGGACTTCGGGCAGCGCGCCCGGCACCGCGCGGCCGGCCAGCACCCGCTCCACGTCGTCGAGCTGGATCTCCTCGTCGAGCGAGCTCAGCGCCAGGTCCTTCACCACGCCCTCGAGCTCGGTCAGGTTGCCGGGCCAGACATGATGGCGCAGCGCGTTCAGCACGGCGATCGACAGGCGTCGCTGCGGGCAGGCGCGCGCCTCCACCATCTGCGCGAGCATCAGCGAGGCGAGGTCCGGCACGTCCTCGGCGAACTCGCG
Organism: Burkholderiales bacterium; assembly: GCA_035577785.1. Taxonomy (GTDB): domain Bacteria; phylum Pseudomonadota; class Gammaproteobacteria; order Burkholderiales; family SG8-39; genus SCGC-AG-212-J23. The sequence continues at coordinate 6,905 of DATLUZ010000076.1, read as the reverse complement.
CAGCGCCGGCAGGCGCAGCGTGAGCTCGGAGAGCCGCGCCCCCAGTTCGGGATCGAAATCGTGCTTTTCGGCCAGGCTCTTCATGTCGAGCGGCGAAAACGACACCAGCCGAACCTTGTGCTTCTCGGCGCGCGTCAGCAGGAACTCGAGGCTGCGCTGCTCGCCGCGCGCCAGCCGCGCGAGGTCGGGAAAGAACAGGATTCCGCCGGTCGCCTTGGCGAGGAGCTCCGAGGGCGGCTCCGCGAGGAGCTCCGCTCCGGACAGGAAGGGCGCGCTCGGCGCGGCCAGGAGCCGCGCGAACAGCTCCGGCCGCATGCCGCGCTCGCCCCGCAGCAGGAGCGGCGCCGCCGCCTGCGCGAGCTGCGCGAGCCGCTTCTTCGCGTCGGCCAGCGCCGGCGAGCGGCCGAGCGCGGAAAGCGCGAGCTGCGGCGCCGCGGCCGCCTCCGGGCTGCGGAGCGCGCGCTTCACGGTCGCGAGCAGGCGCTGCAGCGCCACCGGCTTTTCCAGGAAGTCGAGCGCGCCGATGCGGGTGGCCTCGACCGCGGTCTCGATGGTGGCATGGCCCGACATCATCACCACCGGCATGGTGAGCTGGCCGCTCGCCGCCCACTCCTTCAGCAGCGTGATGCCGTCGGTGTCGGGCATCCAGATGTCGAGCAGCACGAGATCGGGCCGGCCGCGCTCGCGCAGGCGGCGCGCGTCGCCTGCGCTTTCGGCGAGCATGACCTGATGGCCCTCGTCGGCCAGGATTTCCGACAACAGCTCGCGGATGCCTATCTCGTCGTCGACTACCAGTATCTGTGCCATGTCTATGCAGCCTTCGCCAACGGCAGCAGCACGCTGACCGATGCGCCGCGCGTCGGGCGGTTCTCGATCGCGACGCTGCCGTGATGCTCATCCACGATCTTCTTCACGATGGCGAGTCCCAGACCGGTGCCGCGCGGCTTGGTGGTGACATAAGGCTCGAAGATCCGCGCCATCAGCTCCTCCGGAAAGCCGCCGCCGTTGTCGCTCACGGCGAGCCGCACCTTGTCGCCCGCGAGCTCCGTGCGGACCTCGATCGACCCCGCTGCACCGCGCGCACCCGTATTCTCCAACGAGTCCTGCGCGTTCTGAACCAGGTTGTGGATCACCTGGCGGATCTGCGCGCCGTCCGCCCAGACCGCCGGGAGCGCATCGGCAAGGCGCTTCACGATCGGCACCGCGGAGTTTTCATACAGCGCCAGAACGTCGGACACGAGGTTGTTGAGGTCCAGCCGGACGGGCGCGGGGGCGGGCAGGCGCGCGTAGTTCCGGAAATCGTCGACCATCGCCTTGAGCGCCGCCACCTGGCTCACGATGGTGCCGGTCGCCCGGCGCAGCGTTTCGGCATCTTCGCGCGCGAGGCGTTCCCCCAGCTTCACTTCCAGCCGCTCGGCCGAAAGCTGGATCGGGGTCAGGGGGTTCTTGATCTCGTGCGCGAGGCGCCGCGCGACCTCGGCCCAGGCGGTCGCGCGCTGCGCCTGGATAAGCTGCGTGATGTCGTCGAACACCACGACATAGCCGCCACCGGTCGCGAGTGGCAGGCGTGCGCCGCGCGCGTGCAGCGTTTTGCCGTCCCTCAGGGCGAGGTCCAGCTGCCAGTCCCTGGCGCCATGCTCGACGCAGCGCTCGCGCATGCGCTCGGCGAAGGCCTCGAGCTCCGCGCCGACGATCGCGCGCGCACCGCGATTCGAGATCGTCAGTCCCAGCTCGTGGTCGTACACCAGCACGCCCGCCGACAGGTTGGCCAGGATGCTCTCGAGGTGCGCCTTTGCCGCCTCCAGCGCAGCGCGGTTGGATTCGACCCCGCGGCGCGCGTCTTCGAGCTGGCGGGTCATCGAGTTGAACGACTCGGTGAGCACGCCGAGCTCGTCGCGGCTCGTCACCGGGGCCTGGCGCGAGAAATCGCCCCGCGCCACCGCCTGGGTCGCCTGCGCCAGGTTGGCGAGCGGCTCGGCGAGCAGGTTCGACTGCGTGGCGGCCACGGCGACCGCGACGAACAGCGCCATCAGCAGCGCGAAGCTGAGCGTGACGACGTAAATGCGCTTGAGCCCGTCGCGCGAGATCGCGAGCTCGCGATAGTCGCGATAGGCGCTTTCGACCGCCTCGGCGCTGCGGCCGAACTGCAGCGGCACGGTATTGCGCAGCTGCAGGAAGCGCGCTTCCTCTGCCAGCCCGCGCGCGCCGAGCGGCAGTACGACGCGCAGCGACAACGGCCGGCCTGCGACCGAATCCACCGTGGAGTAGCCGCGGTTGGCGCGCGCCTGGCGCAGCATGTCGCGGCTCGGCAGCTCGGGCACGAGGCGGGTGACGTCGTCGCTCGCGCTCGCGATCACCCGCCCGCTCGAGGTCACGACCACCGCCTCGGCCACGCCCGCCTGGCTGCGCAGGCGCTCGAGGCGCGCCGGCAGCTGCGGCTCCGAGCGCTCGGCCAGCTCGAGCGCCATCGCCTGCGCCTTGCCCTGGAGCTCGAGCATCATCTGGTCGATCGCCTGCTGGGCGAGATTGATCCCGCCCTCGAGCGCGGCATCGACCTTGACGTCGAACCACGACTCGATCGAGCGCGTGAGGAACTGGACCGACACGGCGTAGACGATGACTCCCGGCACGACCGCGAGCGCGGCGAAGCGCGTCAGCAGGCGCAGCGTCAGCCGCGTGCCGAAAACCCGTGCGCGATAGCGCCGCACGATCGCGACGACCTGGTACACGACCAGCGCGGCGAGCAGCGCGGCGAGCGCCGCGTTGAGCCCGAGAACGAGCGGGTACTGCCGCTCGAGCACCGCGGTGTCGCTGCTTGCGGTGGCGAGCAGGAAGAGCCCCAGCGCCGCCACCACGCCGCCGATGATCAGCACCCACTTCATCGCGGCGGCGCTCCCTGCAGGTCGCGGCTCTCCACGGGCGCCGGCGCCTGCTCGAGCGCGCGCACGGTAAAACGGTACCACGCCGAATCGAGGTGCAGGTCGCGCGCGGTGAGCGCGGAGAGCTGGAACGGCTTGGGCAGCAGCGAGACATCGTGCCGCATGCGCAACGCCGCCTCGTAGTCGCCCGAGAGCGGGACGCTGCGCTCGACCACCAGCCAGTTGCGAACGCGCCTCAGCACGTTGAGCGCTTCCTCCAGCGTCGAGAAGTTCTGCTGCAGCAGCCCGGTCGACAGGCGGTACTGCCGCGACAGCGCATGATAGGACAGCCGCACCTGCAGACGGCGCACGGCGGTCGTGTCGTCGAACCAGTACCAGCGCCGGCGGATCAGCTCGAACTCGACCCGAAAATAGATCGGCACGCCGTTGGCCACCACCTCGGCGAGCCGCGGCGTGAGCTCGAAGGCGAAATCGGCGTCGAGCATCAGCCCTTCCCCGGTCGCCCGCAGCGCGACGCCGCGCACCTCGATGTCGTCGGCGCGCGCGGCACCCGCGGCGAGCGACGCGAGGAGCAGTACCAATCTCGCGAGGAAGGCGATGCGGCGCACCGCGTCAGGCTTGTTTTTGGATCAGGGCGTAAAAGAACCCGTCGTGCCGCGGGCCCGGCAGCCACTGGCCGGCCCCGCCGTCGGGCAACGGCAGGGAATGCGCGCCTCGCGTTCGTGCGAGGAAAGCCTGCACCACTTGCTGGTTCTCCTGCGGAAATACCGAGCAGGTGACATACAGCAATTTACCATTCGCTGCGAGTACCTGCCAAAGCGCGTCCAGGATCGCCGCCTGGCGAGTCGCGAACGCCGGCGCATCGCCTGCGCGGCGCAGCCACTTGAGATCGGGATGGCGCCGCGCGACACCGGAGGCCGTGCAGGGCACGTCGGCGAGAATGCGGTCGAACGGCGCGCCATCCCACCAGGCCTGCGGCCGCGTGCAGTCGGCCGCCCGCACCTCGGCGCGCAGGGACAGCCGCTCGAGGGTGCGCGCCACGCGCTCGCAGCGCGCCGCGTCCGCGTCGAGCGCGGTGAGCGCGACGTCGGCGCATTCGAGGATATGAGCGCTTTTTCCGCCCGGGCCGGCGCACGCGTCGAGCACGCGCAGCCCGGGTAAGAGGTCGAGCAGGGCGGCCGCACGCTGCGCGCCTGCGTCCTGGACCGAGGCCTCGCCGCAGGCGAAGCCCGGCAGGCGCTCCACCGGCACGGGTTTCTCGAGGAGGAGCGCCGCGCCTCCTATTGCGTTCGCGGCGATCCCCGACTCTGCGAGCCGCGCCAGGTAATCCGCGGGGGCGACACGGCGCGGATTCACGCGCAGCGTCATCGGCGGATGCGAGTTGCCGGCGGCGAGGATTTCCTCCCAGAGTTCGGGATACGCGTCGCGCACGAGCTCGATCCACCATCGCGGGTGCTGGTAGCGCGCCTCCTCGTCCGCACGCAGCCGCGCTTCCAGCGCGTCGCGGCTTCTGAGATACGTGCGCAACAACCCGTTCACGTAGTCCTTGGCGGGCCATCGCTCGAGCAGCGCGCAGGCGCGCACGGCCTGATCGACGACCGTGTACTCGGCGTAGCGCCCGGATTGCAGCGCGTAGAGGGCGCACCACAGGAGCGCTTGCACGAGCGGGTCTGGCGGGCCGCGTCGCGAGAGCGCGGCGACGACTGCTTGAACAAGACCGTAGCGCCGCAGCGTCCCGTGGGTGAGGTCGAGAAGGGCAGCACGCAGGGTTTCACTGCCTTCAGCGCCGCGGCTGAACTGGTCGGCGAGACTGCGGCCGGATGCGACCCGCGCCACCATCCGGGCCGCATCGCGCAGCGCGGGCGCCAAGGTGACTGCGCCCTTCATTCGAACCGGGCGCCCGCCGGCAAGGGATGGCCGCGCAGGAATTCGGGCGCACTGATCCGCCTGCCGCCGGCGCGCTGCAACTCGAGGATTTCGAGCGCGCCCTCGCCGCAACCGACGATCAAGCCGTCGGCCACCTCCCCAGGCGGAAGGCGCGGGCGATCGGCGACCCGAGCCCCCCAGATCTTGAGCTCGGCACCGTCGACCCGGGTCGAGGCGCCCGGCGAGGGCCGAAAGGCGCGCACCGCGCGTTCGAGCTCCTCTGCAGGACGGGTCCAGTCCAGCCGTGTCTCAGGTTTTTCGATCTTCCGAGCGTAAGTAACCCCTAACTGCGGCTGTGGCTCCGGCACTGCGCTGCCAGACGCCACATCCCCCAGCGCTTCGACGATGAGTTCAGCCCCGATGGCCGCCAGTCGATCATGCAGGCTCCCGGCATCGTCTTCGGCCTGGATCGGCGTCCTCGCTTGCTTAAGGACCGGGCCCGTGTCCAGTCCGGCGTCCATTTGCATGATCGAGATTCCGGTTTCCAAATCGCCGGCCAGCAGCGCCCGCTGAATGGGCGCGGCGCCACGCCAGCGCGGGAGCAGCGAAGCATGGATGTTGAGGGCCCCGTGACCGCCCGCGCTGAGCATGGGCGGCGGCAGGATGCGTCCGTAGGCGGCGACCACGAGAACGTCCGGTCGTGCGGCACGCACGCGCTCGACCGCGCCGGAGCGCTGCAAGCTTTCGGGTTGAAGCACTTCGATGCCGCTCGCGGCGGCAAGACGCTTCACGGGACTCGAACTCGGCCGCAGCCCGCGTCCGGCGGGGCGGTCGGGTTGGGTCAGTGCGAGAACGACCTCATGCCCCGCGGCGAGCAGCCGTGCCAACGCCCGTTCCGCGAACTCGGGCGTGCCGGCGAAGACGAGGCGCAGGAAAGCGCGATCAGGCTGTCTTGCGCAGCTGCTTGGCCAGCTTCGCGCGAATGCGCTGCTGCTTGAGCTGCGACAAGTATTCGATGAAGACCTTGCCCTTCAGATGATCCATCTCGTGCTGGATGCATACCGCGAGCAGCCCTTGAGCCTCGAGCGTGAACGCGTTGCCGTTCTGGTCATAGGCGCGAACCTTGACCCGCTCGGCACGCTCGACCAGCTCGTAGATCGTCGGCACCGAGAGGCAGCCTTCCTCGATGTCGGACACGCCCACCGCCTCCACGATCTCGGGGTTCACGAGGACCACGAGGGAATCGCGCCGCTCCGAGACGTCGACCACGATCACCTGCTTGTGGACGTCGACCTGGGTGGCGGCGAGACCGATGCCGGGGGCGGCATACATGGTCTCCGTCATGTCGGCCACGAGCTTCTTCAGGGCATCATCGAAGACCGTGATCGGGGCGGCTACTTTGTGGAGCCGGGCGTCGGGGTACCGCAGTATGTTCAAAACAGCCATCTGAGGACAAATTCTGGGGACAAATTCGCTTGCTAATTGAATAGATTATATGGACAATCTAACGCAACATATAAGCTATTCGGCCTTTGGGTATCCGTACTTAGGGTACTACGTGGGGTCGACAAACAAAAATTTCCAGCCGGTCCAGGATGCCGCAAAAGGGACGGGGTCGCCATGGTCCAGCAGTTGCGTAAGTCTATCACAGCGCTCATTTTCTTCGTCGTCTCTGCCTGGGGGGTTAGCGCCTGGGCGCAGGCGCCAAGCGCGCCGCTCGTGCTCAAGCCGGACGCGCCTGACCGCTACGTGGTCGTGCCCGGCGACACCCTCTGGGGCATTTCTACGCGTTACACCGATTCTCCATGGCGGTGGCCAGAGCTTTGGGGCATGAACCGCGAGCAGATCCAGAACCCGCACCTGATCTACCCGGGGATGGTGCTGCTGCTCGATCGTGCCCGCGGCACGCTATCGGTTGCCGGAGCGCCTTCCGCTGCGCAGTCGGGTGCGCCTTCCGCTGCGCAGCCGGGTGCGCCTTCCGCAACGGCATCCGGGGCGCCGCCGAGCGGCACCGGGCGGCTCGCGCCGCGCGTGCGCGCGGAGTCGCTCTCGGAGCAGGAGATCCCGAGCATCCCCCCGTCGGCGATCGAGCCGTTCCTCTCGAGACCGCTTGTCATCGAGCCCGGCGGGCTCGACAAAGCTCCCACCATCGTGGCGACC
>DATLUZ010000075.1:0-2289 GCA_035577785.1 Burkholderiales bacterium | reverse complement strand
GTTCAGATGGACCCCCTCACACAACCGCCGCTCCGTCGGCTCCAGCGCTGCATTTAAGTTGGCAATTTGAGGTTAAGCGTAAGCATGCGGTGAGCACCGCAGGGTAGGTTATCTCAGCGGGTTGACGCTGATCGGCGCCGTAATCAAGCCGCCTGACTGCGTGGCGCCATGCGCGGTTGCCAATTCCACGGCAAGAGATCATCGATCCTGTGGGCCGGGTGCTCGGCGATGCGGGCCAGGACGTCGGCCAGCCAAGCCTGCGGATCGACATCGTTCAATTTGGCGGTGACGATCAGACTGTAGAGCACCGCCGCCCGCTGTCCGCCGCGATCGGAACCCGCGAACAACCATGATTTTCTGCCGAGGGCTATACCGCGCAGGGCTCGTTCGGCCGCGTTGTTGCTGAGGCAGATACGGCCGTCGTCGAGGAAGCGGGTAAAGGCCGGCCAGCGCTTCAACAGGTAATCCATCGCCTTGGCGAGATCGTTGCCGCGCGACAACTTGGGCCGCTCCTGGCGCAGCCAGCGTTCGAAATCTGTAACCAGTGGCGCGCTTGCTTCCTGCCGCACCTGTCGCCGTCGTTCGGCGCTGTCACCGTTGACCCTGCGCTCGATATCGAACAACGCGTCGATGCGCCGGACCGCTTCCAGCGCCAGCGGCGAGAGCACGCTCGCGGTTCGGCCGTGCGCCTTGCGCCGGGCATTGGCGGCGACATCGGCCAGGACGAAGAATGGCCGGCGAGCGTGTACCCAGCACGCCGCCTCGATGATCGGCCCTGGGTTGCGAGTGGCCTCGTACAGCTTGATGTAGCCGCCATAGGCGTCGGCCTGCAGGATGCCGGCATAGCCGGCCAGATGCGCCTGTGGGTGCTCGCCACCGCGGTCGCGCGAGTAATAGAACATCGCCGCAGGCGGACCCTGGCCGCCGAACGGCCGGTCGTCGCGCACATACACCCAGCATCGGCCGGTGTCGGTCTTGCCCGTGGCCAGCACCGGCACGGTGGTGTCGTCGCCGTGCAACCGGTCGGCGGCAAAGACATGCGCCTCGACCCGGCGCAGCAGCGGCGCCAGCACGGCGCAGCACGCGCCGACCTGGTCGGCCAGGGTCGACAGGCTGAGCGGCACGCCCTCGCGGGCATAGCGCTCGGCCTGGCGATTGAGAGGCTGATGCTGCCCGTACTTCTCGAACAGGATCATCGCCAACAGGCTGGGACCCGCCCAGCCGCGCGCGAGCACGTGGAACGGAGCCGGGGCCTGGCTGATCTTCTCGCAGTCGCGGCAGGTGAACTTCTCTCGGACGTGTTGGATGACCTTCCACCGGCGCGGGATCACCTCCAGCGTCTCGGTGATGTCCTCGCCCAGCTTGCGCAGGCGCGAGCTACCGCAGCATTGGCAGGCAGCCAGTCCCGGCTCGACCACCCGCTCGCGCGGCAGGTGTTCGGGGAACGGCTGACGTGCCGGCCGCTTGCGGGTGAACGCCACGACATTCGTCGTCTTCGCCACGGCGCGTTCGGCGGCGATCTCGTCCTCGCTGGCCGAGCTTTCGAGTTCCTCGAAGGTCAGCTCGATCTGGTCAAGCAAGCGCACCGTCCGTTCCGAGCGGTGACCGTAGAGCTCCCGCGACAGCTTCTGAATCTGCAATCGCTGGTGCGCGATTACGGCGGCATCGTCCGACGCCTTCGCCTTGGCGACCGCTAGTTCCGCCTCGACCCGCGCCGCTCTGGCCGCATCGTCGATGCGCTTGGCGCGCTCGGCAATCAACGCTGCCTTCAGCGCCTCGATACCTTCCGGCAAGTCTTCATCGGCCGCCGCCATGGCGGAATCGAATCATGAATCCCAGCCGGTGACTCGCAGAAAATGCGGCGATCTATCCCGCCCGCTGCGGCCGGAACGTATGGCGCGGATTGCGCCAATCTATCCCGTCAAGCATGTACGCGAGCTGCGCCGCCGAGATCGCCACCGTCCCGTCGGCCGGCGACGGCCATAAGAATCGCCCCCGTTCCAGCCGCTTTGCGTACAGCGACATGCCGATCCCGTCATGCCAAACGATTTTAATCAGGTCGCCTCTGGCCCCTCTGAAAACGTACAGATCGCCGGCGTGCGGGTCACGGCCGAGCGCCTCCTGCACCTGCAAGGCCAGCCCGTTCATGCCCTTCCTCATGTCGGTGCGACCCACCGCCAGCCACACTCGAACCCCGGCGGGGACCGGGATCATCGCCGCTCCAGCACATCAAGGACCAGCCGCAACATCGACGCCTTGATGCCGTCGCCGACCCGGACGCGATAGCCG
>DATLUZ010000074.1:0-2798 GCA_035577785.1 Burkholderiales bacterium | reverse complement strand
TCGGCGGGTCTCGTGTCGGGCTACTTCGGCGGCCGGGTCGACGCGGTGATCATGCGCATCGCCGACGTGCAGCTCTCCTTTCCCGCGATCCTCATCGCGCTGCTGATCGACGGGGTGGCGCGCGTCGCGCTGCCGAGCGATCGCCACGACGCCATCGCCATCCCGGTGCTGATCGTCTCCATCGGCCTGTCGTTATGGGTCGGTTACGCGCGCACCGTGCGCGGCTCGACGATGGTGGAGAGAGAAAAGGAGTACGTGCAGGCGGCGCGGGTCATCGGACGGCGGCCCCTCGCCATCCTCGTCTTCCACGTGCTGCCGAACGTCCTCGGGCCGGTGCTGGTCATCGCCACCATCAACATCGCGGTCGCCATCATCACCGAGGCGACCCTCTCCTTCCTCGGCGTCGGGGTGCCGCCGACCGAGCCGTCGCTCGGCACGCTGATCCGCATCGGCAACGAGTTCCTTTACTCGGGCGAATGGTGGATCGCGGTGTTTCCCGGTGCGGCGCTCGTCACGCTGGTGCTCTCGGTGAACCTGCTCGGCGACTGGCTGCGCGACGCGCTCAATCCGAAGCTGCGTTGATCCTCGAAATCAAAAACCTGCGCGTCGAATTCCCCACCCGGCGGGAAACCCTCGTCGCCGTGGACGACGTCTCGCTCGCGATCGCTCCGGGCGAGGTGCTCGGCATGGTGGGCGAATCGGGCGCCGGCAAGACCCTCACCGGGCTTGCCGTCATCGGGCTGATCGAGCCGCCGGGGCGCATCGCCGCGGGCGAAGTTCGCCTCGAAGGCCGGCGCATCGACAACCTGCCGCACGACGAGCTGCGCCGGCTGCGCGGGCGCCGCATCGGCGTGGTGTTCCAGGACCCGCTCACCTCGCTCAATCCCCTCTTCACCATCGGCGCGCAGCTCGAGGAGACGATCCTCACCCACCTGCCGCTCTCGCGCTCCGAGGCCCGGGCGCGCGCCCTGTCCCTTCTCGACCAGGTGGGGATCCCGGCCGCGCAAGCGAGGTTCAATCACTACCCGCATCAGTTCTCCGGCGGTATGCGCCAGCGCGTGGTGATCGCGCTCGCGCTCGCCGCCGAGCCGGGTCTGCTCATCGCCGACGAGCCGACCACGGCGCTAGACGTCTCGATCCAGGCGCAGATCATCGCGCTCCTCAAGCGCCTGGCGCGCGAGCGCGGCACGGCGGTGCTGCTGATCACGCACGACATGGGCGTCATCGCCGAGACCGCGCAGCGCGTCGCGGTGATGTACGCCGGACGCCTGGTCGAGCTCGGCCCGGTGCGCGAGGTGATCCACTCGCCGCGACATCCCTACACCGCCGGCCTCATGAGCTCGATCCCGAAGATCACGCCGCAACGCAACCGCCGGCTCGCCCAGATCGAAGGGGCGATGCCGCGCCTCAATGCCATCCCGCCCGGCTGCGCCTTCCACCCGCGCTGCCCGAAGCGCTTCGAGCGCTGCTTCGTCGAGCGGCCCGAGCTCGTGCCGGCCGGCGCGAGCGCCGCCGCCTGCTGGCTGCATGCCGCTCTCTAGCCCGCTGCTCGAGCTTCGGCAGGTCACCCGCGACTTCGACGTCTCGGCGCCGTGGCTGAATCGCGTGATCGAGCGCGAGCCGCGGCGAAGCCTGCGCGCGGTGGACGAGGTGAGCTTCGAGGTCGCCGGCGGCGAGACCCTCGCGCTCGTCGGCGAGTCGGGCTGCGGCAAATCGACCGTGGCGCGGCTCGTCGTCGGCCTGCACGCCCCCACGAGCGGCAGCGTCGAGTTTCGCGGCCGGCGCATGCAGATGATCTTCCAGGATCCCTACGCCAGCCTCAATCCTCGCTGGCGGGTGAAAGATATCGTCGCCGAACCGATCAAACTGCTTGGGACAAAAGCAAAGATCGCGGACATGCTGGTTCAGGTCGGCCTTTCGCCCGACGACGGCGAAAAGTATCCGCACGAATTCTCCGGCGGGCAGCGCCAGCGCATCTCGATCGCACGGGCGCTCGCCGGCGAGCCCGACTTCCTGGTCTGCGACGAGCCCACCTCGGCGCTCGACGTGTCCGTGCAGGCGCAGATCCTCAACCTGATGAGCGACCTGCAGCAGCGCCTGCGGCTCACTTACGTCTTCATCTCCCACAACCTGGCGGTGGTGTCCCAGATCGCCGACCGCGTGGGCGTCATGTACCTCGGCCGGATCGTCGAGCTCGCACCGACCGCGCAGCTCTTCGCAAAGCCCCGCCATCCCTACACGCGCATGCTCCTCGACGCCGTGCCCGACCTCGCGATGACCGGCAAGCCTCGCATCCCGATCGCCGGCGAGGTCCCCAATCCCCTCTCCCCGCCGCCCGGCTGTGCCTTCCACCCCCGCTGCCCGCATGCCAACGAGCGCTGCCGGCGGGAGCGCCCGCAGGTCATCGACAACGTCGCCTGCCACGCGGTCGAGGAAGGCAGAATCTAGCCACCCTAGTTTCCACGCGCCTTGCGCGCTACTCGGTAGTCGCGCTCCTCTCCTAGGCAGCTGTCACATTTCTTCGCGTGCCGAATCAGCATTTTGTCCCCATTTGCGCCGGATATCCTGGCCACGTTTAGGGCAAGTGACTGATTCATTTGTCCAGTCGGCGGACCTGCGCCAAGATATCCGGCAATGTTGCGGATGATTAAACGTTAGACGGCAGACATGACCGCGCTCAGCTCATGGGACGCGCTAAAGAAGGGAACCCAGTGCCCTTTCGACGGACCGCGCTCAGAGAGCAACGAGCATTGGGACAGAATAGGCACACTGTCGGTATCAACTCTTTATCTGCATAA
>DATLUZ010000073.1:0-20955 GCA_035577785.1 Burkholderiales bacterium | reverse complement strand
CGGCAACGCCCTCGGCAACGCGAATGACGGCCAGATCCTCGCGTACAACCCGTTGAGCAACACGTGGTTCTTCAACAAGCAGGCGATGGCCCCGTTCTACGGCAGCGGATCGACCTATCACAGCGTGATCGAGTACAGCTCCACCAAGAACGTGGCGGTCTACGGCGGCGGCAACGTCGCACCCAACAAGCTGTGGCGCCTCAATTCAGATGGCTCATTCACCGCCATGACCGACGTGCCCGCCGGGAAAGCCGTCGGGATTCAAAACGGACTGCTGGTCAACGATCCGGTGACGGGCAACTTCCTGCTGCTCAGCGCCGGCGAGCTTTGGGAACTGAACCCCGGTGGGTCGGGAACGTGGACTCAGCAAACCGGATCGCGCACTCCTCCGGGCGCAGTCGGTGTTCCGGGACCGGGCAATCCCGAGGCCGTCATCGCGTCCTCGATCTCAGACTACGGCGTCGTGGCGTTCATCACGCAACCCGGGCACACCGGCGCCACCTTCTTCCTCTACAAGCACCAATAAGCACCGTTTGACCCCTACCGCCCCCTCCCCTGGGGCGGCGACCCGTGGGAGCCGGGCGAGCAGGGGCTGGTTGCCCAATAGCTCTTAAGAACTACGTTTGGCCGCCGCTCGCCGGCACGCCAAGATTCCGGGTATTGGGGGGAGGATTTCCATGCGCTGTGGACCTCGCGGGCGGGGTCGCAGGCGCTGTATTGCGCGCCACCATGCCCCAATGAGCGCCCTCACTACAGCCATGAGAAATCCTTCACTCTGTGCACTTGTTGCCTTGGCCGTTGCCGCCTGCAGCGGAGGGGGTGGCGGCTCGGGAGATGGCGCCGCAACTTCGGCTCCCTCCTCTCCGACGCCGCCGCCAAGCAGCGCGAACTTCACGACCCGGTGCGCGCAGCCCGGCGTCCTGAAGTGCGTGGGCTTCGATTCCCCCGCGGATATCGCGGGCGGGTTCGGCGACAACTCGGGCATCATTCTCTCGGGTGCCGCAGCACCTGTGCTCGACTCTAGCGTCAAGGCCTCGGGCGCCAGCTCATTGAAAATGACGATTCCGCCGAATTCGGACGCGGATACCTCGGGATCGTTCTTCACGAATTTCTCGAACGACCTGGCGACGCAATTCGGCGAGAACGCGGAGTTCTTCGTTCAGTGGCGGCAGCGCTTCAGCCCGGAGTTCGTCAACACGTTCTTCATCGGGGGCGGGGGGTGGAAGCAGGCGATCATCGGCGCCGGAGACAAATCCGGCTGTACTGCTGCGACTTCCGCCAGCGGTCTTTGCAGCTCTTCATGCACGGCCTTGGAAACGGTCGTGCAGAACACGTTCCAGCGCGGATTTGCGCAGATGTACAACTCCTGCACCGGATCGACCTCGCACGGAGCCTTCAACCCGCTCGATGAACCCTTCGGCAGCTTTGATTTCAAGCTCCAGAACGGACGCCCAAGTCCCTATTGCCTCTATTCGCAGGCGAACACCATCCCGCCGACCTCTTTCCCGCCGAGCGGCAGCTGCGTTGGGTACTTCCCGAACGAGTGGATGACCTTCCAGGTCAGGATCAAGACCGGTCCACGTGTCAATGACGAGTGGACCAACAGCTCCGTCACCCTGTGGATCGCCCGCGAGGGCCAGCCATCCCAGCTCGCGATCGACCGGGAATCCTACGCTCTGACCGCGGCGGACCCGACCGACCCGACCATGGACCTGAAGTTCGGAAAGATCTGGCTGCTGCCTTACAACACCGGCAAGGATCCCTCCCAGAACCACCTGACGGCATTTACCTGGTACGACGAGCTGATCATCTCGCGGACGCAGATCCCCGATCCGCAATGACTTGATCCTCTCGTGCCAATGAGAAAGTCTCTGCTCGCTTCACTGGTGGTGCTGGCAGTCTTCGCGTGCAGCGGCGGAGGTGGCGGCGGCACGGAAGGTAGCACCTCCGCAGCTCAGGTGCCTTCGCCGACACCAGCGTCATCCGCTCCACCTCCCCTCGAGAACAGCGCACTCGGTAAGTTGGCCAGGTCGATGGCGCCCGGAACGTGGGCCCAGCTCACCGCCGCGAACCAGGATGCCGTCCTCGGCGTGGGCGACGTGTCGGGGACGATGATTCACTTCTGCAACTCCATGCCCTGGAACCCGTTCTCCAAGGTGATCGAGATCGTCGGGATGGATCACAACTGGCAGATGCAGCGCCACGTCCGCTACGACGAGGCGTCGAATTCATTCATCGTCGTCGCGGCCGACGACGGCCTCGGGACGCAGGTCCAGCACGGCTACGATCACAATACCGTCAATCCGTTCACGGGCGACCTCTATCACCGCTTCTACAGCGGGTTCACGGGAACGATTTCGTCCTTCAAGAAAGTGCTCGGCGGTTCGAGCTTCGTGGCGCTTCCGGGCGTCTCGGCTTCCGAGCAGGTGGCGATCGGCGCCACCTGGTGGTCCGGTTCCTTCGTGGGAGGTGGAAGCCAGGGCTCGTTCATGATCTTCAACAGCGGCAACGCCCTCGGCAATGCGAATGACGGTCAGATCCTGGCGTACAACCCGTTGACCAACGCGTGGTTCTTCAGCAAGGAGGCGATGGCCCCGTTCTACGGCAGCGGAGAGACTTACCACAGCGTAATGGAGTACAGCTCCGCCAAGAACGTGGCCGTCTACGGCGGCGGCAACGTCGCACCCAACAAGCTGTGGCGCCTGGATTCGGACGGTTCCTTCATCGCCATGCCGGACGTGCCCCCCGGGAAGGCCGTCGGGATTCAAAACGGACTGCTGGTCAACGATCCGGTGAGCGGCAATTTCCTGCTGCTCAGCGCCGGCGAGCTATGGGAGCTTAACCCGAGCGGCTCGGGAACATGGACGCAGCAAACCGGATTGCGCGTTCCTCCGGGCGCAGTCGGTGTCCCGGGCAATCTCGACGCCGTCATCGCCTCTTCGATCTCGGACTACGGCGTGGTGGCGTTCATTACGCAACCCGGTCACACTGGCGCGACCTTCTTTCTCTACAAGCACCAGTAGCCATTGGATTTGATAATCGCGAGGAAGGCGCTCGCGGCGCTCGTCCTGCCGCCGACCGGGCCGCTGCTGCTCGCCTTGCTCGGTCTCGCCCTGCTCGGCCGTCGGCCGCGCCTCGGGCGAGGGCTCGCGTGGCTGGGCGTGGGAAGCCTGCTGCTCCTGTCGCTGCCTGTCGTTTCCCATGCGCTGCTGCGCGTGCTCGAGGCGCCGGTGCTCGATCTGCGGCGAGCAGGCGATGCCCAGGCAATCGTGATCCTGGGCGGTGGCGTGCGCCGCGACGCCGCGGAATTCGGCGGCGACACGCTCGGGCGGCTCACGCTCGAGCGGGTGCGCTATGGCGCGCTGGTCGCTCGCACCACCGGGCTTCCGGTGCTCGTGAGCGGAGGCTCGGTCTACGGCGGAACTGCCGAGGCGACGCTGATGAAACGCGCGCTCGAGCAGGAGTTCAACGTCCGGGTGCGCTGGTCCGAAGAGCGCTCGCGCGACACCCGTTCGAATGCCACCGAATCGGCGTCGATCCTCCTGCCGGCCGGCATCAAGCGGGTGCTCCTCGTGGCGCACGGCTTCGACATGCCGAGGGCGAGCGCCGAATTCGCCTCCGCGGGCCTGCGCGTGACGCCGGCCCCGACGCTCGTGGCAGGAGAGCGCTTCGGGTTCGACCAGCCGGGCGAGCTGCTCCCCAGCATGAGCGCGCTGCAGGCGAGCTATTACGCGCTCTACGAGCTTTTCGCGGAAACCGCGCGGCGCCTGAGGCAGGCTTTTACTGGGTCTGCTCCTTGAACCCTATCGCGCTCACCACGCGGCTCCACTTCTCCTGCTCCTTGGCGAGGAATGCGGCGTACTCCTGAGGCGTGCTGGGCGAGGCCAGACCGCCGACTTTCGCGAACTGCTCGGCTACGGCGGGAGACCGCAGCGCGGCCACCGCGGCGCTGTTCAGGCGCTTCTGGATGTCCGCAGGCGTGGCCGCCGGCACCACCAGGCCGTACCAGTTGTCCGACGTGACGTGAGGGTAATTGAGCTCCGCCGTCGTCGGAACATCGGGCAGGGTCGGCGCGCGCGCGGTGCTGGTCACGGCCAGCGCTTTCAGCTTTCCGCTGCGGATATGGCCGAGCAGGATCGGCACGTCGAAGATGCCCATCTGCACCTGCCCGCCGACGAGGTCGCTCACCGCCGGCGCGGCGCCCTTGTACGGCACATGCACGAGGTCGATCCTGGCTTCGGACTTGAGCAGCTCGCCCGCTAGATGCGTGATGCTGCCCCCGCCGGCCGAGCCGAAGTTCACCTTGCCGGGGTTCTTCCTCGCATGCTCGACGAGCTGCGCGAGATTCGACACCGGGAGCGACGGATTCACGGCCAGGACTTCCGGGACGCGCACGACCAGCGTGATCAGCGCGGCGTCCTTCTTGACGTCGTAGGGCAGCTTGGCGAGCGAGTAAGGCGCGATCGAGAGCGTGGAGCCGCTGTTGAAGCCGAGCGTGTAGCCGTCGGGGGCGGACTTCAGCGCGCGGTCGACGCCAAGCACGCCGCCGACGCCGCCGATGTTCTCGATGATCACCGGCTGGCTCAGCTCGCTCGACATGCCCTGCGCGAGCCCGCGGCCGAAGATGTCCGCCGGCCCGCCGGCCGGGAACGGCACGATCATCCGGATCGGCTTCGAAGGATAGGCCTGCGCCCACGCCAGGAGCGGCACGAGCAGGACGCAGCACAGCCATCGCTTCAGGGCCATCTCCTGGATTCTATGCCTTAGGGCTGGCCGAGGGTCGTCGCATGGGCCATTGGCGTCGCCCGGCCGGCTTCGGTGCCCGGCGCGCACGGCGTGCCCAGGCCACCGGCAAAGAGCGCCGCCATCACGGCGTCCGCCGCGACCGTATGGCCGTGGCGGTTCCAGTGGCGGTCGACCGGCCAATGATCGAGCTTGAGCCGCGAGCGCGAATATTCGACGGCGAACAGCGGCCCCAGGTCGACGACCTTGAAGCCGAGGTCCGCGCCGCGCTCGAGCAGCCGCCGGCGAACGGCGGGCGATTCCTTGGGCGTCACCCTGGCCCGGCCTTCGTAGATCGCGTAGCGATCCGAGTCGACGAGCAGCACCGTGCAGGCGGGCGCCACGCCCGACACGCGCGGCAGCTCGGCCAGGAACCAGTCGACGATCCGGCCGGTGTCGTAGGCGACGGGAGTCGGTTGCGCGGGGGCCGCGGCGGCCGCGCTCGCCGGCGAAGGACCGCCGTGACCGCTGCCGAGCGCGCGCAGCACGTCGCCGGGCGAGAACTTGAGGTTCGCTCGCAGATAATCGTAGAGAGCCGAGCGGCCGAGCGTTTTCTGCAAGGCTTGCATGATCGGGTTCGGCGTCAGCGGCACGAACCTGGGCACGAGCTCCGCGCCGCGCCGCTCGAGGTGGTAACCCCCGGGCCGCGGCATCAGACTCTCGACGAAGTCTCCGTCCGTGATCAGGAATACGGCCGCCGCAGGCGCGAACTCGGCGCGCGCGCGCCGCGCGAGCTCCAGGTAATCGGCTGCGGAGAGCGCGCTCAGTCCCATGCCGTAGACCGGCCGCTCCGCGCCGAGCCGGGTGCCCAGGATGCCCTGCAGCGTCTCGTCATAGTCGTTCATCAGCGACTCGATGTAGCTGTCGCCGACGACGATCAGAGGATGCGATGCCGCGCGAAAGTCGAACGGCGCGACGTGCCCGTAGTTGTTGGTGGTGCCGTGATGAGCGTTCAACATGGCCCAGCCATAGGAGTAACCGTAGGGCTGCGAGGCTTCGTAGCCTCGCAGCGGATAGTCCTGCGGCGCCGGGTTCGGTTGCAGGCCCGAATAGGTCGGCAGCACGCGGAGCACGCACTCGAATACCGCCAGGAGGGCGGCGGCGCCCAGCGCGAACAGGCCGCATGACCTCAATACGTTGCGCATGGCGTCAGAAGTTGAAATAGATGAACTCCGAAACGCCGCGCGACGCGCTGACAATGGCGAGCAACATGACCGACGCCGCGAGCGCGCCGAACGCGCTCCACCCCAGGGTCGCCCTGACGCGCACGTCGAGCGGCCGCATGCGGCCCAGCGCCGCCATGATCTCCTGCGAATTCGGGCAGAACCACGCCAGCGCGAGCAGCGCCGCGATCCAGCCGACCTGCCGCAAGCCCGCGAACGCGGTCAGGTCGTCGTAGCGCAGCCCGCTGGCGGCCGCGCCGAGCGCGGCGTCGAGCGCGCCCTTCCACTCCGCGGGCAGGATCCAGCCGTTGGCGCCCGACATCGCCGCCAGCATGCGCAGCGCCGCGTCGAGCGAGCTGGCGCGGAAGAACGTCCACGCGACGGTTACGGCGACGAAGGTCACCAGCACGCCGGCCACGGTGGCAAGGCGCGAGTCGAGCCAGCGCGACGAGCCCGCGATGCCCGCCATGGCGGCCTGCCAGGCGTGGTTGACCACAAGGTAGAGGCCGTGCAGCCCGCCCCAGATCACGAACGTCCAGCCCGCGCCGTGCCACAGGCCGCCGAGCAGCATCGTGACCAGGAGGTTCGCGTAGCGCCTCGGCTTGCCGCGGCGATTGCCGCCGAGCGGGAAATAGAGATAGTCGCGGAGGAAGCGCGACAGCGTCATGTGCCAACGGCGCCAGAATTCGCTGATGTTGCCGGCCTTGTAGGGCGAGGCGAAGTTCAGCGGCAGCTCCACGTTGAACACCCGCGACAGGCCGATCGCCATGTCGGAATAGCCCGAGAAGTCGAAATAGAGCTGCAGCGAGTAGGCCAGCACCGCGCCCCAGGCTTCGAAGCCGGTGAGGATCTGGGCCGACGGGCCGTCGAACGCCGGCGCGACGAAAGGCTGGATGCCGTCGGCGAGGATCACCTTCTTGAAGAGACCGATGCCGAGCAGCGTCATCCCGGACACGACGCTGTCGATCCTGAAGCGATAGGTCTCGGCCTTGCCGAACTGCGGCATCATCTCGGCGTGGTGCAGCACCGGCCCCGCCACCAGGTGCGGAAAGTAGCTCACGAACAGCAGGTACGGCATGAACCGCGCCTCGCGCACCTTGCCCTGGTAGGTGTCGACGAGGAACGCGATCTGGGTGAACGTGAAGAACGAGATGCCGATGGGCAGCACGATCGGCGCGAGCTGCACGTCGAGCCCGCTCGCCTGGCGCAACGAGTCGACGAAGAAGTTGGCGTACTTGAAATAGGCCAGGGTCGCGAGGTTCGCGGCGACCGCGGCGCTCAGCACGTGCTTCGCCTGCAGGCGGCTCTCGCCCGCGCGGCACCTGAGCAGCAGCTGCCCGAGGAAGAAGTTGACGACGATCGACGCGAGCAGCAGCAGCACATAGCGCGGCGACCAGTAGCCGTAGAACACGATCGACATCAGGCCGAGCCAACCCGCGGCGGCTCGCGTCCAGCCGCGCCCGCACAGCGCGAAGAACCCCGCGCAGGTCAGCGGGAAGAAAAAGCAGAGGAACTCGTACGAGTTGAAGAGCATGGCGCCGCGCCGGCCCGCCTCACCGCGCCCGTCGCTGCGCGTGCGCCGGCCGCACCCCTGGAATGCCGGGGTCGAGGGCGGCGCTGCGCGCCGGCTGCGCGGGCGCGGATGCGAGCCGACAGGCGACCAGGACGAGCACGATCTCGTAGTACATCAGGTCCCAGTAGCCGATGTTCACGAACATGCCGCCCACCGCGTAGCCGACCAGGCTCACCTGGAACGCGCGCGCGAGGTTTCCCGCCCAGGCGTGCTCCGGCTTCGCCTTGGCGAGCGCGATCGTGCGCCGCGCGGTGCTCCAGGCGGCGACGCCGAGGGCGAGGAAGATCAACAGGCCGACGTAGCCGTGCTCGCCCAGCATCTGGAAATAGACGCTGTGCGCCGCGTGCACGTCCTCGGGGTCGGGCGCGTACTTCGCGAACGTGGTGCCCGAATACAGCTCGAAGCCGCCGCCCACGAGCGGCCGGTCGTTCGCGATGTTGATCGCGGTCTTCCAGGCGTTGATCCGCCCCATCGCCGAGGCATCTTCCTCGTAGGTCGAGATGGTGTTCATGCGGTCGAACCAGCGCTCGGGCATCGCCGTGATGGCGAGCGGGACGAGCGGGATCAGCAGCAGCGCGAACAGTGCCTTGCGCCGGCTCTTGAACCAGAGAAAGATCAGCATCGCCGAGACCGCGAGCAGCCCGCCGCGCGAGTACGTGCCGAGCACGGCGATGCCGCTGAGGACCATGGCGGCGAGCAAGCCGCGGCGGATCCACTTGGACCCGGATTCTTCGCGCAGGTAGTACATCAGCGGGATGACCATGATCAGCGCGACCGAGATCGCGTTGTTGTCGGACAGGAAGCTGTCGCCGGGCGGGCCGTAGACCCGGTGAAGACCGCCGGTCGCCAGCGTGAAGGCGCCGCCTTTTGCACCGAAGTAGCCGACCGAGATCACGATGACCCAGAGCATCCAGTGGACGTGCTTGCGCGTGCGCAGCACCATGGCGCTCACGAGCACGAACAGGAACACCTTGAGGACCTCGGTCAACCGGGCCGTCGCCGCGACCTGCTCGAGCGCGAACAGATAGGTCACGCAGGTCCAGGCGGGCAGCAGGATCAGCAGCCAGACGACGGTGCTCGATTCGAAACGGACCTCGTCCTTCGTGATGACGAGCCCCATCAGCGTGGCGGTCGCGACGATGGCGGCGAACGGAAAGTCGTAGGCGAAGCCCCACGCGAACCTGTGCGGCGTCATGAGGCTGAGCCAGGCGAACATCAGCACGCCGATCCACGGCCGGAACAGGATGGCCGGCAGCGAGCCCAAGATGACGAGGCTGATCGCGATGTCTCTCATCGCGGCGGCCTGCCCGGACGGCGAATCAGGGACGCCACTGCCTAGGTCGCTTTGCTGGCGTCGCGCGCCTTGGCGATTGCCTGGCGCGCCAGCTCGAAGGCGATCGCGGCGCTCGAGAGCTTCTGCGTCTCCTGCATGATGACGTCGAGGACGAAAAGAAACGTCGCGGTGTCGGGGCTGCGCAGCCCGAGCGACCAGTCCACGATCTCTTCCGTGCGCACGCCCAGCCGCTGGCCGAGCGCCTCGTAGCCGCCCACCAGCTCGGCGGCGTGCTCCACCGAGTGCATGCTGACCGCGGCGGCGGCGGTCACTTGCACAGTCCGAGGATCTTCTCCTCGGCCGAGCAGGGTCTCGCCGGCTTCGCCACCACCTTCTCGCGCCCCGGGCGGCAATTGCGCAGCTCCTTCGCCGCCGGCCCGACGAGAGCCATTCTGGACATGAACTCCCCCCTTCCCATTGTCACTTGCTCTTGCAAAGGCCAAGCGCTACGACCGCGGGCACGCAGCCGGCCGGCTCGTCGTTCCTTGCTTCGGCCGGGACGGTGCCCCGCGCGGCGGCAGCGGGCGGCAGCGCTGTCGTCGTTGTAATGGCCGGCTCTGTGAGGTCGGCATTCGGATGGGTGACCGACGTGCGCCCGGCGGCGGAGTCGCTCACCGGCAGGATGGCAGCGCTTGCAGCTGGCGCCGGCGCAGCGACCACCGCGGGCGTAGTGACCGCGGGCGCGTTGACTACAGGAGGCACGGCAGTCGTGGTCTTGATCGGCGCCTCGACCGGCACCGTCCTCTCCGCCGCGTCGGCGCTGGCGGCCGGGGTGTGCGTCACCGCCGTGGTCGTTCGCTTCGGCTCGGGCGGCGGCGCGCTCCTGGAATGCCTCGCCGCCGCCCTGGGGGGCGCGCTCTTGACCGGCGCGGCCGGCGCCGGCGCGGCCTCAGCCGCCTGCTGTCGGGCGGGCCCGCCTGAAGGCGCGAGCTCGGGTTGCGATTGAGGCTCGGATTTCTGGGCGGCCTCCACTTTGGGAGCGGCATGCGGCGGCGTGGTCGCCTCTGACGAAGCGTAGAAGTAGTACGCCGCGCCGCCCACCATGAGCGGCAGGACGGCGAGCACCGCGGTCGACCTGGCGCTGCGCTTGCGTGCCTGACCTGTGGCCAACCACTCCGGCGCCACGCTGAACTGGGCGTTGCAGCTGTGGCAGCGCTCGGCGTCGTTGGCGTTGATCGCCTCGCAGGCGCTGCATAGCTTGAGATTCAGGGAAGACGAGCACGACGAGCACGACTCGTCGCCGACGTCGTTGTCATGCCCGCATGCGAGACATTTGAGCGTAGCCATGGTTCATCCGGCCACCGAAAGCGGGGCCTGTTTTAGAACCCATTCTTGACTCCGCGCGGGGCCCCCGCAATGGCTAATTGGAGCTAGCTGCGCCGCGGGCCGAGCGCGCGGGATTCTGACCGATGTTGACAACAGCGGACCGCAAGGCGCGCGGGTTCGCCGTCCCCCTGGTTTTCGCTGCGGAATCAGCCGCCGGCGCAGCCGGTTAGTGCTTAGAGACTATGTTTGCCGGCGGCGGGATGCGCTCGCTACAGTCGGCGCTGTTTTCACAGGTCCAAGCTCGCCGCCCGTGAGAAGCGGGCCCGTTAAACGAACAACATTACGGGGAGCCAGTGAGCAGCAGCACTTCGGTGGCCGTATCCACCACGCATCAGGCTGCCGATCTCGGCGCGCAGCGCATCGTCACGCTGCGCGTCTTCGACGGCAACATCCATCGGCTCGGCCTCCTTGCCTTGTGCGAGGCGGCGGTCGCCATCGTCGGCCTGTACGCCGCCATCTTCATCCGGTTCGCCGGCTCCTCCGCGACCCTCGCCGCTTTCGAAGCTTCGCGCGGGCCATTCTGGCCGCGCGCGCTCACGATCGCCGGGGCATTCATGGTGGCGCTCGCCGCGCTCGGCCTGTACCAGCTGCGCCACCGGACCCGCTTCACCGCGGTCTTCGTGCGCCTGCTGATCGCGATGGCGGTCGCCCAGGTGGCGCTGGGCCTGCTCTTCTATGCGGCGCCCACGCTCGACGTGGGCCGCGGGGTCATGGGGTTGACGGGCGCGTTCACGCTGGCCGGCCTCGCTATTACCCGTTTCGCCTTCCTGCGGATGGTGGACGAGGAATTCTTCAAGCGGCGCGTGCTGGTATGGGGCGCGGGAGCCCGTGCGCGCGCCATCGGCAAGCGGCTTCGGCGGCGCACCGACCAGCGCGGCTTCCGCATCGTGGGCTATGTGCGGGCGCCGGGAGACGGCGGCGACGTGCCCAAGGGACCGATGTTCCGCGCCAACACCGGACTGGTCCGGCTCGCGCTGCGCAACCGCATCGAGGAGATCGTCGTCGCGATGGACGACCGGCGCGGGGGCTTTCCCACCGCGGAGCTGTTGGAGTGCCGCCTGCGCGGCATCAAGGTGACCGACATCCTGACGTTCCTCGAGCGCGAAAGCGGCCGCGTCAGCGTCGAGCTGATGCACCCGAGCTGGCTCATCTTCTCGAGCGGTTTCCGCTGCGATTTCCTGCGCCTCGCCACCAAGCGGGGTTTCGACGTGCTCGTCAGCCTCGCCATCCTCATCGCGGCCGCGCCGGTCGCGCTCGCCGCCGCGGCGGCGATCTGGCTCGAGGACCGCGGGCCGATCCTGTACCGGCAGCTGCGCACCGGCCAGAACGGCCGCAGCTTCCGCATGATCAAGTTCCGCAGCATGCGCGTGAACGCCGAGAGCGACGGCCGCGCGGTGTGGGCGAAGCTCGACGACCCGCGCGTCACGCGCGTAGGCGCCTGGATCCGCAGGCTCCGCATCGACGAGCTGCCCCAGGTGGTCAACGTGCTGCTCGGCCACATGAGCTTCGTCGGGCCGCGCCCGGAGCGCCCGGAGTTCGTCGCCCAGCTCGCGAACAAGGTGCCGTTCTACGAGGAACGCCACTTCGTCAAGCCGGGCGTCACCGGCTGGGCGCAGGTCCGATACAGCTACGGTGCATCGGAGAAGGACGCGCAGGAGAAGCTCGAATATGACCTGTACTACGTCAAGCATCACAGCCTGGCCCTCGACCTGATCGTGCTTCTGCAGACGGTCGAGATCGTTCTGTTCCGGATCGGCTCGCGCTGAGCCGCAAATGAGCGACCTGAGCGACCCCGCCGTTTTCGGCTATGGCTTCGCCGCAGCGGCGTTCCTCGCCTTCGCGCTGCACCTCGGCCTGGGCTGGCGCGGGGGCGCGAAGGCGTCGATTCTCCTCGGCGTAGTCGTCGCGAGCGCGGCTTGGGCGGGGGCGATGCTCGTTTTTTCCCTCACCCGGATCGGCATCCTGTGGAGCTTGCAGGCGGTGCTCGACGCGCTGCGCGCCGGCGGCTGGCTGCTCTTTCTGTGCGTGGTGCTGCTGGGGACCCGCTCCCGCAAGGCAGCGGCCGCGGCGGCGCTGCCGGTCGCCCTGCCGGTGGCGGCCTGGTTCTTCTACCCCGAGGGCTTCCAAGCCTCCTCGCGCCTCGCCTTCTGCGTGCTCCTCGCGGTGCCGGTGGCGGGGCTCGTGCTGATCGAGCAGGTGTTCCGCCGCGCGCTGCCGCCGGCGCGCTGGGCGATCAAGCCGCTGTGCCTCGGACTGGGCGCAGGCTTCATGTTCGACATCTATCTCTTCGCCGATGCGCTGCTCTTCGGCCGCATCGACGCCGGCGTCTGGGCCGCGCGCGGGTTCGTCCACGCGCTCGTGATCCCGTTCATCGCCATCGCCACGGTGCGCAACCGGGAATGGACCATCGACATCGCGCTGTCGCGCGGCGTGGTATTTCACTCCACCGCGTTCCTCGGCTGCGGCCTGTATCTGCTCACGGTCGCCGGCGCCGGCTACTACGTGCGCTACTTCGGCGGAAGCTGGGGCAAGACGCTCCAGGTGGGCTTCATCTTCGCCGCGCTGCTGGTGCTCGGGGGGCTGTTCTCATCGGGCACGCTGCGCTCGCGGCTGCGCGTGTTCATCAACAAGAATTTCTTCTCGTACCGCTACGACTACCGGCGTGAATGGCTGCGCTTCACCAATCTGCTGTCGAGCCGCGATCCCGGCGTGAGCTCGGCGCAACGCTCGATCCAGGCGCTCGCCAACCTCGTCGAGAGCCCGGGCGGCGCGATCTGGCTGAGCGCGGAGGGCAATGGCTACGCGCAGGCGGCGCGGTGGAACATGCCTGCGCTGGAAGCGCGCGAACCGGCGTACAGCGGATTCGCCAGCTTCCTTGCCAAAACAGGCTGGGTGGTCGACCTGCGCGAGCCGCAGCCGATCGGCGGCCTCGAGCTGCCGTCGTGGCTGCGCGAGCTTCCCGCCGCCTGGCTGGTCGTGCCGGTGATCGCCGAAGACGAGCTGATCGGATTCGCCGTGCTGGCCACGCCGCGCGCCCCGGTCGAATTGAACTGGGAAGTGCGCGACCTGCTCAAGACCGCGGCGCGGCAGGTCGGCAGCTTCCTCGCCCAGGTGCAGGCTTCGGAGGCGCTCCTCGAGGCGCGCAAGTTCGAGTCGTTCAACCGGATGACAGCGTTCGTGGTGCACGACCTCAAGAACCTCGTGGCCCAGCTCTCGCTCCTGCTGAAGAACGCCGAGCGGCATCGCCACAATCCGCGCTTCCAGGAGGACATGTTCGCGACGCTGCGGCACGTCGAGGAGCGCATGAAGAAGCTCCTGACGCAGCTCTCGACGGGCAGCCGCGGCGAGGAGCATTTGCGCCCGATCCACCTCGCCAAGGTGGTCGAGCGCGTGGTGGCGGCGAAGAAGGCGGCGCGCGCGGACATCGCCGTGCACGCAGCCGACGCGGCGCTGGCGGCGATCGGCTACGAGCAGCGGCTCGAGCGCGTCCTCGGCCACCTGGTGCAGAACGCCATCGACGCCACCCAGCCCTCGGGCGAGGTGCGCGTGAGCGTCGCGGCCGAAGGCACGAACGCGGTCATCGAGGTGGCCGATTCGGGATGCGGCATGAGCGAAGCGTTCGTGCGCGAGCGGCTGTTCCGGCCTTTCCAGACCACGAAAGGCGACGGCATGGGCGTCGGCGTGTTCGAAGTCGCGCAGTACACGAAGGACATGGGCGGGCGCATCGAGGTCGACAGCCGGCCGGGCGTGGGCACGCGATTCAGGCTGAGCTTTCCGCTGGAACGGGATGGAGCGATGGCGGCATGAGCGAGAAAACCCCTTTGCTGATTGTCGAGGACGATCCGGCGCTGCTCACCCAGATGACCTGGGCCCTGGAGCAGTACGCGCCGGTGCTCTGCTCCGAGCGCCAGGAGGCGCTGGTGCAGATGCGGCGCCACCGCCCCGCCGTGGTGACCATGGATCTCGGGCTGCCGCCCCACCCCGGCGAGCCGACCGAGGGATTCCGGCTCCTGCAGGAGATTCTGGCGCTGGCCCCGGACACCAAGGTCATCGTGCTCACCGGCCAGAACGACCACGCCAACGCCCTGAAGGCGATCGGCCTTGGCGCCTACGATTTCTATTCGAAGCCCTTCCAGCCGGAGCTGCTCGCGCTCATGATCGAGCGCGCCCTGCGCCTGCACGAGCTGCAGGCCGAGAACCGCAAGCTCCACGCCACGCGCGGTCCCGGCGCGCTGGGCGAGCTCCTGACCCGCGACCCGCAAATGCTCAAGGTCTGCGGCACCGTCGAGAAAGTCGCGGCCACCAACGCCACGGTCATGCTGCTCGGCGAATCGGGCACCGGCAAGGAGGTCCTCGCCCGCGCGGCTCACAACCTCTCGCCGCGGCGGGAAGGCCGCTTCGTGGCCATCAACTGCGCCGCCATTCCGGAGAACCTGCTGGAGAGCGAGCTCTTCGGCTACGAGAAAGGCGCCTTCACCGGCGCGGTGAAACAGACTCCGGGCAAGATCGAGCTCGCGCACCGCGGCACGCTGTTCCTCGACGAGATCGGCGACCTGCCGGCGGCGCTGCAGGCGAAGATCCTGCGCTTCCTGCAGGACCGCATCATCGAACGCCTGGGCGGCCGGCAGGAGATCGCCGTCGACGTGCGCGTGGTGTGCGCCACCCACCAGGACCTGCGCGCCATGATCGCGCAGGGCCGGTTCCGCGAGGACCTCTACTACCGCCTCGCCGAGATCGTCGTGGAGATCCCGCCGCTTCGCAGCCGCAAGGGCGACGCCGCCCTCCTCGCGCAGGCGTTCGTGCGCCAATACGCCGAGGAGCACGGCCGCGGCAGCCTCACGCTGCTCCCGGACGCGGCCACCGCGATCGAGGCGCACGCCTGGCCGGGCAACGTGCGCGAGCTGCAGAACTGCGTCAAGCGCGCGGTCATCATGGCCGAGGGCGGCGTGCTGCGCGCGGCCGACTTCGGCCTTGCCGTGACGCCGGAGATGCAACCGCGCACCCTGAGAGTGGTGCGCGACGAGGCCGAGCGCGACGCCGTCCTGCGCGTGCTGTCGCGGGTCGACGGAAATCTGAGCCGCGCGGCCGAGATGCTCGGGATCAGCCGGCCCACCTTGTACGACCTGCTGAACCGCTTCGGCCTGAAGGAAGCGAGCCGATGAAGAACATTCGGACCATTCGCGCCGCCCTTGCGCTCGCGGTCGTGGCGTCGATCTGCGCCTGCCGCGGCGAGGACCCCGCCGCCCTCATGGCCTCGGCCAGGCAGTACATGGAGAAGCGCGAGTACGGCGCCTCGATCATCCAGCTCAAGAACCTGCTGCAGCGCAACCCGGACAACGGCGAAGCGCGCTTCCTGCTCGGCATGGCGTTTCTGGAGGGGGAGAATCCGAGCGCGGCGCAGATCGAGCTCGACAAGGCCGTGAAGCTCGGCTTCTCGAGCGACGAGCTGCAGATCGCGCTGGCGCGTGCCGCGCTCGCCCGAGGCGAGGCCGACAGGCTGCCCGAGCGGTTCGGCTCGATCGTGCTCTCGGCGCCGGCCGCGAAGGCCGAGCTGCGCGCCCTGATCGGGACGGCGCACCTCGAGCGCGCACGGCCGCGCGAGGCCGCTCGCGCCTTCGCAGACGCGCTCGAGCTCGACGCCTCCAACGTGACGGCGCAAATCGGCGCGGCGCGACTCGCCGCCGCCCGCCCCGACCTCGCCGCGGCGCTTTCGCGCGTGCAACAGGCGCTCGGCATCGCGCCTGACAGCGTGCCCGCGCTCCTCCTCAAAGCCGAGCTGCTCGAGCAGCAGTCGAGGCACGATGCCGCCGAAAGCGCCTACCGGGCGGCCATCGCCGCCGCGCCGGCGAGGCTGGTGCCGCGACTTTCCCTCATCCTGCATCTGCTGAACGTCGGCTCGCCCGAGAAGGCGATGGCCGAAGTGGCGGCGATGGAAGCCACGGCGCCCCGGGACCCGCGCATGTTGTACGCCAAGGCGCTGGTCCTCGTGCGACAGCAGAAATTCGCCGCCGCGAAGCCGGTCATTTTCCAGGTGCTGAAGCTCGCCCCGGACCACGTGCCGAGCCTGACGCTCGCAGGAATAGCGGCGCTGAATACGGGGGCGCTGGCCGAAGCCGAGAGCCATCTGCGCCAGGCGGTCTTCGACGCGCCGCAGGCGATCGTCGCCAAGCGGCTTCTCGTGAGCACGCACCTGCGCATGGGCAAGGCGGACGTGGCGCTGAGCGAAGTCCACGAGCTCCTGCGGCTCGGCCAGGACCCGAGCACCCTCGCCCTCGCCGGGGAAGCGTATCTCGCGAGCGGGGACGTGGCGGCGGCCGCACGCCATTACGAACAGGCGAAGGCGCTCGCGCCGAAGGACACCGCGGTGCGCACGCGCCTCGGCCTCGTGCGCTTCGCGGCCGGTGAGCCCGAGCGCGCGATCAACGAGCTCGAGGCGGCTTCCGCCGGCGACGCGAACGACTACCAGGCCGACCTCGCGCTGATCGCGAACTACCTGCGCAAGCGCGACGCGGACCGCGCGCTCGCCGCCGTCCAGGCCCTCGAGGGCAAGCAGCCGGAAAACCCGCTGACCTACAACCTCAAGGGCGCGGCGCTGATTCTGAAGCAGGACCTGGCCGGAGCGCGCGCGAACTTCGAGCGCGCGCTCGCGCTGCAGCCGGCCTACATGCCCGCGGTGAACAATCTCGCGCGGCTGGACCTGCGTGAAAATGACCGGGACGCCGCGAGAAGGCGCTACCAGGCCTTCCTGGACAGGGACCCGAACAACGAGCCGGCGCTCGTCGGCCTCGCCGCGGTGCTGCGCACGAGCGCGGCGGATGCGCGCGCGATCGAGAAGCTGCTGAAGCAGGCGGTGGCCGGCAATCCGGCATCGGTGTCGGCGCACAGCGCGCTCATCAATTTCTACATGAGAAGCGGCAACTTCGTCGCCGCGCTCGGCGCGGCGCAGGCCGCGCAGGCCGCCCTGCCGGACGAGCCCCGCATGCTGCAGGCGGTCGGCATGACGCAGCTCGCCGCCGGCGAGACGCGCCAGGCGCTCGCCAGCTTCACACGCCTGGCGGAAATTCAGCGCGGCGCGCCCGAGGCCCAGGTCCTGCTGGCCAAGGCCTACATGGCGGCGAAGCAGCCCGACGACGCCATCCGGGCGCTGCGCGCGGCGCTCGCCGTCCGGCCGGATCTCGACACTGCGCAGCGCGAGATCGCCGCCATCTACGTCGCGAACGGCCGGCACGAAGACGCCCTGCGCGAAGCGAGAGCCGTCCAGGCCCGCAGGCCGCAGCACCCCCTGGGGTTCGTGCTCGAGGGCGAGATCTTCCTCGCGCAGAAGAAGCTCGAGCCCGCCGAGCGCGCCTACCGCGCAGCGCTCAAGAAATTCGACCGGGCCTCGCTTGCGATCCGCACTCACTCGATCCTCGAAGCGGCCGGAAAGTCGCTCGAGGCGGACGCGCTCGCCGAGGAGTGGATCAGGCGCCATCCGAAGGACGCGTCGCTGCTCGCCTATCTCGCCGACCGGGATCTGGCCGCGCAGCGCTACGAGAGCGCCGAGGCGCGCTATCGGAGCGCGCTGCAACGCGCCCCCGACAGGCCGCTCCTCCTCAACAACCTCGCCTGGGTGAGTCATGAGCTCAAACGCCCCGGGGCGCTCGAGTACGCCGAGCGCGCGCACGACCTCGCGCCCGACAATCCCGCCATCATGGACACGCTCGGCGAGATCCTCGCCGACGCGGGTCAGGTCGAGCGCGGCCTCGAGCTGCTCGGGCGCGCCGCCGACGCCGCCCCGGAGGCGCACCAGATCCGTCTCAATTTCGCCAAATCGCTGATCAAGACCAACCGCAGGACCGCCGCCCGCAGGGAGCTCGAGCAGCTCGCCAGGCTGGACGAGAAGCTTCCCGAGCGGCAGGAAGCGGTCAAATTGCTGGGAGGGTTGTGATGACTACCGTCGCCGTCGTCGGCCTCGGCTATGTGGGCCTGCCGCTCGCGATCGAGTTCGGCAAGAAATACCGCACCATCGGCTTCGACTTGTCGCAGGACAAGATCGACGCTTACCGCAACAAGGTCGACCCCACGGGCGAGGTCGCGGCCGAGGAGTTCAAGGCTGCCGCCAAGCTCGAGGTCACGACCAATCCGCGCTCGCTGCGCGAAGCCGATTTCATCATCGTCGCGGTGCCGACGCCGGTGGATGACGCGCACAACCCGGACTTCGGTCCGCTGATCGGCGCGAGCACCTCGGTGGGCCAGAACTTGAGCCGCGGCGCCATCGTGGTGTACGAATCGACCGTGTATCCGGGCGCGACCGAGGAGGCCTGCATCCCGGTGCTCGAAAAGCATTCCGGGCTCAAGTGGAAGCAGGATTTCTTCGTCGGCTATTCGCCCGAGCGCATCAACCCGGGCGACAAGCAGCACACCCTCACCAAGATCGTGAAAGTGGTCTCGGGCGACACGCCGAAGACGCTGGAGCGGGTCGCGGAGGTCTACGGCAGCGTGGTGACGGCAGGCGTGCACCGGGCGAGCTCGATCAAGGTCGCGGAGGCGGCCAAGGTGATCGAGAACACCCAGCGCGACCTCAACATCGCGCTGGTGAACGAGCTCGCCCTCATCTTCAACAAGATCGGCATCGACACCACCGAGGTGCTCGAGGCGGCGGGGACGAAGTGGAACTTCCTGCCGTTCCGGCCGGGGCTGGTGGGCGGGCACTGCATCGGCGTCGATCCGTACTACCTCACCTACAAGGCGGAGACCCTCGGCTACCACCCGCAGGTGATTCTCTCCGGGCGCAAGATCAACGACGGCATGGGCAAATACGTCGCCGAGCAGACGGTGAAGCGCATGATCCTGCGCGGCTTCTGCCCCAACAAGGAAAAGGTCATCGTGCTCGGGCTCACTTTCAAGGAAAACGTGCCCGACACGCGCAACTCGCGAGTGGTGGACGTGGTGCGCGAGCTCGAGTCCTTCGGCATCAAGGTGTATGTGCACGACCCGATCGCCTGCCCGAAGGAGGCGGAGCACGAGTACGGCATCCGGCTCACGAAGTGGGAGGAGCTGCCGCAGGCCGCGGCGATCGTGGCGGCGGTCGCGCACGACGAGTACCGCGGCCGGCCGCTCGACACGGTGGTGTCGAAGCTCGCGCCGAACGGCGTTTACGTGGACGTGAAGAACCGGGGGGACGCAGCCGCGTTGCGTGCCCGGGGGATCGACGTATGGCGGCTCTGAAGGATCTCAGACGCACCTGGCTTGTGACCGGAGCCGCCGGGTTCATCGGCTCGCAGCTCGTGGAGCACCTGCTGCGCCATGGACAGCAGGTGGTGAGCCTCGACAATTTCGCGACCGGCCACCGCGCCAACCTCGAGGAGGTGGAGCGCGCCGTCGGGCCTCAGGCGTGGCGGCAGCACCGCTTCATCGAGGCGAGCATCGTCGACGCGGCCGCCTGCCGCGAAGCCTGCCGCGGCGTCGACATCGTGCTGCACCAGGCCGCGCTCGGCTCGGTGCCGCGCTCGATCGCCGATCCCGTTCCGACCCACCAGACGAACGTCACGGGCTTCGTCAACATGCTGGTCGCGGCGCGCGACGCAAGCGTCCGGCGCTTCGTCTACGCCTCGTCCAGCTCGATCTACGGCGACGACGCCACGCTGCCCAAGGTGGAGAGGATCACCGGCGAGCCGCTCTCGCCCTACGCCGCGAGCAAGCAGGCGAACGAGATGTACGCCGATGTCTTCGCCCGCTGCTATGGCTTGCAGACCGTCGGCCTGCGCTACTTTAACGTGTTCGGCCCGCGCCAAGACCCCGAGGGCGCGTATGCGGCCGTGATTCCGCGCTGGATCCGCGCCATCCTGACCGGCGAGCCGCTCGAGGTGAACGGCGACGGCGAGACTTCGCGCGACTTCTGCTACATCGCGAACGTGGTGCAGGCCAACCTGCTTTCCGCGCTCACCGACGAGCCGCGCGCGCTGAACGAGGTCTACAACATCGCGGTGGGCGAAAACACCTCGCTCAACCGCCTGCTCGAGATCCTGCGCACGCTGCTCGCCGCGCAGGGCCAGCCGGCGCAGTTCAAACCCATCTACCGACCGTTCCGCGCCGGCGACGTGCGCCACTCGCTCGCCGACATCTCGCTCGCGCGCGAGCGCCTGGGCTACGCGCCGACCCACACGCTCGCAAGCGGCCTCAAGCAGGCTCTGCCGTGGTACCTGAAGCGATTCGAAAGCGCGCCGGTCTTGCCGCGCTGAGCGTCGCGGCCGCGGCGGCGATGCCGGTTGCGGCCGACGACAGCGCGCCGGCCACCATTGCGCGGATCAAGGCGTCGATCGTCGCGGTCGGCACCTTCGAGCGGCTGCGCAATCCGCAGTTCGGCTTCGCCGGAACGGGTTTCGTGGTAGGCGACGGGCTGACCGTGGCGACCAACGACCATGTGGTGCCCAAGACGGTGAGCACCGAACGCGGAGAGGACATTGCCGTCGCCGTTCCGGTCCCGGGCGGCGCCGCCCAGATCCGCATTGCACGCAGGATGGCCGCGGACGCAGGCAGCGACCTCGCGCTCCTGCGGATGGACGGCAAGCCGCTCCCGGCTCTCGCCTTCGGCGACGCGCAGGCGGTGCGCGAAGGCGAGTCCTATCTCGTTACCGGCTTTCCGATCGGCTCGGTGCTCGGGCTCTTCCCGGTAACGCATCGGGCGATGATCGCCGCGGTGACGCCGATCGCGATCCCGGCGCCGCGCGCCGACCAGCTCGACGCGCGCAGCGCGCGGCGGCTGGGCGCGGCATCGTTCCCCGTGTTCCAGCTCGACG
>DATLUZ010000072.1:0-6152 GCA_035577785.1 Burkholderiales bacterium | reverse complement strand
CCTTGCGCGTCGCCGCGATCAGGACTTCCTGCTCTTCCGGGCTGTTCGGCGCCGGTCCGAGGGAATGGAAATCGAGGTTGACTTCGTCGAGCGCGAACGGGATGTACTGGTTCGCCTCGCTCTCGACCTGCATCTCGAGCTCCTCCTCGCGCAGGCCCGCGCCGAGCACGATCTTCTTCGAGATCACGGCGCCGGTGGGCACGGCCATGGCGACGTGCTTGGTGCGGGTCGCCAGGCGCTTGTGCGCCCGGCGCACCGCCTCGGTCACGGCTTCGAGGTTGTTGATGTTGCCGTCGACGACGGCATCGCGCGGCAGCGGCTCGATGGCATAGCGCTCGACGCGGTAGCTCGACTTGCCGGAGTCGACGATCTCGAGCATCTTCACCGACGAAGAGCTGATGTCGAGGCCAAAGAGCGGCGGCGCCTTCGGTTTGAAGAGGTCGAATTCCATTCGGGGCAGATTCCCTTGGTTTCCCGTCGCTTTTGAGTTATTTTCGGTTTTTCTTTTTTCTTACCGATGCTTAGGACCGATAAGTAGAATTCGCGTTAAACGATAGCAACAAGCCCCATAGGTGTCTAGTCAATTTTCCACAAGGCGGAGGGGGTATCATGTTCGAGGTGCAGCGTGCTGCAACACGACCGGTAAGAACGATTAACCTTTGAAATGGCTTAGATTTCTCGCCTTCCCGCTGATCCTGGCGGGGGGCTTTTTGGTGACCTGCGTGCTGCTGTTGGCGCTCACCATCGCGCTCGCCTATC
The DNA here is from genome assembly GCA_035577785.1 of Burkholderiales bacterium. Classification (GTDB taxonomy): domain Bacteria; phylum Pseudomonadota; class Gammaproteobacteria; order Burkholderiales; family SG8-39; genus SCGC-AG-212-J23. The sequence goes on along the minus strand of DATLUZ010000072.1, from coordinate 5,393 downwards.
CGAATCTGCCTTCGCTCCAGGCGCTGACCGAATACCAGCCGAAGATCCCGTTGCGCATTTACACCGCCGAAGGCGTGCAGATCGGCGAGTTCGGCGAGGAGCGGCGCGCCGTAGTGGCGATCGGCGAGGTCCCCGACGCGCTGAAGAACGCGATCATTTCGGCCGAGGACGAGCGCTTCTACGAGCACGCCGGCATCGACTACATCGGCGTGCTGCGGGCTGCCTACATGAACCTCATTTCAGGCGGGCGCCGCCAGGGCGCGAGCACGATCACCATGCAGGTGGCCCGCAACTTCTTTCTCTCGTCGGAGAAGACGCTCACCCGCAAGCTGTACGAGGCGCTGCTCGCATTCAAGATCGAGCACAGCCTGTCCAAGGAGCAGATCCTCGAGCTTTACGTCAACCAGATCTATCTCGGCCAGCGCGCCTACGGCTTCGGCGCCGCTTCGCAGATCTACTTCGGCAAGGCGCTCGACAAGCTCAACCTCGCCGAGACGGCGATGCTCGCGGGACTGCCCAAGGCGCCTTCGCTTTACAACCCGATCGCCAACCCGCAGCGCGCCAAGCAGCGCCAGCATTACGTACTGCGCCGGATGGCCGAGCTGGGGCACATTACTGCGGCGCAATACGAAGAGGCAGTTCAAGCGCCCATAAGGCCCAAAAGGGAAGTGAACGAATACTCCGTACACGCGGAATACGCCGCGGAGATGGTGCGCCAGGCCATCGCCGAGCACTATCCGGACGAGGTCTACAGCCGCGGCTTCCGCGTCTACACCACCCTCCGGAAAGCCGACCAGGAGGCGGCGTACGCCGCGCTGCGCAAGGGGGTTCTCGACTACGACCGGCGCAACGGCTACCGCGGCCCCGAAGGCTTCGCCGAGTTGCCGGCGAAGCCGGACGAGGACGACTTCGAAGAAGCTCTCAACGAGCACCCCGACAACGACGATCTCCTCGCGGCGGTCGTCACCTCGGTGGACGCCAAGCAGATTGAAGCGGCGCTGCGCACGGGAGAGCCAGTCTCCCTCGCCGGCGAGTCGCTGCGCTTCGCCGCGCGCTCGCTCGATGCCAAGGCGTCGCCGCAGAAGCGCATTCGCCGCGGCTCGATCATCCGCGTCCATCGCGAGGCGCAGGGCAAGCCCTGGCAGATCGTCCAGCTTCCCGAGGTGGAGTCGGCCTTCATTTCCCTCGACCCGCAGGACGGAGCGGTGCGCGCGCTCGTCGGCGGGTTCGACTTCAACCGCAACAAGTTCAACCACGTCACCCAGGCCTGGCGCCAGCCCGGGTCGTCGTTCAAGCCCTTCATCTACTCGGCCTCGCTCGAGAAGGGCTTCACCCCGGCGACGGTGATCCCGGACGAGCCGGTCGTGCTCGAAGCCGAGCAGACCGGCAGCCAGCGCTGGGAGCCGAAGAACTTCGACGGCAAGTACGAGGGCCCGATGCGCCTGCGCACCGCGCTCGCCAAGTCGAAGAACATGGTGTCGATCCGCATCCTCGAGGCGATCGGCCCGAAGTATGCGCAGGAGTACGTGACCCGCTTCGGCTTCGAGCCGGAGAAGCATCCTCCCTACCTCACGATGGCCCTGGGCGCGGGCTCGGTGACCGAGTGGCAGATGGCGCGCGCGTACGCAGTGTTCGCGAACGGCGGCTACCTGGTGCAGCCTTATTTCATCCTCAAGATCGTCGACGACCGGGGCACGCCACTCGCTTTGGCGAACCCGAAGCGGGCCGGCGACGAAAGCCTGCGCGTGCTCGATCCGCGCAACGCCTTCATCATGGACCACATGATGCAGGACGTGACCCGCTACGGCACGGCGGCGCGCGCCACGCGGCTCGGCCGCAACGACCTTGCCGGCAAGACCGGAACCACGAACGAATTCGTCGACGCCTGGTTTGCCGGCTACCAGCCGAACCTCGTCGGCATCGCCTGGATGGGCTTCGATCAGCCGAAGAGCCTCGGCCGCAACCAGACCGGCGCCGCCGTCGCGCTGCCGATCTGGATCGGCTACATGGAAAAAGCGCTCAAGGACGTCCCCGAGGCGCCGCGCACCGTCCCGGTCGGCGTCGTGAGCGTGCCGGTGATGGGCGTCCTAGGCGAAGGGCGACTTGCGCCCGAATATTTCTATCAGGAAGCGGTCCCGCCGCCCGAGGTGCTCCAGCCGATCGTTCCGCTGGTGGCTCCGCCCGGCCCCGGGGAGACGCCTCCCTAAGCGAAAACTAGGCGGAGAGAATTACGCCGGTCCCGCTCTGGGCCGACACCAGTTTCGAAAGGGCGGCGAAGAGCTCGCCGCCGTCGCGCGTGTCCCGCCACGCGGCGCCGTCCCAGCGGAAGTGAAAGCCGCCCGAGCGCGCGGCGACCCAGATCTCGCGCGCCGCGCCGTGCCGGTTCACGATGATCTTCGAGCCGTTGGCAAACTCGAGCTCGAGCACCCCGCCTTCCTTGAGCTCGATGTCAGCGTCGATTCCGCTTTCGTCCAGCGCGCGCTCGATCCTGTGCAAGGTCTGGGTGGCCAGGGTTTCGAATTGGCGCTCATCCATGGGTTAACATGCGGATTTTATGCGCTTCCTTCTCGTGTTGGTCGCCTTGGCGCTGGCCGCGACCGCATGCGGACAGAAGGGGGCGCTGTACCTGCGCGACAAGCCGCCGCCGGGCGTGAAGGTGCCCAAGCCGCCGCCGCCGAAGCCGGTTCCGTACCCCGACAGCGAAATCGAAGAGAAGAAGTAAGGCCGTGAGCTATTCCTACCGCGAGGGCGTTTTGCATGCCGAGGATCTGCCGCTCGACGACATCGCGCGCCGCTTCGGCACGCCATGCTACATCTACTCGCGCGCGGCGATCGAGTCGGCCTACGGCGAGTTCGCGCGCGCGCTTCACGGCCGCGACTCGCTCATCTGCTATTCGGTCAAGGCGAACTCCAACCTCGCGGTGCTCGCGCTCCTCGCGCGCCTCGGCGCCGGCTTCGACATCGTCTCTGGCGGGGAGCTCGCGCGCGTTCTCGCAGCGGGCGGCGATCCGGGCAAGACGCTCTTCTCGGGCGTGGGCAAGAGCGAAGCCGAAATCGAGCTCGCGCTCGAGAAACGGGTGCGCTGCATCAACGTGGAGTCCGAAGCCGAGCTCGCGCGCGTCGAGCGCGTGGCGCGGCGAACGGGCCGGCGCGCGCCGATCGCGCTGCGCGTCAATCCCGACATCGACCCGCGAACCCACCCTTACATTTCCACCGGCCTGCGCGAGAGCAAGTTCGGGGTCGCGCACGAGGAAGCCGAACGGCTGTACCAGCGCGCCGCCGGACTGAAGGACCTCGAAGTCGTGGGAATCGGCTGCCATGTCGGCTCGCTGCTGACGCAGGCCGGGCCGTTCGTCGCGGCGGCGGAGCGCCTGGCGGCGCTGGTTGAACGATTGGAGAAGCGCGGTATCCAGCTCAAGCACATCGATGTCGGCGGCGGCATCGGTATCCGCTACCGGAACGAACCGCTCGAGCCGGTGGCCGCTTTCGTCGCGGGCACGCTGGCGGCGCTCGGGCAGCGCCGTGAAACCGTGGTGTTCGATCCCGGCCGTTCGATCGTCGGGAACGCAGGCATCCTGCTTACCCGGGTGGAGTACGTCAAGGCGGGCTTCCTAGTCGTCGACGCGGCCATGAACGACCTCATCCGCCCGGCGCTCTACGACGCCTGGCACGACGTTCAGCCGGTGCGGGAATCCGCGCCCGGCGATACTGTTTACGACATTGTCGGCCCCGTGTGCGAAAGTGCGGATTTCCTCGCCAAGGGGCGCCGCCTCGCCGCCGTGGAAGGCGACTTGCTCGCCGTCCTCTCCGCCGGCGCCTATGGAATGTCCATGAGCTCGAACTACAATTCGCGCCCCCGGGCGCCCGAAGTGCTGGTCGACCGCTCCAGCGCGCATTTGGTGCGTCGCCGCGAATCGGTGGACGAGTTGATTGCCCACGACCGCATTCCGGCATGACAATCGTCGGTTCATGACCGCCGCCAGCCGCCGCCGAGTATTCGCCGTTGCCGTGGTGGTGGCGGTCGCCGCCGCTGTGGGGCTTGGAAGCTACTTGGTCGTCGCGAACGGAAGGACTGCCAAAAGCGCCAAGGAAGGCGGCAAGGGCAAGGGCGGCGGAGCGGCCGTGCCGGTAACCGTCGCGCGCGTGCTGCAGGAAACGGTGCCGGTGCGCATCAACGCCATAGGCAACGTCGAAGCGTTCTCCACCGTGCAGGTCAAGGCGCGCGTCGACGGCCAGATTACCGACGTGAACATGCGCGAAGGCGCGGCGGTGAAGAAGAACGAGGTGCTCTTCCGCATCGATCCGCGTCCCTACGAAGCCGCGCTGCGGCAGGCCGAAGCGAACGCGCTGCGCGACACCGCGGCGCGAGACCATGCGCGCTCGCAGGAGACCCGCTACCAGGAGCTGCTCGAGAAGAACTTCATCTCCAAGGACGCCTACGCCCAGATCCGCACCAACGCGGCCACCGCGGAAGCGACCGCCAAGGCGAGCCAGGCCGCGCTCGAGAACGCGCGCCTCAATCTCGAGTACTGCACCATCCGCTCCCCGCTCGACGGCTACGTCGGCCGGGTGCTGTTGCAGGCGGGCAACATGGTGCGGGCGAACGACGTCAATCCGCTGCTGGTGATCAACCAGGTCCGGCCGATCTACGTCAACTTCGCCGTGCCGGAGCAAAACCTGTCGGAGGTGCGCCAATACATGGCGAAAGGGCCGCTCGCGGTGGAGGCGATCATGCCCGAGACCCAGCAGGTCCGGCCGAGTGGACGGCTGATCTTCATCGACAACGCGGTCGATCCAAACACCGGCACCATCCGGATGCGCGCGCAGTTCGACAACGCTGACGCGGCGCTCTGGCCGGGGCAGTTCGTCAATGTGAGCATGCGCCTCTACGAGCAGACCGATGCCATCGTCGTGCCCTCGACCGCAGTGCAGGCCGGTCCCGACGGCCAGTACGTCTACGTGGTCAACTCGGAAATGATCGCCGACCTGCGCCGCATCGCGGTACAGCGCACCGACGGCGAACGGACGATCGTCGCGAAGGGCCTCGCCAAGGATGAGCTGGTGGTGGTGCGCGGCCAGTTGCGGCTCGGACCGAAGACGAGAGTGCAGCTTGCCAGGCCGGGGGCGGAGGCCTCGTGAATTTCTGCGAGCCGTTCATCCGGCGCCCGGTGATGACGATCCTGGTGATGGCCGGCATCCTGATCTTCGGCCTCGCGAGCTACCGCTTGCTCCCGGTGTCGACGCTACCCAACGTCGACTTCCCCACCATCCAGGTGACGGCCGAGCTGCCTGGTGCGAGCCCGGAGACGATGGCCTCCGCAGTTGCGACGGTGCTCGAAAACCAGTTCTCGACCATCGCCGGGATCGACGAGATGACCTCGATCAGCGGCCAG
>DATLUZ010000071.1:0-24944 GCA_035577785.1 Burkholderiales bacterium | reverse complement strand
TCAGACCCCGATTCGGGCCGAAAATTCAGAAATGCGTTGCGCGCATTCGCGCGGCCTCGCCTGAAGCAGGAAGTGCGGGCCGTCGATGATCTCGAGTTCGAAGCGCTCGAAGCGTCCGCGGAACCACTCCGCTGCGCTAGCCGCGACGAGGCGGTCCTTGCCGGCCTGAAGGTAAAGGCAAGGCACGTTGAACCTCGCCTTTCCCCACGAGTGACGCGACCCGACAAGCGCCAGGCGGCTCGAAAGGATCTGCGGCGGCACCGTTGCAAGTGTTTCGCGCAGGAGATTCAGTTGCGCGACCGTCGCATCGGGGCCGAGGCAAAACTGGCGCAGCAGAAAAGCCGGAGCGTTCCGCATGAGCGGCCCTGCGCGCGACACGAGGGGCGCAAGGCGCAAGAGCAGCGGACGCGGCGGCTCGGCGAAGGTGGCGACGAAAATGACTGCGGCGATCCGCGGGAGCGCCTCTTGCAGCACGCGCAGCGCGACCAGGCCTGAAAACGATTCGGCGAGGAGCACTGCTTTGCCGCTCGGAAGGTTGCGCATGGCCCAGCGCGTGTGTTCGTCCAGTGAAAGCGCCTTGTCGTTCGGGTATGAAACAACCTCCGTGCGGTCGTCGCGCAAGGCGGCGACCAGGGGGCGAAAGAGAAGCCCGGTGCCGTCGAGGCCAGGGAGCAGGACAAGTTCCGCCACGCGGTATTTTCACCCCGCTTTGGGTATCATCTGGCCTCCCCCCAAGACGATCTACAGGAGACCTGCTATGGCGATCAAGGTCGGCGACCGGCTTCCCGACGGCAAGCTGATGGAGTCCACGGAGTTCGATTCGGGCACGCAGTGCGCCATGCCGCCCAAGGAAGTGAACGTCGCCGACGCCGTGCGCGGCAAGAAGATCGCGATCTTCGGCCTGCCCGGCGCGTACACCCCCACCTGCTCGGCGAAGCACGTGCCGGGCTACGCGCAGAACGCCGAGGCGCTGAAGAAGAAGGGCGTGCACGAGATCTGGTGCGTCGCGACCAACGACGCCTTCGTCATGGCGCACTGGGGCCGCGACCAGAAGGCGCTCGGCAAGATCCGGTTCCTGGCCGACGGCAGCGCCGCCTGGACCAAGGCGCTCGGGCTGGAGCTCGACCTCAACGCGCGCGGCATGGGCACGCGCATGAACCGCTTCTCGATGCTGGTCGACAACGGGGTGGTGAAGCAGCTGAACGTGGAAGCGCCCGGAAAGTTCGAGGTTTCCGACGCCGGCACGATGCTGAAGCAGGCCGGCTGAAAAACAAAGTACGCCCCCTTGTCAGCGCGGGCCCGGGGTAGCGCGTTGTAGGGCGAGCCCCGCCGCGGGCCCCCTGGCCCGCGCGCGGGCCCTTAACGACCCGACCGAAAGGACCCCCCATGCTCAGGACCCTCCTCCCTGCCGTGATGTTGGCGTTCTGCACCCCGGTTTTCGCCCAGGCGCCCTCCGATGCGCCGAAGCCGAAGGGCGAACGGCGCGTCGACTGCTCGAAGGCGAAAGACCCCAAGGCCTGCGAGGAGCGCATCGCCAAGCTCAAGGCCGCGCGTGACAAGGCGAACAAGGCCTGCGAGGGCAAGAAGGGCGAGGAAAGGCGCGATTGCATGAGCCACGAGATGTGCGCCTCGAGCAAGGACCCGGCCAAGTGCGAGGCGCGGCTCAAGGAAGCCGTCGCGCGCCGCGACCAGATCCGCGAGGCGTGCAAAGGCAAGACCGGCGAAGACCTGAAGAGCTGCGTCCGCGAGCAGCGGCAGAGCCACAAGAAATAGGCCCCCACTTCCACGTACCCAGGAAAGCGGCCGCAGCAGCTCGCGCGCCGCTTTCTTTTGGAGCCGCGCGCCCCGGGGGCCGGAACCGGCGCCGCAAAATGGAGTCCTAGCATGGCGCTCGCGCCTGAGCTTCGCTACGATCGCCTCAGGCCTCCTCAAGCTGCACCTATTCGATTGGCTGTCATGACAAACCGGCTCCTCGTCGCCGCCTTCCTGCTGCTCTTCGCGGTCACCGCTCCCGCGCAGCAGGCTGCTGCGCCGCCGCAGCAGACGAAGAAGACCGTCCCGGAAGCGACGCGGAAGGCCTCGCCGCAGGCACCCCAGAAGGCCTCCTCGATCGAGGGCGTCACGGAATACCGGCTGGCGAACGGCCTGCGCGTTCTCACGGTGCCGGATCCGGGAAGCGACACCACCACCGTGCACATCGCCTACCTCGTGGGCTCGCGCCACGAGGGCTACGGCGAGAAGGGCATGGCGCACCTGCTCGAGCACCTGCTGTTCAAGGGCTCCAAGCGCCACCCGAACGTGAAGGAAGAGTTCAACAGCCGGGGCGCGCGCTGGAACGGCACCACCTCGAACGACCGCACCACCTACTTCGAGACCTTCGCCGCTACCGCCGCGAACCTCGACTGGGCGCTCGGCATGGAAGCCGACCGCATGGTGAACTCGTTCGTGGCGAAGAAGGACCTCGACGCCGAGATGACGGTGGTGCGCAACGAGTTCGAGATGGGCGAGAACAACGCCGGCTCGGTGCTGTTCCAGCGCATGCAGCAGCTCGCCTTCCCCTGGCACAACTACGGCAACGCGATCATCGGCCAGCGCGCCGACATCGAAAGGGTGCCGATCGACAACCTGCAGGCGTTCTACCGCACCTGGTACCAGCCGGACAACGCGGTGCTGATTCTCGGCGGCAAGTTCGACGAGACGAAGGCGCTCGAGCGGGTGGCGCATTACTTCGGTGCGATTCCGAAGCCCAGGCGCAAGCTGCCGAGCTTCTACACCGAGGAGCCGACGCAGGACGGCGAGCGCGAGGTGACGCTGCGGCGCGTGGGCGAGAACCCGATCGTATCGACGCTCTACCGCGTCCCTGCCGGCCACCACCCCGACTATCCCGCGATCGACGTCCTCACCAACGTGCTCGGCGACGTGCCCTCGGGGCGGCTGCACCGCGCGCTGGTGCAGAAGGGGCTCGCCGCGCATGCCTGGGGCGCGGAGCGCGGGCTGCACGATCCGGGCTTCGTGTACTTCGGCGCCTCGCTGCCGAAGGACGGCAAGCTCGATCCGGCGCGCGAGGCGCTGATCGCGACCGTCGAAGGCCTGAAGAGCGACCCGATCCGCGCCGAGGAAGTGGAGCGTGCGCGGACCGCGCTGCTGAACGATTTCGAGAAGACGCAGCTCGACACCGGCGCCTACGTGCGCGCGCTGTCGGAGTTCGCCGCGATCGGCGACTGGCGCCTGTTCTTCCTCTACCGCGAGCGGCTGAAGAAGGTCGCGCTGGCCGACGTGCAGCGCGTGGCCGAGCACTATCTCAAGCCGGCGAACCGCGTGCTCGGGACGTTCATCCCCACCGACGCGCCCGAGCGCGCGGACATCCCGCCTTCGCAGGAATGGCAGGCCGCGCTCGACGCGTTCAAGGGCGAGTCGCAGGGCGTGCGCCTGGGCGAAGCCTTCGATCCCTCGCCGAAGAACATCGAGTCGCGCGTCGTGCGCAAAAACCTCTCCAACGGCATCCAGGCCGCGCTGCTGCCGAAGACCACGCGCGGCGGCCGGGTCATCGCGACGCTGACGCTGCACTGGGGTGACGAGAAGACCCTCACCGACCGCGAGGTGGCGTGCAGCTTCGCCGGCGGCATGCTGATGCGCGGCACCCAGAAGAAGAGCCGCGCCGAGATCAAGGACGCGTTCGAGAAGCTCAACGCGAGCGTCTCGCTGGGCGGCGACGGCGCGAGCATCGAGGTGCGGCGCGAGAGCCTGCTGCCCACGCTGCGCCTGGTCGCCGAGGTGCTGCGCGAGCCGGCCTTCTCCGCCGCGGAGTTCGACGAGCTCAAGCGCTCGGCGCTCTCCGGCGCCGAGGCGCAGCGCACCGATCCTTCGGCGCAGGCGAGCCTGCAGCTCGCGCGCCATCTATCGCTCTACCCCAAGGGCCATCCGAACTACACGCCCGACGTCGAGGAGCGCATCGAGTGGCTGCGCGCGGCAACGCTCGAGGACGCGGTCGGCTGCTACCGCGGGCTGTTCGGCGCGACCGGAGCGGAATTCTCCGCGGTGGGAGAGTTCGATCCCGACGAGCTCGCGCGCGCGGTCGACGAGCTCTTCGGCGACTGGCGCACGCCCAGCCCGTTCGTGCGCGTGCCGTCGCGCTATTTCGACCGTCCCGCGACCGAGAAAGAGGTGGTCACGCCCGACAAGGCGAACGCGGTGCTGCGCGCCGGCATCAACCTCAGGCTGCGCGACGACAACGCGGACTTCCCCGCGCTGATACTCGCCAACTACCTGCTCGGCGGCTCCTCCACCGCGCGCCTGCCCGGGCGCGTGCGCGAGAAGGAAGGCCTCTCCTACAGCACGTTCAGCAGCTTCAACGCGAGCGCCTTCGACGAGGCCGGGAGCTTCCGCATCGGCGCCATCTTCGCGCCGCAGAACCGCAGCCGCGTCGAGCAGGCGATCCGCGAGGAGCTCGCCCGCGCGGCGCGCGACGGCTTCAGCGCCGAGGAGGTCAAGGCGGGCAAGCAGGCGCTGCTCGAGCAGCGGCGCATGGCGCGCACGCAGGACCGCGCGCTCGCCAACCGCCTGAGCTCGTATCTCTTCATGAAGCGCACCTTCGCCTGGGACGTCGACTTCGAGGCCAAGATCGCCGCGCTCACGCCGGCGCAGGTCAACGCCGCGCTCAGGCGCTACTTCGATCCCGCCAAGCTCTCGCTCGTCGCCGCCGGCGACTTCAAGCAGAAGTAGCCGCCCCGCTTCGCGCCGACTGCGGCCCGCCGTCCAGGGCGGCCGGCGCGCGCCTGGCCGCTTGACAGTGTGATTTCGTGGGAATACTATCCCAAGCATATGGGAATATATTCCCAATATGAGGCCGGGCTGGACGAGGCCCTGGCTGCCGCGGCGCAGGCGGTGCTGCGGCCGCTGGTGCGCATCCTTCTGCGCAATGGCGTCGCCTACGGAGCATTCGCCGAGCTGGCGCGGCGCGTCTATGCGGAGGTGGCCGAGAGGCAATTCGCCTTACCCGGAAAAAAGCAGACCGTATCGCGCATCTCGGCGCTCACCGGGCTCACCCGCAAGGAGGTTACGCGCATCCAATCCGAGGAAAGGCCGGGTCATGCGGGCAGCGAGCGCTATAACCGCCCGGCGCGCGTGATCGGCGGCTGGGTGCGGGAAAAGCGCTATCACGACCGGCGTGGCCGCCCGGCGGAGCTGCCGATGGAGGGCGACGCGCGCAGCTTCGCCGCGCTGGTGCGCGAGTTCAGCGGCGACATTCCGCCGCGCGCCATGGCCGACGAGCTCGCCCGAGTCGGCGCAATCGAGATCCTGCCGGAAGGAAAGGTGCGGCTCCTCACCCGCGCCTACATCCCGCGCGGCGACGGGGTGGAGAAGCTCGGCATCCTCGGCGCCGACGTGGCCGACCTCATCCGCACGATCGATCACAACCTCACCTGCCCGCCCGGCGAAGCCCATTTCCAGCGCCGGGTGAGCTACGACAACATTCCCCAGGAGCTGCTTCCTCTGCTGACGAAGCAGCTCTCGCGCCGGGCCCAGTCCTGCCTCGAATCGATGGACCGGGTTCTCGCCGCCGCCGATCGCGACCGCAGCCCCGGCGTAAAGGGCACCGGCCGTGCGCGAACCGGCATCGGCATCTATTACTTCGAGGAGCGAGAGCGATGAGGCCTGAAATGCGCCGATCCTGTTTCGCACTCGGCCTGTGCATCGCGGCGCTCGCAATCGCGGGCTGCGCCAGCCGGCCGAACATCGACGGCGGCATCGTAGGCAGCGGCAATCGCGTCGACTGCGCCGCGCTGGCGAAGAAGGACGGCGCCGACGCACCAACCCCGGAAGAGTGCAGACCTTAGAGGAGGAAACGCAATGGCACGGCCACTGAAGATCATCTGCGCCATCGTCGCGCTGTGCGCGTCGGGATGCGCCACTTACACCACGCCCGGAGCGGGCGTGACGCTCGAGAGCCTGGCGAACACCGACGCGGACATCGCAGAGCTGCTGAAGCTCGAGCCCGCTGCTCGTTTTCCGGCACGCATGACCGTCGCGCGCGTGCAGGCTTCAGGCTACTCCTCGCGGAGCAACAGCTGCTACGGCAGCGGCCGCTATTGCGTCGTGACCGCGCGCGACATCGAGCCCGAGGCGACGTTCGAGCGCCTGTCCAGGATGCCGCAGCTCGCAGGGCTCGCCCTGATGAACCGCATGCTGCTTCCGGGAAAGCTGACCTCGGCGAAGGACCTGCGGCAGGCGGCGGCGACCCTGAAGACCGACCTGTTGCTGGTCTATTCTCTGGAGACCGAATTCAACATCGAGAACACGGACGTCGGCCCGCTTGCGATGATCTCGCTCGGATTTCTCCCGACCAAGAACGCGCGGGTAACGGCCACCGCCTCGGCCGTGGTGTTCGACGTGCGCACCGGTTTCGTCTACGGGGTGGCCGAAGCGAGCGCGCTGGAGGAACAGCGCGGGACCTTCTGGTCGAGCTCCGAAGCGCTCGACAGCGCACGCAAACAGGCCGAGTCCGCGGCTTTCCAGAAGCTCGCCGGCGAGATCGAGAAACTCTGGAGCGAGATTCTGCGCACGCATTCTCGCCGCGACACCGCATCCGCAGCCGCCGGAGCGTGACCCGCGCGCATCGGGTATGCTTTAGGAGATATGGCGAAAGGTCCGATCCTGCTGCTCGAGGATTCGGCCGACCTGCGCGTGCTGCTCGAGCGCCATCTCGCGCGGGCCGGCTACGAGGTGCTGACCGCGGAGGACGCGGTCGAGGCCGGCAAGCTGGTGGTGGAGCGCTCGCCCCAGCTCATCATCGCGGACATCCAGCTCCCCTACATGAGCGGCGACGAGTTCGTGGCGGCGCTGCGCGCCGATCCGGCGGTGCGCGACATCCCGGTCATCTTCCTGAGCGTCGACGCGCGGCTCGAGGCGCACGCGAAGCGCCTGGGCGCGGTCGCGTACTTCGACAAGAGCGTGAGCGCGCAACGCCTGATCGAGGTGGTGGACTTCTACACCGCCGACTAGCCGGCGGTGTAGCTCACTTCGAGGATCTCCAGCGGCTCCTCGCCCGAGGGCGCGCGCAGGATCACGGTATCGCCCTCGCGCGCCTTGAGGAGCGCTCGTGCGATCGGCGAAACCCACGACACGACGCCGCGTGCGGGGTCGACCTCGTCGAGCCCGAGGATGGTGACGCTGCGCTCGCCGGCAGCCGAGCGCACGCGCACGGTGGCGCCGAAGAACACCTGATCGGTGTCGCGCCCGGCGCTGTCCACGACTTCGGCGTTCTCCAGCCGCTTGATGAGGAAGCGCACGCGCCGATCGATCTCGCGCAGGCGCTTCTTGCCGTAGATGTAGTCGCCGTTCTCGGAGCGATCGCCGTTCGAGGCCGCCCACGCGACCGTCTTTACCACTTCGGGGCGCTCGACCTCGACTAGTTCACGCAGCTCGGATTTCAGCCGCGCGAAGCCGGCCGCGGATATGTAATTTTTGCCACCCGCGGGGATTTCCGGCGCCTCGAGCTCCTCTTCGGGCGCTTCGCTATCCTCTTTCGTGAAAGCCTTGGACATAGGACAACCGGACAATTCTATAAAATCCGCCAGGGAGGGAGCATGGCGGGTCGTTACCAAAAGCTCGATTTTCTCACGCGCCTGCGGATCCGCGAGCTGGTGCTCATGGGGCTCATAGCCCTCACCGCGCTGCTCGCCAACCTGCCGCAGGACTACGTCGAGCAGAGGCTCGGCGTAAGCTCGTCCGCCGTGGTCGCCGTGCTCGCGATCATGGTGATCATCGGCCTGTTCCTCTACCTCAAGTTCTTCTTCTTCGTCGCGGTGGTGCTGCTGATCGCGGGCGCCAACATGCCGGAGCAGATCGCCGACGGCCTGGGCGTGTCGAAAGTGCCGATCATCCTGGCGCTGGTCGCGCTGGTCGGCGTGGGCCTCGTCAACCACCTGGTGAAGCTGTTTCCGACCGGGCTCGAAATGCGGCCCCGCGAGAAGAGCCGCGAGGGCATCCGGGCGCTGTTCTACGCCATCGAGAAGGGCAACCTCGAATACGCCGAGAAGGTGCTGGCGATGAACTTCGACCCGAGCCTGCGCCACGACAACGGCTACACCCCGCTCGCCTACGCCGCGATGAAAGGCAGCGTGCCGATGATCGAGCTGCTGCTCGCGAACGGCGCCGACCCCGCGGTCGCGACGCACGAGGGCGACACCCCGGTAGAGCTCGCGCTGCGCTTCGGCCACACCGAAGTCGCCGAGCTGCTGCGCGACGCGCGCCGCGGCCGCACCGAGCGCGAGCAGGCGCTCGCGCAGAGCACGTACTGAGCACGTTTCACTTCCTGCCGGCGTACCACTAGATGTGGTGTCATCAGCGCACGGCAGGCCCGTATATGGTAGGCCCGCCGCTGCGCGCTATGTGCGCCCGGGGCAACGCTTTTTTTCGCCACCGGGTGGCGCGGCGCCGGTGCGGCCGAAAACTACAGGTTGTGTAGTCGGCGCGGCTGATGGTACTGTATGGGCTTACAGTATCGGCGGGTTTTCCTCTCCGGGCCGCGCGCGCTGCCGGCCGACGAGGGGTAAACTCCGGCACCGATTCGGATAAGCCCATGGAAATCGAGCTCACTCCCCTAGTCGCCGAGCAGGAAATCAGCCGCGAAACGCTGGTCGAGAAATACGCCAAGGACGGCGAAACCACCGTCGAGGCGGTGCGCCGGCGGGTGGCGCGCGCGCTGGCTCAGGCCGAGGCCGAGGACAGGCGCGCCCACTGGGAGCGCCGCTTTCTCCAGGCGCAGGAAGAGGGCTTCATCCCTGCCGGGCGCATCAACTCCGCCGCCGGCGTGAACCTGCAGGCGACGCTCATCAACTGTTTCGTGCAGCCGGTGGGCGACTCGATCTCGGAACTGGTCGACGGCCGCCCCGGGATCTATACCGCGCTCAAGGAGGCCGCCGAGACGATGCGCCGCGGCGGCGGCGTCGGCTACGACTTCTCGTCGATCCGGCCGCGCGGCGCCGAGGTGAAGGGCACGCGCTCGCGTGCGAGCGGCCCGCTCTCCTATATGCGCGTGTTCGACCGCTCCTGCGAAACGGTCGAGTCCGCGGGCTCGCGCCGCGGCGCCCAGATGGGCGTGCTGCGCTGCGACCACCCGGACATCGAGGACTTCATCCACGCCAAGGACCACGGCGACCTCTCGAACTTCAACGTCTCCGTCGGCGTGACCGACGAGTTCATGGCCGCGGTCGAGCACGACCGCGAGATCGATCTCGTGCACAAGGCGCGGCCCGCGGGCGGCGACGCCGCCGCGCAGCGAGCGGACGGCTTGTGGGTCTACCGCAAGGTGCGCGCGCGCGATCTGTGGGAACAGATCATGCGCTCCACCTACGACCACGCCGAGCCGGGGATCCTGTTCCTCGACCGCATCAACCGCGACAACAACCTCGCCTACTGCGAGAGCATCGAGGCGACCAATCCCTGCGCCGAGCAGCCGCTGCCGCCCTACGGCTGCTGCTGCCTCGGCAGCGTCGACCTCACCCGGTTCGTGCGCGACCCGTTCCAAGACAAGGCGGGCTTCGACTTCGAGCGCTTCGGCAAGGCGGTCGAGATCGCGATCCGCATGCTCGACGACGTGCTCGACGTGACCGCCTGGCCGCTCGAGCAGCAGCGCGCCGAGGCGATGGCGAAGCGCCGCGTCGGCCTGGGCTTCACCGGCCTGGGCGACGCGCTGATCATGCTCGGCCTCAAGTACGACGGCGCCGAGGCGCGCCAGGCGGCCGCGCGCATCGCCGAGAGCATGCGCGACCACGCGTATCGCGCTTCCATGGAGCTCGCCAAGGAGCGCGGCCCGTTCCCCCTGTTCAATGCCGACCTCTACCTCGCCGGCGATAACTTCGCTTCGCGCCTTCCGGCTTCGATCAAGCAATCCATCCAGAAGCACGGCCTGAGGAATTCCCACCTGCTCTCGATCGCGCCCACCGGCACGATCAGCCTCGCCTTCGCCGACAACGCCTCCAACGGCATCGAGCCGCCGTTCTCGTGGGTCTATACGCGCAAGAAGCGCATGCCCGACGGCGCGATGAAGGAGTACACGGTCGAGGACCACGCCTGGCGCCGCTATAAGGCGGCCGGCGGCAATGTGGATGCGTTGCCTCCGTACTTCGTCACCGCGCTCGAGATCTCGGCGCGCGCGCACGAGCAGATGGTGGCCGCGGTGGCGCCGTTCGTCGACACCAGCATCTCGAAGACGGTCAACGTGCCGGAGGACTATCCCTACGCCGATTTCCAGGACCTCTATTTCCACGCCTGGAAGTCGGGGCTCAAGGGCCTCGCCACCTACCGACCCAACAAGGTGCTCGGCTCGGTGCTCTCGGTGGAGAAGCCGCAGGACTTCGTGCAGGACGACGTCAACCGGCGCCTCACGGTGAAATCGGTGCCCGCGCCGGTGCTGTCGTCGCTGCGCTGGCCGGGACGGCCCGACCTCGCTCAGGGCAACCCTTCCTGGACCTACATGATCGAGCACCCGCAGTACCGCTTCGCGGTGTTCGTCGGGCATATCGAGAACGGAAGGCCGCACGCCTTCGAAGTCTGGGTGAACGGCAGCGAGCAGCCGCGCGGCCTCGGCGCGGTCGCGAAAACACTGTCGATGGACATGCGCGCCGACGATCACGCCTGGCTGGTGATGAAGCTCGACGCGCTCGCGAAGAGCGGCGGCGACGACGCGTTCGACATGCCGTTCCCGCCGCGGGGCGAGCGAAAGCGCATGCCCTCGGTGGTGTCGGCGTTCGCCCAGATCGTGAGGTGGCGCGTCGAGCAGCTGCACGCGGGCCTTGCAGATGAAAGATTCAGCCTGTCTCAGGAAGTGGGCGTTTCTCCCGTAGTAGACGCCATGTTCGCGCTGAAGGAGCCCAAGACCGGCACCGATGGCACCATGTCCTGGACCGTCGACGTCCTGAATCCGCGCACCGGCGACGACTTCGTGCTCGGACTGAAGGAAATCACCCTTCCCGACGGCCACACCCGTCCCTATTCGGTATGGCTCTCGGGCGAATACCCGCGCGCGCTCGACGGGCTGTGCAAGATCCTCTCGCTCGACATGCGCGTGCTCGACCCAGCCTGGATCGGCATGAAGCTGCGGAAGCTCCTCGACTTCCCCGAGCCGCTCGGCGATTTCATGGCGTTCGTCCCGGGCGTGAAGAAGCAGCAGACCTTTCCGTCGACCATCTCCTACATGGCGCGGCTCATCCTGCACCGCTTCGTCATGCTCGGCATCCTCGACGAGCTCGGCATGCCGCGGCGCGAGATGGGCATCCTCGCCGCGCCCTCCGCGAAGCACGTCCCGGTGATGGCCGGGGCGAAGTGCCCCGAGTGCGGCAACACCACGCTCATCCGCAAGGACGGCTGCGACTACTGCACCTCCTGCGGCTACGTCGGGGTCTGCGGCTAGGAAGTCGCGTGCGGGACTGACGGAGTGCCGCTCCGGCGCTCGCCCGCGCGCCGCTCGAAGCGCTCGCGATGCAACCAGCGGTCGAGCGCGAAGCGGCCGGCACCCGCGGCCCACAGCGCGCAGAAGCCGCCGATGATCGCGAGGTTCTTGAAGAACTGGGTCTGCTGCATCTGCCGTGCGGGGGCCTCGAGCTCCCAGAAGCGGTGCGCGATGAAGCTCGCGATGATCGTGAAGACGATCATCAGCAGCGTGGCGATGCGCAACTGGAAGCCCACCAGCACCGCGATGCCGCCGAAGAACTCGACGCAGGCGCCGATGGGCGCCAGCACGTCGGCGAGCGGCACGTTCTGCTTGTGCAGCGTCGCAGCGAAGGCGCCGAGGTCCATGAGCTTGCGCAGTCCGCCCGGGATGAAGAGGGCCGACATAGCGATGCGCGCGATGAGCAGCGCGAGGTCGGACGAGGTCTTTTGCATGTGCATTCGTGGCTCCTGAAAGTCTGCGGGCAAGCCTGCAAGAAACATACGCGGCGCTACCCGGCATGGTTCTCGCTGCGAATTGTGACCCAAAGGAGCCATCCATGTCCGAACCCATCCGCATCCTCGGCATTGCCGGAAGCCTGCGCGCGCAGTCCTATAACCTGGCTGCGCTGCGCGCGGCGCAGAAGCTTGTCCCGGCCGGAGTCACGCTCGAGCTATTCCCGCTCGGCGGCATTCCGCCGTACAACCAGGACGAGGAGAGAAAGCCGCCGCAGAAGGTGGTGGATCTCAAGGCGCGCATCCGCAACGCCGACGGCATCCTGCTGGCGACGCCCGAATACAACTACTCCATCCCCGGCGTCCTCAAGAACGCGATCGACTGGGCCTCGCGGCCGTACGGAGATAACGCATGGGACGGCAAGCCGGTTGCGCTGATGAGCGCTTCGATGGGCCTCTTCGGCGGCGTGCGCGCGCAATACCACCTGCGCCAGTGCTTCGTGTTCCTCAACATGTACGCGGTGCTGCAGCCCGAGGTGGCGATCGGCAACGCCTCGCAGAAGTTCAGCCAGCAGGGCGAGCTCACCGACAACGCGGCGCGGCAGCTCATCGCGCTACTCGTGCAGAACCTCGCCGCCAAGGCGCGCGCGGCGAGAACGCCCGCGCGCGCCGCGGCCTGATCGCGACCTGAGCCGCCGCGGCCTGAGCGCTACGATGCGGCCATCGAGGGCCGGCAGTCCGGCCAGCACTGGATCGGGCCGAAGCCTTTGCGCGCAAGCGCCTGGATCGGTCCGTCGGCAGAAGTGACGAAGGCAACTGCGCCGGGCACGGCGCCGACATAAGCCGCCGCAGCCGCGGCATGCCTCGCATCGAGCCGCGCGGCGTCGAACGGCCTGCCTCCGCCGCCGAAGCCGTCCGGCCCTTCCATCACGGTGCCGTTCCATGCCGGGGCGCGCAGCGCCGCGCCGAACCCGACCAGCTCGAAGTCGGGCGAGAGCAGGAGCGCGCCCTCGAGCGACGCCAGGCGGGCGAGCGCCTCGAGCCGAGCCCGCATCAGCGCCTGCGCCCGGGTCACGCAGGACGGGCTCAGCCACTGCCTTTCCTTCACCGCTTTCTCGTGACGGATGCGCGCGCTCAGCAGGCGGCGCAGCTCGAGGCTGCCGGTCGCGGCCCACGGCAGCTCGGCATGCTGCAGCGCCTCCTGCATCGAGGATTGGGGAATGAACACGACGAGCGCCCCGCCGCCGCGCTGGTCGAGCTGGTCGAGCAGATATTTCAGGCACTCGAGCAGGCCGTAGCCGTACGCGTTGTCGCCGTCGTCCACGTAGCGATTCGTCTTCAGCGCCATGCGCAGCCCGAAGAGCTCGTTCAGGATCAGCCCCATCGCGTGCGGGTAGAACGGCGTGGGCACGGCGCGCGCGAACTCTCCGCGCGTCACGCGGCCGACCACCGCGTCGCCGCGCGCGACCACGATGGAGCCGACACCCTCGATCGAAAGGATCGGGCAGTCGGGCGCGCCGTGAACGCCTTCCTCGATCGTGCCCGGAAGCTCCTCGAGGCAGCGCGCGCCTGGCTGGTAATAGAGGATTCCCCAGACCATCGGCGCGCCGCCGGACCAGTCGACGAGCAGGCTCGAGGAGCCGGTTTCGGAGGTCCTGCCGAGCTCCGCGAGAAGCGCCGGCTCGAGCGGCCGCGCGCGCTCGAGCTTCAGCATCAGCTCGCTGTGCCGCGCGTGCTTCATTTCGTGCTCCTGGAAATCCGCCGGCGAGAGCCACGCGAGGCTCGCGCGGACCGGCGCGCCGTCCCGGGCCAGCATGCTCGCCCTGAACACCATGTCGAGCAGGATGCCCAGGCGCTCCGAATCGGGAATGGGGCGGACCCGCCGGCCGCGCTGGGGATGCTGCTGGTCGGCGATCCAGGCATGGCGAACCTGCGCCACGAGGTCCTGGTTGATGACGACGATCATGCCGGCGGTCTCCCCGTTTCTTGCGCTTCAATGCGCCGTTCGGGCGCGGTCGCGCTTCGCTGATTATCCAACCGGCGCATTCTCGGCGGGCAGCCGCCGCGCTAGAGTGGTCCGCGTAGTTGTCTCTCCTTGGGCAGTCGGCATCACCGGGCGCCCGCGGCCTCGCCTCGGCCGCGGGCGCCTTTTACCGTTCCGGAACGAAGTGGTGCACCCAGAGGAGCGCCGCGACCGATTTCGCGTCGCTGAGCTCGCCGTCGCGGATCATGCCCAGCGCCTCGTCGAAGGGCCTCACCAGGGTCTCCAGGAACTCGCCCTGGTCAAGCTTGCGCTCGGTGCGCGAGAGGCGCTTGGCGAGATAGAGGTGGATCGCCTCGTCGGTGTACGCGATCGCGGTGTGGATCACGCCGAGATAGCGCCAGTCCGCCGCGGCGTAGCCGGTCTCCTCGGCCAGCTCGCGCTTCGCGGTGGCGAGGTGCGGCTCGCCCGGCTCGAGCTTGCCGGCCGGGATCTCGATGAATTCGCGCCGGTGCGGGTAGCGGAACTGGCGCTCGAGCAGCACCGAGCCGTCGTCGAACAGCGCGACGACCGCGACCGCGCCCGGATGGCGGATGTACTCGCGCACGCCCTCGGACCCGTCCGGCAGCCGTACCCGGTCGCGCCGCACCTTGAGCAGCGTGCCGTCGAGGACGAGATCGCCCTCGATGAAATGCTCGGTCAGATCCTTGTGGTCCGGCACTTACAGCGACGCGATGGCGACGGTGCAGAGGTCCATCAACGGCCCGGGGACGATGCCGAAGAGGAGCAGCGCGAGCCCGTTGACCGACATGAGCACGCCGCCGTGCGCCGGCGTCGCCGGTGCTGCTTCTTTGGGCTCGTCGAAGTACATGAGCTTCACGACGCGCAGGTAGTAGTAGGCGCCGACCAGCGAGAGCAGCACTGCCGCCACGGCGAGCCAGATGTAGCCCGCCGAAACCGCTGCGCTGAAGACGGCCAGCTTGGCGTAGAAGCCCGCGGTCGGAGGCAATCCCGCGAGCGACAGCATGAGCACCAGCATGAGCGCGGCGTACCAGGGATTGCGGCGGTTGAGCCCGCGCATGTCCTCGAGGTTCTCGCAGTCGAGGCCGGCGCGGGACAGGAGGCACAGCATGCCGAACGCCCCTACGGACATGACCGTGTAGATGATGATGTAGAAGAGCGCTGCGCTGTAGGCGGCGTCGCGGTTCAGCCAGTTGCCCTCCACCATGCCCGAGAGCAGGCCGAGCAGCATGAACCCCATGTGCGCGATGGCCGAGTAGGCGAGCATCCGCTTCAGGTTCGACTGCGCGATCGCGGTGATGTTGCCCACCGCCATCGACAGGATGGCGAGAAGCGCGAGCATCTGCTGCCAGTCCGCGGCGAGCGCGGGCAGCGCGTTCACGAGCAGGCGGACCGCCATCGCGAACGCGGCGAGCTTCGGCCCCGCGCCGATCACCAGCGTTACCGGGGTCGGCGCGCCGTGGTAGACGTCCGGGATCCACATGTGGAAGGGCACCACGCCGAGCTTGAACGCCACCCCGGCCACGACGAACACCAGCCCGAACACCAGGAAATTGTGATCGCGCGAGGCGAGCGCGCCGACGCTCGCCGCCACGTCCGGGATGGCGAGGGTGCCGGTCGCGCCGTAGATCATCGACATGCCGTAAAGGAGCAGCCCGGAGGACAGCGCGCCGAGCACGAAATACTTCATCGCCGCCTCGGTGGCGAGCGCCGAATCGCGGTTCAGCGCCACCAGCGCGTACAGGCACAGCGACATCAGCTCCAGGCCCAGGAACACCGTGAGGAAGCTGTTGGCGCTCGCGAGCAGCATCATGCCGAGGAGCGAGAACAGGAGCAGGCTGAAGAACTCGCCGCGCAAGAGCCCACGGTCGAGCAGCCACTGGCGCGAGTAGACCAGCGTAGCCGACACCGAGGCGTAGAACACCAGCTTGATCAGGTGCGAGAGGAAGTCGGCGACGAAAAGGCCGTTGAAGAGGTAGTACTTTTCAGCACCGGTTTGTGACACCACGAACAGGGTCGCAGCCGCACACAGCGCGAGCGTGCCCTGCGAGATCCAGTAGGTGAGCGCGCGCCGCTCGTCCTTGACGAAGCTGTCCGCGATCATCGCCACGCACGCGCCCAGAAGCAGGAGCGCTTCGGGAAGAGCGCGCGCGTGGCTCAGGACGGTGAGCAAAGTCATAGCTTGGATGCGGAGACGTGGCGCAGCAGCTCGCTCACCGAGGCATGCATTACCTCGGTGAAGGGAAGCGGGTAGACGCCCATGAAGAGAACCGCGGCCGCGAGCGAACCCAGGACCGCGATTTCCCTGCCGTTGAGGTCCTTGAGCGCGGAAACGTGACCGTTCGCCACGGCGCCGAACATGACCCGCTTGTACATCCACAGGGTGTAGGCGGCGCCCCACACCAGCGTCGTGGCGGCGACGAACGCCAGCCAGAAGTTGGCCCTCATCGCGCCCATGATGACCATGAATTCGCCGACGAAGCCGCTTGTGGCCGGCAGGCCCGAGTTCGCCATGGCGAAGAGCATCATCAGCGCGGCGAACTTCGGCATCGTGTTCACCACGCCGCCGTAGTCGGAGATCATGCGCGTGTGCATGCGGTCGTAGAGCACGCCGACGCAGAAGAACAACGCCGCCGAGACGAAGCCGTGCGAGATCGACTGCACCAGCGCGCCCTCCACCCCGTACGCGTTGAAGATGAAGAAGCCCAGCGTGACGAAGCCCATGTGCGAGATCGACGAGTAGGCGATCAGCCGCTTCATGTCGGTCTGCACCAGGGCCACGAGGCCGATGTACGCCACCGCGATCAGCGACAACGCGATCATCAGCCAGGCGAGCTCGCGCGAGGCGTCGGGCAGGATCGGCAGGGTGAAGCGCACGAAGCCGTAGGCCCCGAGCTTCAGCAGGATCGCGGCGAGGACCACCGAGCCGCCGGTGGGCGCCTCGGTGTGGGCGTCGGGCAGCCAGGTGTGCACCGGCCACATCGGCACCTTGACCGCGAAGGCGAACAGCATGCCGAAGAACAGCAGCACCTGCGCGGTGAGCGTGAGCGGCAGCTTGTACCAGTCGAGTATCGCGAAGCTGCCGCCGGAGGCGTTGTAGAGGTAGAGCAGCGCCACCAGCATGAGGAGCGACCCGAACAGCGTGTAGAGGAAGAACTTGACCGCCGCGTAGACGCGGTTGGGCCCGCCCCAGATGCCGATGATGATGAACATCGGGATCAGCGTCGCCTCGAAGAACACGTAGAACAGCACCGCGTCGAGCGCCGCGAACACGCCGTTCAGCAGCCCCGACAGGATCAGGAACGCCGCGAGGTACTGCCCGACCCGGCTCTCGATCACGCTCCAGCCCGCGATCACCACCGTGATGGTGATGAAGCTGTTCAGCAGGATGAACAGCACCGAGATGCCGTCGACCCCGAGGTGGTAGTTGATGTTGAAGCTCTCGATCCACGGCGCGAGCTCCACGAACTGCATTCCGGCGCTTCCCAGTTCGAATTTCGTATACAAGGGGATGGTGACGAGGAAGCCGAGGATGCTGCCCGCGAGCGCGACTTGGCGCTGCAGCGGCGCGCGCCGGTCTCCGCCCAGCGCAAGGACCGCCACGCCGGCGAGGATCGGGACCCAGATCGCCAAAGAAAGAAACATCGGCGCGTTTTCCGTGTCGTTTTCCTATTTATGCCAGAACCAGAACGTGAGGATGAGCACGCCAATCAGCATCGCCACCGCGTACTGGTTCACCAGCCCGGACTGCACCAGGCGGATCACGCCGGAGAACCAGCCCACCACGCGCGCCGAGCCGTTCACCATGAGGCCGTCGATCACGGTCTGGTCGCCGCCGCGCCAGAACCCCTTGCCGAGGCTCCGCGCCCCGCCGGCGAACAGCCACGAGTACAGCTCGTCGAAGCCGTACTTGCGCTCGACCAGCGCATAGAGCGGCCCGAACGCCTTCGCCACGCGCTGCGGCAGGTCGGTTCGCTTCAGGTACAGCACGTAGGCGGTGGCGATGCCGGCGAGCGCCAGCCAGAACGGCAGCGCGGCGAAGCCGTGCGCCATGTAGCTGGCGATGCCGTGAAACTCTGCTTCAGCGGGCGGCAGCGCGTGGCCGAAGAAGTCGCCGAACACGACCGGGCCGACGTAGTACCCGGCCACTACCGACGGGATGGCGAGGAGGAGCAGCGGGACCGTCACCACCGCGGGCGACTCGTGCGGCGGATGCGAGGCGTCGAAGCGCGGCGCGCCGTGGAACGCCATGAAGAGCATGCGGAAGGTGTAGCTGGCGGTGACGAACACGCACGACACCAGGCAGAGGTAGCCGAAGAGCGCGCCCGGTGTATGAGACTCCTTCAGCGCCTCGATGATCGCGTCCTTGGAGAAGAAGCCCGCGAAGCCCGGGATGCCGGCCGACGAGATCGCGCCGATCACCATGGTCCAGTAGGTGATCGGCATGTATTTGGCGAGACCGCCCATGCGCCGCATGTCCTGCTCGTGGTGCAGCGCGATGATCACCGAGCCGGCGGCGAGGAAGAGCAGCGCCTTGAAGAAGGCGTGGGTGACGAGATGGAACATGCCCGCGGAGTACGCCGAGGCGCCGAGCGCTGCGGTCATGTAGCCGAGCTGCGACAGCGTGGAGTAGGCGACCACGCGCTTGATGTCGTACTGCGTGAGCGCGACCAGGCCCATGAAGAGCGCGGTGATGGCGCCGATCACCAGCACCACCGATCGCGCCGTCTCGCTCAGCTCGTACAGCGGCGACATGCGGGCCACCATGAAGATGCCCGCGGTCACCATGGTCGCAGCATGGATCAGCGCCGAGATCGGCGTCGGGCCCTCCATGGAGTCGGGCAGCCAGACGTGCAGCGGGAACTGCGCGCTCTTGCCCATGGCGCCGACGAACAGCAGGATGCAGATCAGGGTGATCTGACCCGGGTTTGCTTTTGCGCTTTCGAAAACCGGACCATAGTCGAGCGTGCCGAACTGGGCCAGCACCAGGGCGATTCCCAGGATGAAGCCGAAGTCGCCGACCCGGTTCACGAGGAAGGCCTTGAGGTTCGCGTAGATCGCGCTCTCGCGGGTGTACCAGAAGCCGATCAGCAGGTAGGACACCAGGCCCACCGCCTCCCAGCCGAAGAAAAGCTGCAGGAAGTTGTTCGCCATCACCAGCATCAGCATCGAGAAGGTGAAGAGCGAGATATAGGCGAAGAAGCGCTGGTAGCCGGGGTCGTCCGCCATGTAGCCGATGGTGTAGACGTGCACCATCAGCGAGACGAAGGTCACCACCACCATCATGAGCGCCGAGAGGCGGTCGATCTGGAAGCCGAGGTGGAGCGCCGTATCTCCCATCGTGACCCACGTATAGAGATTGCCGTTGAACGAATTGCCGTTCAGCACGTCGGCGAACACGACGCAGGAGGCGCCGAAAGAGACAGCTACCGCGACGATGGTCGCCCAGTGGGCGCCGGCGCGGCCGATCGCCCGCCCGAAAAGGCCCGCGCTCAGCGCCCCCACCAGGGGAGCGAACGGGATGATTAGGTAGAGTCCTTTCATTGCCTCTTTTCTTGTCCCTTGAGTTCTTATCCCTTGAGCGAATCCAGATCTTCGACGTCGATCGTGTTCAAGTTCCTGAACAGCACCACCAGGATCGCAAGCCCGATGGCCGATTCGGCGGCCGCGACCGTGAGAATGAAGAACACGAACACCTGCCCGCCGAGGTCGCCGAGGTAGTGCGAGAAGGCGACGAAGTTCAGGTTCACCGCGAGCAGCATCAGCTCGATCGCCATCAGGAGCACGATGATGTTGCGCCGGTTCAGGAAGATCCCGACGACGCTGATCGCGAACAGAACCGCCCCCAGCACCAGATAGTGGTTGAGGGAGAGCGTCATGCTGTCGCCCGGAACAGAATCAGGGACAGACCACGTTTGTTCCCCTGCCTCC
Source organism: Burkholderiales bacterium (assembly GCA_035577785.1). Taxonomy (GTDB): domain Bacteria; phylum Pseudomonadota; class Gammaproteobacteria; order Burkholderiales; family SG8-39; genus SCGC-AG-212-J23. The sequence continues at coordinate 5,125 of DATLUZ010000071.1, read as the reverse complement.
CTCCAACGCGGGGAGCTGGCCCGCGGTCATGGCGGCGGCGACCCCGGTGTGGGGGTCGCAAAGAAACGTGGTCTGTCCCTGATTTAGGGGTCATTGGTCCTTCTCTGCCGGCATCGACACCAGGCGCACCCGCTCCGCGCGGCGCGCCTTCACCTGCTGCGAGGGATCCTGGTGGCGCGTGTCCTTGCGCCGGCGCAGCGTGAGGGCGATCGCTGCCACGATGGCCACCAGCAGGATCACCGCCGCGACCTCGAACGCGAGGGCATAGTCGGTATAGAGCACGCGCCCGAGCTCGCGCGTGTTGCTGTAGTCCGGCGGCACCTGCCGCGGCGCCACGCCGAAGTAGCGGAAGGCGAGGATGGTGATCATCTCCCATACCATCACCCCGCCGACCACGAGCGCGAGCGGCAGGTTGCGCCAGAAGCCCTCGCGCACCCGCTCCAGGTTGATGTCGAGCATCATCACCACGAAGAGGAACAGCACCATGACGGCGCCGACGTAGACCACCACCAGCGCGATGGCGAGGAACTCGGCGTTGAGCACCAGCCACAGCGCCGCCGCGGTAAAGAACGCGAGCACCAGGAACAGCACCCCGTGCACCGGGTTGCGCGCGGTGATGACGGCGAGGCCGGACGCGAGCAGCACGGCCCCGAAGGCGTAGAACACTGCGGCTTCGAACATTCTTGTTGTGCCTCAGCGATAGCGCGAATCGGCTTCGCGGTCGCGGGCGATCTCTTCCTCGTAACGGTCGCCCACCGCGAGCAGCATGGGCTTGGTGTAGTACAGCTCTCCCCGCTTCTCGCCGTGGTACTCCAGCACCCTCGTCTCGACGATCGCGTCGACCGGGCAGGCTTCCTCGCAGAAGCCGCAGAAGATGCACTTCACCAGGTCGATGTCGTAGCGCGTGGTGCGGCGGGTCCCGTCCTGCCGCTGCTCCGACTCGATGTGGATGGCGAGCGCGGGACAGACGGCCTCGCACAGCTTGCACGCGATGCAGCGCTCCTCGCCGTTCGGGTAGCGGCGCAGCGCGTGCAGGCCGCGGAAACGCGGGCTCTGCGGCGTCTTCTCCTCCGGGAACTGCACCGTGATCTTGCGCGCGAACAGGTGCCGGCCGGTGAGCAGCAGCCCGCGCAGCAGCTCGAGCAGCAGGAACGAGCGGAAGAAGTCGAGCACGCGCGTCATGCCGGGCTCATCTCCAGATGTTCCACGGCGTCTGCATCCACACGCCGACCACCACGATCCAGACGATGGTGAGCGGGATGAACACCTTCCAGCCCAGGCGCATGATCTGGTCGTAGCGGTAGCGCGGGAAGGTGGCGCGGATCCAGAGGAACATCGTAACGATCCCGATGATCTTGACGATCAACCAGAAAGCCGGCCACTTGAACGGAATGACTTCCGTAAACAAATACGTGTCGATCGGAGCCTGCCAGCCGCCGAAGAACATCACCGCGGTGAGCGCGCTGATCAGGTACATGTTCACGTACTCGGCCAGGAAGAACATGGCGAAGGCCATGCCCGAGTACTCGATCATGTGACCGGCGACGATCTCCGACTCGCCCTCGACCACGTCGAAGGGCGCGCGGTTGGTCTCGGCCACGCCGCTAACGAAGTAGACCACCAGCATCGGCAGGAGCGGCAGCCAGTTCCACGACATGAACGTGACGCCCCTGGAAGCGAACCAGCCCTTGCCCTGCGCCTCGACGATGTCGGAGAGGTTGAGGCTGCCCGAGACCATCAGCACCACCACCAGCGCGAAGCCCATCGCGAGCTCGTAGGACACCATCTGCGCCGCCGAGCGCATGGCGCCGAGGAACGCGTACTTCGAGTTCGAGGCCCAGCCGGCGACGATCACGCCGTAGACCCCCATCGACGAGAGCGCCATGATGTAGAGCAGCCCCGCGTTGATGTCCGAGAGCACCAGCGTCGGCGACCACGGGATCACTGCCCAGGCCGCGAGCGCGGGCGCGATCATCAGCACCGGCGCGAGAATATAGAGCCCCTTGTTGGCGTTGGTGGGGAGGATGATTTCCTTCACCAGCAGCTTCAGCACGTCGGCGATGGGCTGCAGCAGCCCGAGGGGACCGACGCGGTTGGGACCGATGCGGATCTGGATCCAGCCGATGAACTTCCTCTCCCACAGCGTGAGGTAAGCCACGCTGAGGAGCAGCGCCACCACGACCACGACGATGAAGACCAGGCTCGAGCCGGCGAACCACACCACCGGGCCCCAGGTCGGGCCGAACCAGGCGCTCGACTGGCTCTGCAGCCACTCCATCTACGCAGCCCTTTCCACGTCGATTTTCTCGAGCTTGACCGTGCCGAACATCGGTCCGACGCCCGCGGTCGACGCGTGCGCGGCGGCGATGCGCACGCAGCCGTCGGGCACGGCGGCGTCCAGGCTCGCGCTGAGCTTCGCGCCGTTCGCGAGGACCGGCCGGCCGGCGGCGAGGCCGAGGCTCTGCATCGTGCGGGCGTTCATCCGCGCCGTGGGCGCACGCGCCTGCCTTGTCTTCTGCAGCGGCGGCGAGCGGCGCACCAGCGGATCGGCGAAGTACGCCGGCACGTCCGCAATGCGCTCCAGTCCCGTGGAAGACGCGCGCACCGGCGCTGCAACGGTAGAGATACGGTTCGAAAGCCGCGCAGCGATATCCTCTGCGCCCGGGCACGCCGCGCGCACCTGGTCGATGGTGTCGAAGTCGAAGCCTGCGACACCGAGCAGGCTGCCGAGCACGCGCAGCACCTTCCAGCCCGGCCGCGCGTCGCCGAGCGGATTTACCGTGGCGTAGAAGCGCTGCGCCCGGCCTTCGATGTTGACGAAGGTGCCCGAAGTCTCGGTGAACGGGGCGATGGGAAGAAGCACGTCGGCGTCGTCCAGCGCCGGCTTCCACGGCGTAAGCATGACCACGAAGCCCGCCTTCGCGAGCGCGCCCGGAGCGGCGAGGTCGAGCCGCGGCTCGACGTTGAGCAGCACGAGCGCATCCTTCCGCGCGACCTCCGGCAGCGGCGCGCTCGGCAAGCCGGCGAGGTACGCGCCGACCGAGTTCGCGGCCTCGCCGATGAAGCCGAACTTGAATCCCAATTTCTGCACCTCGGCATGAATCGCGCCGGCCTGCGGGTGCCGCTGGGCGAAGTTGCCGATCAGCACCGCCGCGTTCTTCCCCGATTTGAGGGCTTCCTGAAAACCGCCGATGGCGCCGACCAGGCCTGATGGGGGAACAATCGTTTTCGAGGCCACGGGCATGAGCCAGTCGTCGTCGATCGAGTGCAGCATATGGACCTGCGCACCGCGCTTCGCCGCCTGGCGCAGGCGGTGCGCGATGAGCGGCGCCTCCTCGCGCAGGAACGAGCCGGCCACGAGCACGCGGTCGAGGCTGCCGAGCTCAGCGATCGGCATGCCGAGCCAGGGGATGCCTTGGCGCGCCGCATCCGCCGAGAAATCGGAGTGTCTCAGGCGGAAATCCGCCGGGCCCAGCCTGCCGGCGAGGTAGAGCTCCTCGAGCGTGGAGTGCGGCGAGGCGAGCACGCCGAAGTCGCGCCCCTTCAGCCCCTTCACCACGGCGTCGAACGCCTGCTCCCAGCCGACCTCCTGCCACTGCCCGCCGCACTTCACCATCGGGCGCTGCAGGCGGTCGGGCGAGTTGAGCCCCTCGTACGAGAAGCGGTCCTTGTCCGAGAGCCAGCACTCGTTGATCGCCTCGTTCTCGAGCGGCAGGACGCGCATGACGCGGTTCTGCTTCACCTGCACCACGAGGTTCGAGCCGAGGCTGTCGTGGGGCGCGACCGACTTCCTGCGCGAAAGCTCCCAGGTGCGTGCGCTGTAGCGGAACGGCTCCGAGGTCAGCGCGCCCACCGGGCACAGGTCGATCATGTTGCCCGAGAGCTCCGACTCGACCGCCCTGCCGACGAACGACACGATCTCGGCGTTCTCGCCGCGTCCGGCGAGGCCGAGCTCCATGATCCCGGCGATCTCCTGCCCGAAGCGCACGCAGCGCGTGCACTGGATGCAGCGGCTCATTTCCTCCGCGGCGACCAGGGGCCCCAGCTCTTTTCTCAAAACAACTCGTTTCTCCTCCTGGTAGCGCGAGTTGCTGTGCCCGTAGCCCACCGCGAGGTCCTGCAGCTGGCATTCGCCGCCCTGGTCGCAGATCGGGCAGTCGAGCGGGTGGTTGATGAGCAGGAACTCCATCACCCCGTTCTGCGCCTTTTTGGCGTTGAGAGAGTGCGTCCAGACCTTCATGCCCTCGGTGGCCGGCGTGGCGCAGGCCGGCATCGGCTTGGGCGCCTTCTCCACCTCGACGAGGCACATGCGGCAGTTGGCCGCGATGGTGAGCTTGCGGTGGTAGCAGAAGTGCGGCACGTAGACGCCGAGGCGGTTCGCCGCGTCCATCACCGTGGCGCCCTGCGCGACTTCGATCTCTCTTCCGTCGACCGTGAGCTTGGGCATCAGGCCGCTTTCATCTTGATCTCGGGGTCGCCGGCATGCGGCTCGTGCGGCACGTCGACCCGGGCCCGGCCCCACCTGGGTTCCACTTCATTTTTTACCAGACAGCTCTTATGTTCGATGTGGTGCACAAACTCGTCGCGGAAATGCTTGATGAAGCTTTTCACCGGCAGCGCCGCGGCGTCGCCGAGGGCGCAGATCGTGCGGCCGGCGATGTTGTCGGAGACGTTGTCGAGGAGCGCCAGGTCCTCCATGCGGCCGCGGCCTTGCTCGATGCGATGCACGACCCGGTAGAGCCAGCCGGTGCCCTCGCGGCAGGGCGTGCACTGGCCGCAGGATTCCTCGAAATAGAAGTACGACAGCCGCTCCAGCGCACGCACCATGCACGTGCGCTCGTCCATGACGATGACCGCGCCGGACCCGAGCATCGACCCCGCCTTCGCGATCGAGTCGTAGTCCATGTCGGTGGCCATCATGATGGAGGCCGGCAGGACCGGCATGGAGGAGCCGCCCGGGATCACCGCCTTTAGCTTGTTTCCCTTGTACACCCCGCCGGCCATCTCCAGCAGTCTTGCGAACGGCGTGCCGAGCTTCACCTCGTAGTTGCCGGGGCGGTTGACGTGCCCGGTCACCGAGAAGAGCTTGGTGCCGCCGTTGTTCGGCCGCCCGAGCGCGAGGAAG
>DATLUZ010000070.1:0-15441 GCA_035577785.1 Burkholderiales bacterium | reverse complement strand
CTTGCAAGCTTCGAACCCGGGCGGGACCGCAGATTGCTGCGCACCGGTCGATCGGTTTTGGAGGACCCTGAGATGCCCTGCGCCGCCTGTAAAGCTTGCATCGACCCCTACGATTTACAGCGCGACTTGCGGCGCATGGCGGCAATCGTGCTCGCGCTGGCTCTGGCCGCGTGCAGCAGCATGCCGCAGCCGACCGAGCAGATCGATGCCGCCCGCGCTGCCGTATCGAAAGCCGAGCCGGCTGTGGTGCAGGACGGCGCCATGGAGCTGCGGGTGGCGCAGTACAAGCTGGCCCGTTCCGAGCAGGAAGCCGAGCGCGGGGACTACGTGAACGCGCGGATCTACGCCGAGCAAGCCCAGGTCGATGCCGACTACGCCCGCGCCGTTGCCGACAACGCGCGGGTGCAGCGCGCCGCGGCCGACGCCAACCAGAGCGTGAGGCAATTGCAGGACGAACTCGACAGGAGAGCGAAATGACGCGCGAAGCGATCCGGCACACCGCGCTCGCCGCGGTTTGCGTTGGCACCTTGCTCGGCGCGGGATGCGCGTCTGTTCCGCACGCCACCCACGAGCTCGAGGCCGCGCGCGCCGTCTATCAAAGCGCCGCGGCGAATCCGCAGGTGCAGGCGCGCGCGCCGGTCGAGCTCGAGCTCGCCGGGCGCGAGCTGCGCGATGCCGAGAACCTGCAGAGCGCGGACGCCGAGCCGGCGAGGGTGGCCCACTTCTCGTATCTCGCTGCGCAGCGCGCGCGCATCGCGTTGAAGACCGCGGAGATGCGCGCCGCCGAGGCGGCATATGCGACTGCCAACGAACAGCGCAACCGCATGCAGCTCGAGCTCGGCCAGCGCGGCGGCGCCCAGCTGCCGGCGTCGAGCGGCGAGACGGCGCGCTGATTTACAACAGGAAGGAAACCCGATGGCCACTGTAGCCAGCCACAACGCCTACCACGACCGACGTGTGGCCGAGCGCCGGCGCATCGCCCAAGCGGCCCCGCTGCGCGCCGACGGTATGCGCGTGTCCTGGGGCGGAGTCTTCGGCGGCGTGCTCGTCGCGCTCGGATTCCTGCTCCTGATGACCGCGCTCGGCGTCGCGGTCGGGATAAGCGCGGCCCAGCCAAGCCAGGCCGACACCGGCGCGCTCGGCGCCGGAGCCGGCATCTGGGCCGGCGTATCGCTGCTCGTGGCGCTCTTCATCGGTGGCTGGGTTTCGACCCGCATCGGCGCGATTTTCGACGGCACTACCGGCTTCTTCGAGGGCGCCCTGGTGTGGGTGGTGAGCGTGATGCTCTCCGGCATCGGCGTGCTCGCCGCTGGCGCCGCGCAGACCTTGAGCTCGACGTTTCAGTTCGGGCAGGCGACACCGGATGTCTCCTGGGTGACTTTCGGCGCGCTGGTCCTGTCGCTCCTCGCCGCGGTGCTCGGGGCCATGGCGGGGCGACGCAATCCGCTGAAGGAGGCAAGAGCATGAGAACGCTCGTCACGTTCGGGCTGGGTGCGCTCGCCATGTACCTTTTCGACCCGCAGCACGGGCGGGGCCGGCGCAGCCTGTTCCGCGACCGGCTTGCCCGCGCCAGGCGTTTCGTGGCGCGCCGCGCTCCCGGGGCCACCCCCGACCTTTCCTACCGGCAGTACGTCGCAGGTAAATAGGTCGCTCGCCACCGCGGCGGAGCATAATCCGCTGCAATGCGCGCGATCCTGCTCGCGGTCCTGGGCTGCGCCTGCGCCGTGGCGTCGGCAGCGCCGGTGGTGCTGGTGCCGCTCGAGGGCGCCATCGGTCCCGCGAGCGCGCATTTCGCGAAGCGCGGCATCGAGCGCGCCGCCAAGGAGGGCGCCGAGCTCGTCATCCTCCAGATCGATACCCCCGGCGGCCTCGACACCTCGATGCGCGAGGTGATCAAGGCGATCCTCGCCTCGCCGGTGCCGGTCGCGGTTTTCGTCGCGCCGAGCGGCGCGCGCGCGGCGAGCGCCGGCACGTTCATCCTCTACGCGGCGCACATCGCGGCGATGGCGCCCGGCACCAACCTCGGCGCCGCCTCGCCGGTGTCGATCGGCGGCGGCGGCGCTCCCCAGAAGGATGGGAAAAAAGAAGAAGACACCATGACGCGCAAGGTGACGAACGACGCCGTCGCCTATATCCGCGGCCTCGCGCAGCTGCGCCACCGCAACGCCGACTGGGCGGAGAAGGCGGTGCGCGAGGGCGCGAGCCTGCCGGCGCAGGAGGCGCTCAAGCTCAAGGTGATCGACCACATCGCCGCCGACGTGCCCGCGCTCCTCGCCAAGCTGGGCAAGCCCAATGCCGAGGTGAAGGCCCTCGAGATGGACTGGCGCACCCGCGTGCTCGCGGTCATCACGAACCCTACGGTCGCCTACCTGCTCATCCTGGTCGGGGTCTACGCGCTCATCTTCGAGTTCATGAGTCCGGGCCTCATCCTGCCGGGCGTGGTGGGCGCGATCGCGCTGCTGCTCGCGCTCTACGCGCTCCATCTCCTGCCGGTGAACTACGCCGGCCTCGCGCTGATGCTGCTCGGCATCGCCTTCATGATCGCGGAGGTATTCCTGCCGTCGTTCGGCGCCATCGGCGTCGGCGGCATCGTGGCCTTCGTGCTCGGATCGCTGCTGCTCATCGAGGACACCGAGCTGCCGGGCTTCGAGATCCCATACGCCCTCATCGCCGGCGCCGCCGCGGCGAGCGCCGCCTTTCTCATTCTCGTAGTCGGCATGCTGGTGAAAAGCCGGCGGCGCGCCGTAGTGAGCGGCCGCGAGGAGATGGTGGGCGCGAGCGCCGAGGCGCTGGCCGACTTCGACCTCGAGGGCTGGGCTCGCGTGCACGGCGAGCAGTGGAAGGTGCGATCGAGCCGCCCGGTGCGCCGCGGGCAGAAGCTGCGCGTCACCGGGATGCAGGGGCTGGTATTGAGCGTCGAGCCGGAAAGCAACTGAAGGGAGACCAAGATGCCGTACTTCGCGCTGGGCGTAGTCGTCGTCGTCGCGATCGCCGTTATGTCGTCGATCAAGATCCTGCGCGAGTACGAGCGCGCGGTGGTGTTCTTCCTCGGCCGCTTCCAGCGCGTGATGGGGCCAGGTCTCATCATCGTCATCCCGGTGGTGCAGCAGCTCGTGCGCGTGGACCTGCGCACGCGCGTCTTCGACGTGCCGCCGCAGGACGTGATCACGCGCGACAACGTCTCGGTCAAGGTGAACGCGGTGGTCTATCTGCGCGTGGTCGACCCGCAGCTCGCCATCATCCAGGTCGCCAATTTCAGCGAAGCCACCAGCCAGCTCTCGCAGACCACGCTGCGCGCGATCCTGGGCAAGCACGAGCTCGACGCGCTGCTCGCCGAGCGCGAGAAGCTGAACAGCGATATTCAAGCCACGCTCGACCAGCAGACCGATGCGTGGGGCATCAAGGTGTCCGCGGTCGAGATCAAGCACGTCGACCTCAACGAGACCATGGTGCGCGCGATTGCGCGCCAGGCCGAGGCCGAGCGCGAGCGCCGCGCAAAGGTGATCCACGCCGAGGGCGAGCTGCAGGCCTCGGAGAAGCTGCTGCAGGCCGCGCAGATGCTCTCGCAGCGCGCCGAGGCGATGCAGCTGCGCTACCTGCAGACGCTCACGCAGATCGCCGGCGACAAGTCCTCGACCATCGTGTTTCCTATCCCGATGGACGTGCTCGGCCCGCTCCTGCAGTCCAAAGATCCCACGCGCTGAGCACGAATCGAAATTTCACCGTTGCCTCGGCCGGCGCCGCCCGCGCAGCTCGGTGTCCTGGAGTCCCTGACCGAGGTCTTCGGCGGCGCGCTTGATCACGCCGCGGGGCTCGCGGGTGGCGGCCCAGCCTTCACGCGCTTTGTCGGTGTCACGCCTGCGCCGGGGGATTTTTCGCGCGTCCGTCCTCATGGCGCTTGCAGTGCCAGTTCCGTGCCGCGCCTGAAAAAATAACGGCCGGGCGAGCGCTTGCGCCCTCGCCCGGCCGATCCTCCTCCTCAGGGGAATTTCGCTGCCCGAGCGTACGTTGCCCGGGCAAACCTTAAGGGTCCCTTAAGGTTGCGCTACTTGGTGGTGGAGGAAGTGCTCGGCTTGCTCGCCGCCTTGGCGCCGGCCGAAGTCTTGCTCGACGAAGTGGCGCCGCCCGAGGCGCTCGGCTTCATCATTGCGTCGAACTCCGCGCGGCTCACCTTGCCGTCATGGTTCGTATCGGCTTTGTCGAAACTGTACTTGGCGCTCGTGCTCGCGCCCGAAGAGGCGCTCTTGTTCTTGGCGTCGCCGCCGGCATACGCCGCGCCGCTGGCGAGGGCAAGGATCGACAAGCCGACCAACAAGGGTTTGATCGCTTTCATGCAAGTCTCCGTGGCTGGGCTGGAGCCTCCGGCTTGGTGCTTCGGGTCTAGCATCGTCCGTGCCAGGGCGGCGCGCGCGGCTACAATCTTAAGTCTTCCTTAATCCAGGTCGCCGCACAGTGACGCCGGCTTGAGCGCGAGCGCATGAGAGTCCTCCTCATCGAAGACGACCCCATGATCGGGCGCGCCGTGGTCGCGGGCCTGCAGGACGCCGGCTACACGGTGGACTGGGTGCGCGACGGCGCCGAGGCCGAGCTTGCCCTGGGCCATCGCGTCTACGACCTGACGCTCCTCGACCTGGGGTTGCCGCGGCGCGACGGCGTCGAGCTCCTGAAAGGGCTGCGCCGCGACGGCAGCTCGCTGCCGGTCGTGATCATCACCGCCCGCGACGCGCTCGCCGACCGCGTGGCGGGCCTCGACCTGGGCGCCGACGACTACCTGGTGAAGCCGTTCGATCTCGACGAGCTCCTCGCCCGCGCGCGCGCGGTCATGCGGCGCAAGTCGGGTCGCTCCACGCCCGACATGGCGTGCGGCGCGCTCACCGTCGATCCCGTGCGGCGGGAGGTGACGTTCCGCGGCGCGCCGGTCGAGCTCTCGGCGCGCGAGTTCGCGGTCCTCGAGGCGCTGATGAAGGAGCCCGGCGCGGTCGTTTCGCGCGAGAAGCTCGAGGACGCGGTGTATGGATGGGGCGAGGAGGTGGGCAGCAACAGCATCGAGGTGCACCTGCATCACCTCCGGCGCAAGCTCCAGCCCGAGCTCATCCGCAACGTGCGCGGCGTGGGTTACCGCATCGTCCCGCTCGCGTGACGCCGCCGTGAGATCGATCCGCGCGAACCTCGTGCTCTGGGTCGTGGGCACCCTCGGCCTGGGCACGGTGGTGGTGCTCGGCGCCACGTACGCGCTGACCCGCAGCCAGGTGGGGCGGCTCTTCGACGAGGAGCTGAAGCAGGTCGCGCACGCCGTGCACCTGCGCGAGGACTGGACCCAGACGCGCAGGCTCCGGATCGCCCGGCCCGGGTTCGCGCTTTCGGTCCGCGCGTACGACCGGACCGGAAGGGTCTATTTCGAGACCGCGTTGCCGACGCTGCCGCCCGACGTGCCGCAGACCTTCAGCGAGGGCCTCGCATTCGCCCAGACGGCGGACGGCCCCTGGCGCGTGTACACGCACGTCACCGACGAAGGAACCGTCCAGGTCGGCCAGGCGGTCGCGGCCCGCGACAGGCTCGCGCGCGAGCTCTCGCTCAGCGTGCTGATGCCGATGCTGCTGCTCATTCCCGTGCTCGGCGTCGTCGTGGCGTGGGCCCTCACGCGGGGGCTGGAGCCGCTGCACATCACCTCGCGGCGCGTGAGCGACCGCGACGCCGCGCGGCTCGATCCGCTGCCCACCGACAACGTGCCGCGCGAGCTCCTGTCGCTCGTGCACCAGATCAACGCGCTGCTCGCGCGGCTCGAAGGGGCGTTCGACGCGCAGCGGCGGTTTCTCGCCGATGCGGCGCACGAGCTGCGCTCGCCCGTGGCGGCGCTCGCGCTCCAGGTGCAGCTCGCGGAGCGCGCACAGTCCCCCGCGGCCCGCTCGGGCGCGCTGCACGAGCTCGCGAGCGGCGTCGAGCGCGCGCGCCGGCTGGTGCAGCAGCTCATGGATTTCGCGCGCCTCGACGCGGCGGTGCCGCTGCAGGCCTTCGCGGCCGTGAACCTCGCTGCGCTTTCGCGCGAGGTCGTCGCGGGCTACGCGGTGCGTGCCGAGCACCAGGACGTGGACCTCGGCGTCGACGCGCCCGGGGTGGTGCAGGCGTTCGGCGCCGAGCCGGAGCTGCGCTCGCTCATCGAGAACCTGGTCGACAACGCGCTGCGGTATGCGCCTTCGGGCACGCCCGTGACGGTGGCCGTGCGCCAGGCCGAAGGCATGGTGGAGCTGCGCGTAGTCGATGCCGGGCGCGGCGTCCCGGTGGACGAGCGCGAGCGCGTGTTCGAGCGCTTCCATCGCGTCGCGGGCGACGCGACTCGCGGCACCGGCCTCGGCCTCGCGATCGTCAAGGCGATCGTCGAGCGTCACCACGGCAGCATCTCGCTTGCCGACGCCGATCCCGGCGCCGCGCAGCCCGGGCTCGCGGTTTCGATCCGGCTTCCGGCGTGGCGCGGGCACGCGCGGCCGGCAGAGTCGATCGAGCCCGAGCGTGCGAGCGCGGCGCGCTCCGGCGCCTCCTAGGACTTGCCGGCCTTTCCCGCCTGGCGCGCACGCCACTCCCAGGGCGGCACCGGCTGCTTGCCGCGCCACAGGCCCATCTTCTGCAGCCGCGCGTTGGTCTCCGCCTCGTAGAGCGGAGAGCCGAACGGCACATACCTGAGGCGCACCCAGGCCATGCCGCGGCGCACCTGTTCCGCGTTGGCGTCGACCTCGCCGCAGCGCACGCTGGCGAGGGTGCGCCCCTCGTCGTCCTTGCCGCGCTCGACGGCGGTAGCGGCCTTGCCCTTGCAGATCTGCGCGAGCGAGCGGCGCGCGCTCTTGCCGTACGGCTGGCCGAGCTCGGGCGCGTCGATGCCGTCCAGTCGCACGCGGAGGTTGCCGCCGTCGACGCGCAGCGTCAGCGTGTCACCGTCGGGGACGCCCACAACCTGGCCAATGAGCTCGTCGGCCAGCGCGGCGTGCGAGATGGCCGCGCACAGCGCCGTTAGGACCATCCGGTTACGCACCATGCCGTTTTCCGGTCTTGTGTGTGTGGAGTCATGAGCTTACCGCAGAGCGGGCGGGCGGCGGAGCGGTTAAGTCTCGCTTAAGCTTGCTCCCAGCATCATGTGCCTGCGGTCGCGCCGGCGGACAGCGGTGGCTCATCCTCTAGGGCTGGGGACTCCACGCTTGACAGCGCCGTGAGACGCCGGCGCGGCCGCCTTCAGAACAAGAGGCTGCAACCGCTTTGCACGTCCCCGACGAGGGCTTCCCCGACGAATTCCGGCGTTTCCTGCAGCGTTGGGTCCCGTCAGTGGACGCCGCCGAGCTGCTGCTCGTGCTCGCAGCCGAACCGCAGCGCCGGTGGCAGCCGGCGGAGCTCGCCGCGTATCTGAGCCTGATGGCGAAGGTGAGCGATGCCGACGTCGAGCTTCACCTGGAACGATTCCGCGCGGCGGGCCTGATCGACGCGGCGGGCGACGGTGGCGTGCGGTATTCAACGCAGGACGAGCGCTCGCTCGCCCACGTTCGGATGTTGTCGCAGGCCTACAAGGAGCGTCCCGTGACTTTGTTCCGGGCCATCTACGCACGCTCTTGATTAAGGTAGCACGGTCTTAATTAAGGCTTAAGTCTTCGGCGCGGATCATGTCGCCACAACAGGCAACCTGGGAGAGCCCACCAATGAGCCGTTCCATGAGAAAGACCTGCTTCGCCCTCGCCGCAGCATCGCTTCTGGCCGCGGCCTGCGCTTCCAATACTCCGCCCGCCGACTCGAGCGCCACGCCGGATTCGGCATCCGCCACGCCGGCAGCTCGCAGCGGCTCGGCCGCGACCAGGAGCCAGCCCGGCCAGCGCGCCGGCTCGCAGGCAAGCGCGCAACCTAACGTGAAAGGCGTTCCCGCCCAGCGCTCGGTCTACTACGATTTCGACCGCTCCGACGTGAAGCCAGAGTTCCGGCCGGCAGTCGAGGCGCACGCGCGCTACCTGCGCGACAACCCCGATGCGCGCGTGACGATCGAGGGCAACGGCGACGAGCGCGGCAGCCGCGAATACAACCTCGCCCTCGGCCAGAAACGCGCCGAGGCGGTGCAGCGGATGATGCGGCTCTCCGGCGCGGCCGACGGCCAGATCGAGTCCGTCAGCTTCGGCGAAGAAAAGCCGAAGGCTCTCGGCCACGACGAAGCCTCGTGGGCCGAGAACCGGCGCAGCGACGTCGTCTACCAGCGCGGCAAGTAACTCCGACTTGACCGTCTAGGCCGGCAGCGCCTGCTGCCGGCCGCGTTCGACGTCGATGCCGCCGAGCAGAAAGAGGCCGACGACGAAGTAGAGGCCCGTGGCGAAGATCGCCAGGCGATGGTTGCCGGCGAAGAGCCACGTCACCGCGCCGTAGGTGAGCGGACCGAAGATGCTCGCCGCCTTCACCGCGAGGCCCCACAGCCCGAAGAATTCCGCGAGGCGAGCGGGCGGCGCGAGGTAGCCGACGATCGCGCGGCCCGCGGCCTGCGACGAGCCCATGCACAGCCCGGCGAGGTTGGCCGCGACCCAGAAGCCGGCGACGCTTTGCGTGGCTCCTGCGAGGACCACCATCGCGATCCATCCCACGAGCGTGATCGCGACGGCGCGCACGTGGCCGATCGAGTCCTGCACGTAGCCGAAGCCGAACGCGCCGACCGCGGCGGTCACGTTCACCACCAGGATGAGCGTGATGGTCTCGCGCATGCTGAACTTCATCACCTGCTCGGCGTAGATGGCGGCGAGCGAAACGACCGCGGTGATCCCGGCCTGGTAGAACACGATGCAGACCAGGAACCGGCGCAGGTCGCGGTAGCGTTCCGACTCCTTCAGCGTCTCCAGCACGCGCCGCCAGGGATCGACGAAAACGCCCTGGGGCACGGCGCGCTCGCGGAGGAATGCGAACGTCGGAACCGCCGCCAGGGCGAAGAAGGCCGCCGTGATGAGCATCGTCACCGGCACCGCGCGGCGCGGCTCCTCTCCCGAGTACATGAGGTAGTAAAGACAGATGCCGAGCGCGCACAGGCCGCCGAGATAGCCGAAGGCCCAGCCCCAGCCCGAAACGCGGCCCATGGCGCGCGAGTCGGCGAGCTCGGGCAGGAACGCCGCGATCAGGTTCTCGCCCGAGCCGAAGAAATAGTTCGAAGCCACGATCAGCACGAGCGCGAACGCCGCCTGCCCGGGCGAAACGGCGGCAAGGAGCGCCGTGAACACGACGCAGCCGATGGTGCTCAGGAGGAGGAGCTTTTTCTTCGCGGCGTGCGCGTCGGCCCAGGCGCCGACGAGCGGCCCGGTGACGAGGATCAGGGCATAAGAAATTGAAAGCGCCGCGGTCCAGGCGAAGGTCGCCCAGGGCTGGTTTTCACAGACGACGGAAACGAAGTAGGCACCGAACACGGCCGTGATCACCACGGTCGTGTAGCCCGAGTTCGCGAAGTCGTACATGCTCCACGCCCAGGCCTCGCGAACTCGCACATCGGCGGCCAGGGCGCGCGGCACGCGGCGAGGTTAGCGCAATGCGTGCGCCACGCCACGCCGTTGCGGGCATTTGGCACGGTGCGGCCCGCCGGTTCCGGTATAGTTTCGCTCGATGCAACAAGCAGTTAAGAGCGCTGTGGCTGACGCCAGGCTGACCCTCGCGGAGGTCCTCGGCTGGCTGGTCGAGGACCGCCTCGTCGCGCCCGAAGCGGCCGAGGCGCTGAAGACCGAGCGGCGCTACCACCGCGGCAACGTGCACCCGCTGTGCGTGGTGGCCGAGCAGAAATGGAAGAAGGGCACGTCGCTCCTGACGCTCGACGCTCTCTCGGAGTGGCTAGCCAAGCGCCTGGGCATGGAATACCTCCACATCGATCCGCTCAAGATCGACTTCACCGCGGTGACCGAGATCGTGTCCTCGGCCTACGCCACGCGCTTTCGCATCCTGCCGGTGGCGGTGAACGCGAAAGAGGCGGTGATCGCGACCGCCGAGCCCAACGTGCGCGACTGGGAGCCCGAGCTCGCGCGCATCATCAAGCGCGAGATCAAGCGCGTGATCGCGAACCCGGTCGACATCGAGCGCTACCAGGTCGAGTTCTACAATCTGGCGAAGTCCATCAAGGGGGCGAGCAAGACCGCCTCGGCTTCCGGCTTGTCGAACTTCGAGCAGCTCGTGGAGCTCGGCAAGTCCGACAAGCTGGATGCGAACGACGCGCACGTGGTGCGCGTGGTGGACTGGCTCTGGCAGTACGCCTTCGAGCAGCGCGCGAGCGACATCCACGTCGAGCCGCGCCGCGAGCACGGCATAGTGCGCTTCCGCATCGACGGCGTGCTGCACCAGGTCTACCAGATCCCCGCCGGGGTGCTCGCCGCGATGACCAGCCGCATCAAGATCCTGGCGCGCATGGACGTGGTCGAGAAGCGCCGCCCGCAGGACGGCCGCATCAAGACGCGCACCGAGGAAACGGGCGACATCGAGCTGCGCATCTCGAGCCTGCCGACCGCCTTCGGCGAAAAGCTGGTGATGCGCATCTTCGACCCCGAGGTGCTGGTGCGCGACTTCAGGGAGCTCGGATTCTCCGAGGACGACAAGAAGCGCTGGGAGGAGATGACCAACCGGCCGAACGGCATCGTGCTGGTGACCGGCCCGACCGGCTCGGGCAAGACCACGACGCTCTATTCCACCCTGAAGAGCCTCGCCACTCCGGAAGTGAACGTCTGCACCATCGAGGACCCGATCGAGATGGTCGAGCCGGCGTTCAACCAGATGCAGGTGCAGTCCCAGATCGAGCTCGGCTTCGCCGAGGGCGTGCGCGCGCTCATGCGCCAGGATCCCGACATCATCATGGTGGGCGAGATCCGCGACCTCGAGACCGCCGAGATGGCGGTGCAGTCGGCGCTCACCGGACACCTCGTGCTCTCGACCCTGCACACCAACGACGCGCCGAGCGCGGTGACGCGGCTGCTCGAGCTCGGCGTGCCGCCGTATCTCCTCAACGCCACCCTGAACGGCGTCATGGCGCAGCGCCTGGTGCGCACGCTCTGTCCGCACTGCAAGCAGAAGGTGGCGTTCAACCGCGCGGAGGACCACGCCGGCTGGGACGCGCTGGTCGCGCCGTGGAAATCGAACCGTCCGGATAAGGTCTACAAGCCCGTCGGCTGTCTCGACTGCCGCATGACCGGCTTCATGGGCCGCGTCGGCATCTACGAGACGCTCATCTTCTCGTCCGCCATCAAGGCGCTGGTCGGCGAGAAGGCCGACCTCGCGGTCCTGCGCGAGCAGGCCTTCAAGGAAGGCATGAAGCCGCTGCGCATCAGCGGCGCGATGAAGGTCGGCTCCGGCCTCACCACGGTGGATGAAATCCTGAAGGTCGCGCCCCCGGTGCGCGACACGGCGGCGCGCTAGCGAGTGCTGGACGTCCTGTTTTTGGTGGTGCTTGCCTGCGGGGTCGTGTACCTCGCGATGCACGTGCGCTCGCGGCGCGCGGCGCAGGCGCTCGCCGAGGCGAAGAAAAGCGAGCGGCGCTTCCGCGACCTCACCGAGCTCTCGGCCGACTGGTTCTGGGAGACCGACGCCGCCCACCGCATCACCTGGATCTCCGGCGGCACCCCGGTCGCCACCTTCTTCGGCGGCACCCCGACCTACGGCAAGCGCTTCTGGGAGATCCCGGGCGTGCAGGTCGAGAGCCGCGTGATCGAGGCGCTGCACGAGGGCATGGAGGAGCGCCGGCCGTTCTTCGACCTCGAGATGGCGCGCGTCGACGAGCGCGGCGCGCGGCAGGTCCACATCATCTCCGGGCAGAGCCGCAAGGACGCCGCGGGGCGCTTCCTCGGGTATCGCGGCGTCGGGCGCGACGTGACCGAGCAGCGGCGCGCCGAGCGCGCGCTCGCCGAGGCGAAGGAGCGCCTCGAGCTCGCGGTGGGCGCCGCCAACCTCGCCGAATGGGACTTCGACCTCGAGGCGAACGCGATCTACCTCGGCTCGGGCTGGGCGGGCCTCCTCGGCCGGCGCCCGATCGCCGGGGTGATGAGCGGCACCGACGTGAACGAGCTGGTCCACCCCGAGGACCGGCCGGCGGTGCGCCAGGAGCTGGTCGCCGGCCTGAAGGGCGAGAAGACCATCTGCCAGGTGGACTGCCGCGTGCGCATCGAGAGCGGCGGCTGGCGCTGGGTGCGCGCGACCGGCCGGGTGACCGAGCGCAACGCCGCGGGCCGCGCCACCCGCGCCTCGGGCACGGTGAGCGATATCGAAGACCACAAGCGCGCCGAGGCGGCGCTCGCCGAGCGCGAGCAGCGCTTCCGCGACATGGCGCAGGCCTCGGGCGAGTACCTGTGGGAGGCCGACGCTTCGTGGCGCTATACCTTCCTCTCCGAACGGGTCGAGGCGGTGCTCGGCTACCGACCCGAGGAGCTCCTCGGCCGCCGGGCGCAGGAATTCATGCCGCTCGGCGAAGAGCGCGCGGTGGAGGAGTGGCTCGCCGAGCACGCGCCGGACGGGCACGCCTTCCGCGAGCTCGTGCACCGGGTCGTCACCCGCTCGCGCGGCGTGCTCTGGCAATCGGTGAGCGCCGTGCCGGTGCGCGATCCCGCGGGCGCGTTCGTGGGCTACCGCGGCACCGCGGCGGACATCACGCCGCGCCGCCAGGCCGAGGCGCGCGCCGAGTACCTGGCGACGCGCGACGCGCTCACCGGGCTGCCCAACCGCGTGCTGCTCGCCGACCGCGGCGCCCAGGCGATCCTCCAGGCGGCACGCGGCCGCACGCAGCTCGCGCTCCTCCTCATCGACATCGACCGTTTCAAGCTGGTGAACGAGTCGCTCGGCCACCAGGCAGGGGACACGCTGCTGCGGGAGGTCGGCGCGCGCCTGGAGAGCCTGTTGCCGAGCGAAACACTGGCTCGCCTGGGCGGCGACGATTTTGTATTGATCCAGAGCATCAGAAATACGGAGGAAGCTGCAGGCGTCGCACAGCGCATCCTCGGGGTGCTGGCGCGGCCGTTCAATGTCGAAGGACGCACGCTCAACGTCGGCGCTTCCATCGGCATCAGCGTCTATCCGGGCGACGCGCGCGACTTCGCCGAGCTGCTGCGCAACGCCGACGCGGCCAAGTACCACGCGAAGGAAAGCGGCCGCGGCACCTGGCGCATGTACGAGACGGCGCTGCACGTACGCTCGGTGGCGCGCTTGCGCCTGGAGAACGAGCTGCACGGCGCGCTCGCGAGGCGCGAGCTGCTGCTCCACTGGCAGCCCGTGGTGCGCGGCCGGCGCCTGGTGGCGGGCGCCGAGGCGCTGGTGCGCTGGCACCACCCGGACCGCGGGCTCCTCCTGCCCGGGGACTTCGTGCCGCTCGCCGAGGAGTGCGGCCTCATCCGCTCGATCGGCGAATGGACCTTCGAGCGCGCGCTGTCGCAGGCGGGCGCCTGGCAGCGCACGCACCCCGGGCGCTGCTGGATCGCGGTGAACGTGTCGGCGCCGGAGCTCGCCCAGCACGACGCCTATCTCGAGAAGGTCGGCACGGCGCTGCGCGCCAACGCGCTCGAGCCCTCCGCGCTGGAGCTGGAGGTCACCGAGCGCGTGCTCATGTCGAGCCTCGACGAGAACATCGAAACGCTGCGCCGCCTCGGCGAGCTCGGGGTGCGCATCTCGATCGACGACTTCGGCACCGGCTATTCGAGCCTCGCGTACCTGCGCCAGCTCCCGGTGCACAAGCTGAAGATCGACCGGTCATTCCTGCGCTCGATCGACACGCAGGCCGCCGACGAGGCGATCGTGCGCGCCATCGTGGTGCTGGCGAAGACGCTGGGCATCGCGGTGGCCGCCGAGGGAATCGAGAACGAGGCCCAGCTCTCGCGCGTGCTCGCGCTCGGCTGCGACGAGTGGCAGGGCAATTACTTCAGCGCGCCGCTCGACGGCCACGCCTTCGAGAAGCTGCTATCCGCCGAGGCCTCGACGAAGGCTGCGGGCTAGCTCACCTCAGGACGAGGTGCGAAAGCGCCCACGAGATCAGGCTGAACACGATCGCGCCGAGCACTCCGGCCCAGAACCCGGCGACGTGGAACCCGGCGACGAAACTGCCGACCGCCCAGAAGAGGAGGCCGTTGATCACGAAGATGAAAAGCCCGAGCGTGAGCACCGTGACGGGCAGGGTGAGGAGCACCAGGACCGGCCGGATCAGCGCATTCACCAACCCGAGCACCAGGGCCGCGGCGAGGGCGGCGCCGGCGCTCGAGATCGTCACCGACGGCATCAGGTAGGCCACCGCGGCGAGCGCGGCGGCGTTGATCAGCCAGACGACAAGGATGCGGAGCATCCGCTACGATCGCACAGGGACGTTACACGGGATACCGAAATGACCGATCTGGAGCGCGTGCTCGCCGACCTCGTCATCGCCAACCGCATCCTTGCCCACGAAGGCATCGTCGACGCCTATGGCCACGTCAGCGTGCGCCATCCGCGCGAGCCGAAGCGCTACCTCCTCGCGCGCTCGCTCAGTCCGGAGATGGTGCAGCAGGCCGACATCATGGAATTCGAGCTGGACGGCACGCCGGTGGGCGGCGACGCGCGGCAGCCGTATCTCGAGCGCTTCATCCACGGCGCGGTGTACGAATCCCGGCCGGAAGTCCTCGCGGTGGTGCATGCGCACGCCGAAGACGTGCTGCCCTTCGGCATCACCGCCGCGCCGCTTCGCCCGGTGATCCACTCGGGCAGCTTCATGGGCGTGGAAGTGCCGGTCTGGGACATCCGCGACCGGTTCGGCGACACCAACCTCCTCGTCACCAACATGCCGCAGGGGCGCGATCTCGCCGCGCGCCTCGCCGCCAACAACGTCGCGCTGATGCGCGGCCACGGCTTCGTCGCCGCCGCGCGTTCGCTGATCGAGGTGGTGCGCATGTCGGTCTACGTGCCGCGCAACGCGCGGGTGCAGCTGGCCGCGATGCGGCTCGGCGAGGTCAAGCCGCTGTCGCGCGGCGAGATCGAGGCGCGCAACGCCGGCTACAAGCCGCACTCGCCCGAGACCTGGCGCGCGTGGGAATACTGGGCAACTCGCGCCGGCTGCGCAGAGCTGTTGCAGAAAAAATAACTAGCGACAGCCGATTTCGCCGTTTTCGACGAAATAGGCCGTACCCTCGGCGCAGCGCAGCGGCTGCGCCGGCGCCCGGGCGCGGCAGGTGTAGCGCGGTCCCTTCACGGAATCCTCGACCAGGGTCCAGCCGGCCGGGCAGCTCGGCGTGGCGGCGGCGCGCCCGCGTGTACCCGGCGTACCGGAGGTACCCACGGTGAGCGAGGCTTCCTTCTCGCCGACGCAGGCTTCATTGCCGGCGCCGCGCACGCGCACGCGGTAGGTCCCTGGGCGCTTGTATTCGTAGCGCGCGGTCTTGGTGCGGCTGTCGCCGAGGTTCCAGGCGATGGAGATTTGGCCGCCGTCGCCGGTCTCGATGGTGGCGCCGCAGGTGAGAT
>DATLUZ010000069.1:0-11451 GCA_035577785.1 Burkholderiales bacterium | reverse complement strand
GGCGACGTTGTGCATTTGGTGGCACGCCGCCTGCTTGATTACAGCGTGCTCCTCGGACCGCTCACAGCGCCTTCGCGCGACTTCCACTAAGATGGCCGCAATGAAGAGCCAGGGCGACATCCTCGGCCTGATCGAAGCCCGCCGTTCGCGCCGGCCGGCGCGGGACCTGCCGTTCCTGGACGCGCTCTTCAGGCAGCTCAAGTCCTGCCACGGGAAAGAAGCGGAACGGACCGAAGACCAGATCTGGAACGTTTGGATGGACCACCCGCACGCCGCGGCGGCCCGGGTGCTCGACCTCGCCACCCGCGACATCGCTGCGCGGCGCTATGACATCGCGGAGACCCGCCTCACCCAGCTCCTGCGCCGGGCGCCGGATTTCCCCGAGGCCTGGCACAAGCGCGCCACGCTCTACTACCTCCTCGGGCGCGACCAGGAGTGCCTGGAGGACATCGCCCGCACGCTCGAGCTCGAGCCCCGGCATTTCGCCGCCATGATGCATTTTGGCGAAATCCTCCTGGGCGGCGGCGCGCCGCTCGAGGCACGCTTCGCCTTCTACGCCGCACTGACGGTCCATCCGCACCTGCCCCGGGCGCGCGCCGCCCTGGCTGACAAAGCCTGACCGGCGGCCACCGGACAGCCAAAAGCCCCGCCCATATAATGGGTTCATGACCCAGGATGCGCGCACGGTTAAGGTCTCGAAGGACCTCGAGGACCTGATTCCCACGTACCTCACGAACCGCAACAAGGAGCTCGACGTGCTGCGCCAGGCGCTCGCCGGCGGCGACTTCGAGCAGATGCGCCAGATCGGGCACCGCATGCGCGGCGTCGGCGTTTCCTACGGCTTCGACGACGTGACCTCGCTGGGCAAGCTGATCGAAGAAGGCGCCAAGGCAGGCGACAAGGCTGCACTCGATGAGCACGTTGCTGCCTACGGCGAGTACCTCGCGAACCTGCACATCACGTATGAGTGATCTCGCCGCCACCGGCCGGGATGTAGCGCCGCAGGCGGCGTTCCGCGTGCTGGTGGTCGACGACGATCCCGACATGGCGGCGTTGCTCGCTGCGACGGTAGAGGCCGAGGGCATGGAAGCCGAAATGGTGAACGACGGCAGCGCGGCGATCGCCTCGGTGGCCGCTGCGCCGCCCGATCTCGTCCTGCTCGACGTACTCCTTCCCGGAGCGTGTGGCTTCGAGATCTGCCGACGGCTGAAGACCGACCCGCTCACCGCGCTCATACCGGTGGTGCTCGTGACGGGGCTCGAGGACCGCGCAAGCCGGCTGCAGGGCATCAAAGCCGGCGCGGATGATTTCCTCCACAAGCCGGTCCACCGCGAGGAGCTGCTGGCGCGGGTGAAGACGCTGCGCCGCCTGCACGAGACGCGGCGCGAGCTCGAGGCGCGGCGGCTTGCCGCCGAGGTGGACCACAAGGAAGCGCTCCACAAGGCGCTGTCGCGGTATGTGTCGCCGCGGCTCACCGAGCGCATCATCGGCGTGGCGGGCGCCGCCGCGCCGTTCCGCACCGAGGCCGAGCGCGCCGACGTGGTGGTCCTCTTCGCCGACCTGCGCGGCTTCAGCCGCATCACCGAGACGATCGGCGTGCACAACGTCGTCGACATGCTGAACGAGTATTTCTCGGTTCTCACCGAGGCCGCCTACCAGCACGAAGGCACGATCTTCAACATGGCGGGCGACAGCCTGCTCGTCGGCTTCAACGTTCCGTTCGCCCAGCCCGATGCGCCCGCGCGCGCGTGGCGCACGGCGATGGACATGGTGTCGCACTTTGCGCCGGTGTCCGCGGATTGGCGCGCGCGCTTCGGCGTCGCCACCGGGGTCGGCATCGGCCTGTGCCGCGGCGAGGCCATCATCGGCAACATCGGCTCGCCGCACTTCATGAGCTACACCATCATCGGCGACACGGTGAACACCGCGGCGCGCCTGATGCAGATGGCCCAGGCCGACGAGGTGCTGGTCTCGGCGACGCTCTACGAGGCGATCCGGCCGCTGGTTCCGGCCGCTCGCGCACACGCACGCGGCGCGGTGGCGCTTCGCGGCAAGTCCGAGGCTGTCGGGGTGTATTCGATCACGCTCTAGCGATGCGCGTCCTCATCATCGACGACGACGAGGACCTGCACACGCTGCTCACGCATTACGTGACGTCCCAGTGGCCGGACGCCGACGTCGACCACTACGACCCGAAGGCGCAGGCCATTCCCGGGCCCGACTTCCCGCTCGGAGGCTACGACGTCGTGGTCCTGGACTACATGCTCGGACGCGAGGACGGCGATGGCCTCGAGTGGCTGGCGCAGTTCAAGACCCGCTCCGATTGCCCGAAGATCCTGTTCCTGACCGGCGCCGGCAACGAGGTGATCGCCGTCAAGGCGATGAAGGCGGGGGCCGACGACTACCAGCGCAAGCAGGAGCTGACACGCGAGCGGCTCGTCACGTCGCTGCGCGACCTGACGAGCGACGCCGCGCAGAAGACCCTCACTCCAGAGCTCGCCGCGCGGCTCGAGGGTCAGAGCATCGGCGCGCAGGTCAAGATCCCCGGCATCCGGGTCCTGCACCTCATCGGCGAAGGCGGCATGTCGCGCGTGTACCTCGCCTCGCGCGAGCGCGACGACGAGCCGCTGGTCGTGAAGATCCTGCGCAACGAGGTGACCGCCGACCGCCGGGCGCTCGCGCGGTTCATCGAGGAGTACTCGCTGGTCGAGCGCATCCAGAGCCGGCACGTCGCGCGCGTCGTCACGCACGGGACCTCGGGCGAGCACGCCTACCTGGTGATGGAGTTCTTCGACGGCGGCGACCTGAATAAGCGCCTCGGCGGCAAGGCGCTCCCGCCTGCCGAGTGCCTGCGGCTTTTCGGCGAGCTGATGACCGCGCTCGGCGATATCCACGAGAAGGGCATCCTGCACCGCGACCTGAAGCCGCAGAACCTGATGTTCCGCTCCGATGGCAGCCTCGCGGTGGTCGACTTCGGCATCGCGAAGCACGTCGATGCGGCCGACATGACGGGGCAGGGCGAGATCCTGGGAACGCCGCGCTACATGAGCCCAGAGCAGGTCCAGGGCAAGCCGCTCGATCTCAGGACCGACATCTACAGCGCCGGGGTGCTGCTCTACCAGATGCTCACCGGCCGGCACCTGTTCGAGGGCAACTCGGCGGTCGAGGTGGCGCTGCACCATCTCAACACCCCGCCGTCGGCGCTGCCGGACGAGCTTTCGAAATACCAGCGCCTGCTGGACAAGCTGCTCGAGAAAGACCGCGACGCGCGCTTTCGCAACGCCGACGAGGTGCTCGGCTTCATCCAGCGCAAGTTCGCCGAGGCCGAGGGGTCGCCCGACCAGACCCAGCCGCGCTCCCAGCCCCGCTCGCAGCCGCGTTCCCAGCCCCGCTCGCAGCCCCGCCGTCCCGCCAGCTAAGGCAGTTTCTTCCAGATCTCCCGTAGCTGCTCGGGCAGGTCCTTGGGCGAGAAAGGCTTGGAGATGGTCGCGGCGGCGCCGAGCTTCATCAGCTGGTCGAGGTCGCGCTGCGAGGCCTTGGCGGTAATGAACACGACCGGCAGAGCCTTGGTTTCGGGTTGGGTCTGCATCAGCTTGAAGAGCGCCGGGCCGTCGAGCTTCGGCATCATCCAGTCCAGCATCACCAGATCGGGCTTGAAGGTGTTGATGGCCTCGATCGCCATGGTCGGGTCGCCGACGATGTGGACCGTCATCTTGCCGAGGCGCTCGAGCGACATGCGCACGATGCGCTGGATGTCCTCGTCGTCCTCGACGTAGCAGATGCGGTTGAGCGGCCGGTCCGGCATCGCAGCATTTCTACCACGAAACCCCGAGAAAACTACAGCGCGCGGCCGTTACGGATCACACCGACGGCGATACCTTCGATGACGAGCGGCTGGCTCCTCAGGTCGACCTCGATCGGCTCGAAGTCGGGGTTCTCGGGGAGGAGCTGCACCGCGTGGCCGCGGCGCCGGAAACGCTTCACGGTCACCTCGTCGGCGAGCCGGGCGACCACCACCTGGCCGGTGCGCGCCTCCTGCGTGCGATGCACCGCGAGCAGGTCGCCTTCGAGAATGCCCGCGTCTCGCATCGACATTCCGCGCACGCGCAGCAGGTAGTCGGCGCGCGGCGTGAAGAGGTTGGGGTCGACCTGGAAGCGCTCCTGGACGTGCTCCTGCGCGAGGATCGGGCTGCCGGCGGCGACCCGGCCGATCACCGGCAGCTCGAGCAGGCGGCCGGCGCGGCTTGCGGGCCGGCCATCGCGCACGCGGATGCCGCGCGAGGCGCCCGAGGAAATCTCGATCGCCCCTTTCTTCTCCAGCGCGCGCAGGTGCTGCTCGGCCGCGTTCACCGAGCGAAAGCCCATGCGCTCGGCGATCTCGGCGCGGGTCGGCGGAAATCCCGACACTTCGGTGAGCTCGCGGATCAGCTTGAGGATCTCGGACTGCCGGTCGGTCAACGCGTCCATGCGGGTTCTCTCACCTGTTTTAACAAACACTGGAATTATATCCAGTATCGAAAGCCCCGCAAGCGTGCGGACCGTGCAAAAGCTCGTCAGCCGAAAGGTTTGCCCTCTCGACGCGGGGCCGCGGCGGCTACAGTGCCCGCGTGAATTCCGCCCACATCTGGACGCGTGGAGGGGCCTTCGTGCGCCGCCTGAAGCCGGGGTTCGCGCGCTTCGCGGCGCGGGCCGGCACGCGCGTGGGGGTCGAGGACTGGAAGCAGGAGGGCATCGGCCTGCGCCGCCGGGTGCTGATCACCGCCATCGCGTTTCTCTGGGCGGTGGTGGCGCTCACCGGCTACCTCATCAGCCGCGGCCAGCACAGCCTGATCGAATTCCAGGCCGTCCAGCTCGCCGAGATCGTGACGCGGCAGTCCGCGGCCTCGCGCTCGGTGTACGCCGAGCATGTGGTTGGCAAGCTGACCCGCGAAGGCGCAGCCATCGCCTCCGAGCATTACCAGAGCGAGCGCGGCAACCTGCCGCTTCCGGTGCAGTTCCTGAAGCTCGTCGGCCAGCGCGCCGATGCCGAGAGCGGAGGCCTCTTCCGCTATCGGCCGGTGAGCAAGTGGAACCTTGCCGACGACCAAGGCCTGTCGGACGATTTCCAGCGCTGGGCCTGGGCACAGCTCGAAGCGCAGGACCGTCCCGCGCCGAAGGCGCCGATCGCCTGGGAGCCGGTCTGGCGCATCGAGTCCGTCCAGGGCGTGTCTACGCTTCGCTATATGCGCGCCGACCCGGCCGTTGGCCCCGCGTGCGTCAACTGCCACAACGCCCTCGAGTCGCGCCCGCAGACGGTGGCCAGCCGCGCGCGCGCCGGCGTGCCGGTCGGCAAGGTGTTCGAAGTGAATCGGCTGATGGGTGCCATCGAGGTGCAGCTGCCGCTCGATCGCGTGGCGGCGATGGCGCGCGGCCACAGCCAGATGGCGCTTTTGAGCGTGCTGCTGCTCGGCATCGGCGGGATGCTGTGCATCGGCTATTTCGTCTACGCGGACGTATCGCGGGCCCGGGCGCTCAACCACGAGCTCGCCTGGCAGGCGAGCCATGACCCGCTCACCGGCCTCATCAACCGCCGCCACTTCGAGCGCAAGCTCAGCCAGGCGCTCGAGGACGCACAGGTCGACGCGAGCCGCCATGCGCTCATGTTCCTCGACCTGGACCAGTTCAAGGTGGTGAACGATACGAGCGGCCACACCGCCGGCGACGAGCTGCTGCGGCAGCTGGGCGCGCTGCTCAAATCGCAGCTCCGCGCCAACGACACCCTTGGGCGGCTCGGCGGAGACGAGTTCGGCGTGCTGGTGGCGCATTGCGACCTGCCCAAGGCGCGCGAGATTGCCGAGAAGCTGCGCCAGGTCGTCGCGGGCTTCCGCTTCAGCTGGGGCAACCGCCTGTTCGAGACCGGCGTCAGCATCGGTCTCGTGCCGATCGACGGCCAGAGCAAGAGCGTCGCGCAGCTCATGAGCGCGGCCGATGTCGCCTGCTACGCGGCGAAGGAGGGCGGCCGCAACCGCATCCACGTCCTCAAGGCGAGCGACGGCGAGCTCGGCCGGCGCACCAGCGACCTGGAGTGGGGCACCCGCATCGGCGACGCCCTGCGCGAGGAACGGATCTTCGTCGAGGTGCAGAAGGCGGTCGCGCTGCGCCCCGAGCTCGCGGTGACGGAGTATCGCGAGGCGCTCCTGCGCATGCACGATCGCGACAACGCCTTGGTGCCCACGAGCACGCTCATCCAGGCTGCCGAGCGCTACAACCTGATGCCCGGGCGCATCGACCGGTTCGTGGTGCGCACGGTGTGCCGCCTGATCGGCTCGGGCGCGCTGCCAGCCGACGCCCGGCGCATCGTCGCCGTCAATCTCTCCAGCACCTCGCTCGGCGACGAGGACTTCCTGCGCTTCGTGAGGGACCAGATCACCGCCGCGCACATCGCGCCGCAGATGTTGTGCTTCGAGGTCACCGAGACCGCGGCGATCAACAACCTCGCGCACGCCATCCGCTTCATGAACACCCTGCGCGCGCTGGGTTGCCGCTTCGCGCTGGACGATTTCGGCTCGGGCGTGAGCTCGTTCGGCTACCTCAAGAACCTGCCGGTGGACTTCCTCAAGATCGACGGCGAGTTCGTGCGCAACATCGCCAACGATTCCGTCGACCGCGCCATGGTCACCGCCATCTGCGGCGTCGGCCGCGCCATGGGCATCCCCACCGTGGCCGAGTGGGTCGAGACCGACGCGGTGCTGCGGGTGGTGCGCGAGCTCGGCGTCGACTACGCGCAGGGCTTGCGGGTTTCGCCTCCGGAGCGTATCCCCGGTCACGGCCCACGTCAGTAAGAGGGATACCGCTGCGCCGCGGGTAGTGGCAATATATACAGTAATGCGGAAGATCGTCCATCTGGACATGGACGCGTTCTACGCCTCGGTCGAGGCGCGCGACGATCCGCGCCTGCGCGGCAAGCCGGTAGCGGTGGGCGGAAGCCCGGAGGGGCGGGGCGTCGTGGCGGCGGCGAGCTACGAAGCGCGCGCGTTCGGCGTGCGCTCGGCGATGCCCATGGCGCGCGCCGTGCGCCTGTGCCCGGAGCTCGTCATCGTGCGGCCGGACTTCGCCAAGTATCACGAGGTCTCGTCGCGGGTGATGGCCATCCTGCGCTCGTGCAGCGACCTGGTCGAGCCGCTTTCTCTCGACGAGGCGTACCTCGACGTCACCGAGAACCGCTGGGGCATCGGGTACGGCAGCCTGGTGGCGAAGGAGCTCAAGCGCCGCATCCACGAGGAGACGCGCTGCACTGCCTCGGCCGGCGTCGCGCCGAACAAGTTCCTCGCCAAGATCGCCTCGGGCTGGCGCAAGCCCGACGGGCTCACCGTGATTTCCCCCGAGCGGATGGAGGAGTTTCTGCAGGCGCTGCCGGTCGACGCCCTCTGGGGGGTCGGGCCGGTCACGGCGAAGAAACTGCACGCGCTGGGGCTCAAGCGCGTGGTCGATATCAGAAGCTACAATCTTGAAGAGCTCCGGCTTCACGTGGGGAGCCTTGCTGATTGGCTGCGCCAGCTTTCCTACGGCGACGATCCCCGCCCGGTCGTCGCGCACCGAGCTGCGAAGTCGGCAAGCAGCGAGACCACGTACGCGCAGGATCTGCAGGACCTGGACACGATCCGCACCGAGGTCGCGCGCCTCGCGCGCGAGACCGCCGAGTGGCTCGAGAAGAAGCACCTCGCCGGGCGCACGGTGACGATCAAGGTCCGCTACGCGGACTTCACCACGGTGACGCGCAGCCACACGCTGTCGCGGCCCACCTGCGACGCCGACGTGATCTCGTCCTGGGCCGCGGAGCTTCTTCACCGCACGCAGGCGGGGCGGCGCCCGGTGCGCCTCCTCGGCGCGCGCGTGAACGGGCTGGTCGAGCACAGCGCGCTGTAAGCTAAGCTCCGCACTCATGTGCGGGCGATACGGGCGGTTCAGCCGCAAGGAGCGCATCGAGGGCGTGCTGGGCCAGCCCATCGTGGGCGGAGACGAGCTCGCCGCGCGCTACAACGTCTGTCCGGGGCTGCCGGACTGGATCCTCCGCCAGTCCTACCGCACGCGCGAGCTGCGCTTCGAGCAATTCCTGTGGGGCCTGCTGCCTTCCTGGACCAAGAACCCCAAATCGGCGCGGCGCCCGATCAACGCACGGGCCGAGACGGTGGCGGAGCGGCCCATGTTCCGCGACCTTCTGAGCCACCGCCGCTGCGTCGTGCCGATCGACGGCTACTACGAGTGGCGCGCCACCTCGAGCGGCAAGGTGCCGTTCTGGTTCAGCCTGAAGAGCGGCGAGCCGTTCTTCCTCGCCGGGCTGTGGGATCGCTGGCACGGCGGCAAGCCCGACGCGCTCGCGAGCTACATCCTGATGACCACCGCGCCGAACGCGCTCGCCGCGAAGGTGCACGACCGCATGCCCGTGATGCTTCACGCCGGCGACGTGCCGCGCTGGCTCGATCCGACGCTCACCGCGGCGGAGCAGGTGCGCGACCTGCTCGGCCCCTATCCCGCCGGCGGGATGGAGATGCGGCCGGTGTCGAAGCGCGTGAGCAACCCCGACAGCGAGGGTCCGGAGCTGATCCAGGCGGACGACTCGACCCCGGAGCTCTGGTCATAGTTACAATGCCCGCAACAATGCGCGCCGCATGCTAATCCAGTCGCTGCTGGACACCGACCTGTACAAATTCACCATGATGCAGGTCGTGCTGCACCACTTTCCGGGCGCGCAGGTCGAATACAAGTTCAAGTGCCGTACCCCCGGGGTCGACCTGCGCCCGCACCTCGAGGACATGAAGTCCGAGTTCGCGGACCTGTGCAAGCTCCGGTTCCGCGATGACGAGCTCGCCTACCTGCGCGGCCTGCGCTTCATGAAGTCCGACTTCGTCGACTTCCTGGGCCTGTTCAAGTTCAACGAGAAATACCTGAGCGCGGGCTACGGCGAGAAGCCCGGCGAGATCGACATCACCATCCGCGGCCCGTGGCTGCACACCATCCTCTACGAGATCCCGGTGCTCGCGGTCGTGTCCGAGGTGTACTTCCGGCGCACGCAGCCGCGGCCGAACCTGGACGAAGGCCGCAGGCGGCTCGGGGCCAAGATCGAGCTCGTGCGCAAGGTGGAGTCCTCGCTGGAGCTCAGGATCTCCGACTTCGGCACGCGGCGGCGCTTCTCAGGCGCCTGGCAGGAGGAGGTGCTGCAGACGCTCAAGCGCGAGGTGCCCGAGTATTTCGCCGGGACCTCGAACGTGCTCTTCGCGATGCGCAACAACCTCACGCCGCTCGGCACCATGGCCCACGAATACATGCAGGCGTGCCAGGCGCTGGGGCCGCGGCTGCGCGACTCGCAGGTGTTCGCCTTCGACAAGTGGGCGCAGGAATACCGCGGCGACCTCGGCATCGCGCTCACCGACACCTACGGCTTCAACGCCTTCCTGCGTGACTTCGACATGTACTTCTGCAAGCTCTTCGACGGCGTGCGGCACGACTCCGCCGACCCGTTCGACTGGGGCGAGCGCATGATCGAGCACTACCGCAGGAACCGCGTCGATCCCAAGAGCAAACAGCTTATCTTCTCCGACCAGCTCTCGTTCCCGCTCGCGATCGAGATCGCGCGCCGCTTCCAGGGCCGCGCGCGCATCTCGTTCGGCATCGGCACCAACCTCACGAACGACCTCGGCTACGAGCCGATCAATATCGTGCTCAAGATGACCGAGTGCAACGGTCAGCCGGTGGCCAAGGTCTCGGACGCGCCCGGCAAGACCATCAGCAAGGACGCCGGCTACCTCTCGTACCTGCGCCAGGTCTTCGGGCTCGATCCCGCGCAGAAAACCTGAAGCAGCCGATCTGACGCCCTTTTCCCGCACCGCCGCCGGAGTGCTCGCCGCCGTATTCGCGTTCATCCTGCTCGGCCGCGGCCTGGGCGACAGCTACACGGTGTTCCTGCTGCCGCTCGAGCGCGACTTCGGCTGGACGCGCTCGCAGGTAGCGAGCGTCTATTCGATCTACCTGCTGGTGCACGGCGGCACCGCCACGCTCGCGGGGCTGGTGTTCGACCGGCTCGGTCCGCGCTGGGTCTACGGCGTGGGAACGGCGCTTCTCGGCGCGGCGTTCTGGACCGCGGGCTCGGTGACCGGCCTGTGGCAGTTCTACCTGTGCATCGGCGTGCTGGTGGGGCTGGGGGCGAGCCTGAACGGCATGGTGCCGGGCTCGGCGCTGCTTTCGCGCTGGTACCGCACGCGCCTCTCCACGGCGATCGGGATCGCGTTCTCGGCGACCGGGGTCGGCGCGGTCTTCCTCGTGCCGCTCGCGCAGTCGCTCATCGGCGAATTCGGCTGGCGCAGCGCCTACCGCATCCTCGGCATCGCGCTCCTCGCGCTCCTGCCCGTGGTGCTCTTCCTGCCCTGGAAGCGGCTTGCCGCCGGCAGCGCTGCCTATCACCGCGAAGCCCGGCGGAAAAGGGCGGACGAAGGCTGGACCTTCGGTGCCGCGTTCCGCACGCCGGTGTTCTGGGGGCTCGCCGCGATCTTCTTCTTCACTTCGGCATCGATGTTTTCCGTGCTGGTGCAGCTGGTCGCTTTCTTCATCGATGCTGGCTTCAGCCCCATCAGCGCCGCAAGCGCCTACGGCTTCCTCGGCCTGCTTTCGGCCGCCAGCGTGATGGCGAGCGGGGTGGTCTCGGACCGCTTCGGCTACCGCCAAACCGTGAGCGTGAGCTTCGCCGGCACCGCTGCCGGGATGGCGGTCCTTCTTGCGATGACCTTCCAGCCCACGGCGATGCTGCTCGTCCTCTTCGTGGTGCTCTTCGGCCTGTGCATGGGAACCCGCGGGCCGATCATCTCCTCGCTCGCCGCGCGCTACTTCGCGGGGCCGAAGGTCGCGACGATCTACGGCGGCATTTACTCGGCCAACGCGATCGGCGCCGCGGCCGGCGCGCTGACGGGCGGCGCGCTCCACGACCTCACCGGCGGCTACCGCGCCGGGCTCGCGATCGCGCTCGTGTTCATCGCGTTCGCCGCGCTGCCATTCTGGGTCGTGCGCGACCTCAGGAATTTTCGCTGATCGCGCGCAGGCGCTCCTCGCGCTCGCGCAGCGTGCAGCCGCGCAGGTCGGCGGCGCCCTTCTCGGTCACGATTACCGCCGCTTCGCTGCGCGGCGTCGCGACCGGGCCTGATAGCTTCTTGACGATCCGGTTCGACGGCAGGCAGATGAGCGCCACGCCTCCCGGCGACTGGTTGGCGGCGCGGATGAAGTCGAGCGCGCCGCCCACCGCGCCTACGTAGCTGGCGCGCGCAACCTCCGCGTTGACCTGGCCGGTGAGGTCGACCTCGACGGCCGAGTTGATGGCGACGAAGCGCTCGAGCTTCGCCAGCACCGCGGCGCCATGGGTGTAGTCGGACGAGTGCAGCCGCACCTGCGGGTTCTCGCGCGCCCAGTCGAAGAGCTCCTGGGTGC
>DATLUZ010000068.1:0-20114 GCA_035577785.1 Burkholderiales bacterium | reverse complement strand
GAACTGGCGCGGCGAGAGGTTCACCGAGACCTGCATCCAGGCGTGGCCCAGGTCGAGCCAGGTCCGGCACTGGCAGCAGGCCTCCTGCAACGCCCACAGCCCGATCGGCACGATGAGCCCGCTTTCCTCCGCGATCGGGATGAATTCCGCGGGCGACACCACCCGCTCCCTGTCGTTCCACCGCAGCAGCGCCTCGGCGCCGAGGATGCGCCCGGTCTCCAGCGTCACGATCGGCTGGAAGTGCAGCACGAATTCGTGGCGCTCGAGCGCACGACGCAGGCGCAGCTTCAGCTCCGCATGGCGTTCGGTGCGCGTGGCCATGTCGTGCGAGAAGCGCTGGAAGTTGTTGCGCCCTTCGCGCTTGGCATGGTGCATCGCGAGGTTGGCGTTGCGCAGGAGCGCGTCGGCGTCCTGGTCGTCCACCGGGTAGACCGCGAGGCCGATGCTTGCCGAGAGGTACAGCTCGTGGCCCGAAACCACGGCGCGCTCGGCCACCGCGGCGAGCAGGCGCTGCGCGACCTGCGAGATCTCGTCGAAGTCGGGCAGGCCCTCGAGCAGCACGGCGAACTCGTCGTCGCCCAGCCGCGCCAAGGTGTCGATGCTGCGCAGGCACGACTGCAGCCGGCGCGCGGCCTCCGTGAGCACGTGGTCGCCCACCGCCTGCCCGAGCGCGTCGTTGATCTCCTTGAAGTTGTCGAGATCGAGGATCATCACCGCGAGGAGGCTCCCGCTGCGATCGGCGCGGGCGATGGCGTGATTCAGGCGGTCGGTGAGCAACGCCCGGTTCGGCAGCCCGGTGAGCGATTCGTAATGCGTGAGGCGCGCGAGCGCCTGCTCGACGCGCTTCCTCTCGGTGATCTCGGTGCCGACGCCGCGATAGCCGCGGAACGCGCCGGAACGGTCGAACACCGGCTCGCCGCTCAGGGTGAAGTGGCGCAATTCGCCGCCGGCATGCTGGCGCACGAACTCGAAGCCGCGAAAGGGCAGGCGCGCCTCGAGCGTCGCCATGTGGGCCTGCCAGCCCGCGGCGTCCGGGGACACGGAGTGCAGCTCCGAGCGCGGCCTGCCGATGAGCCGCTCGCGCGGCAGCGTGCCGCGGTAGCCCGCGCCGTGCGCAAGCTCGGTCAGCCGGTGCTCGGCGTCGGTTTCCCAGTAGAAGTCGGACGAGAGGCGCACGAGCGCGTGAAAGCGCTCCTCGGCCAGCGTGCGGCTTTGCGCGGCGGCGCGCCGCGGCGCCGGCCTGGGCCCGGCCGCCCGGCGAGCTTTCTTCTTCTTTTTAACCATCCCCGCCGCGAGATTACACGGCCGCAGGACGAAGAGCAAAAAAAGCTAGCTCGAGACCGAGTCGAGCAGCCGGGCCATCGTCTGGTCGGCCCAGTAGTCCGGGTCGCGCTCGATCTTCTCGTCGCCGCGCGCCCGCGTGGCCGCGTCGACGCCCTTGCGCTCGCAGAAGCCGTGCCAGAACTCCTTCACTTCCTCGGCCGACATGTCGTCGGCGCGCCGATTACGCGAGGGGCCGCTCATCGAAACATTGTAGCCCCATTGCGGTAAAATCCGCCCCCTCCACGGGGTGGTAGCTCAGCTGGGAGAGCGTCGCGTTCGCAATGCGAAGGTCGGGAGTTCGATCCTCCTCCACTCCACCAATCCCCCCGCCAGGCGGTTCTAAGGCCGGTTCGCGTCCCGGGCGGGGCTGAGGAGCTCCACCAGCGCTGCAGCCGGAACGGCTTTGCTGACGAGCCACCCCTGCATCTGATCGCAGCGCAGCAGCCGCAGCAGGTGCGCCTGCTCCTCGGTTTCCACGCCCTCGGCTACGACCTGCAGGCGGAGCGAGTGCGCGAGCGAGATCATGGTCGAGGCGAGGGTCATCGCGTCCGGATCCTTGTGCAGCCCGTTGATGAAGGAGCGGTCGATCTTCAGCGCCTGGACCGGAAGCTTCGCCAGGTAGGCGAGCGATGAATATCCGGTCCCGAAGTCGTCGATCGCGATCTCCAGTCCGAGCGCGCGCAGCGCCTTCAGCTTCGCGATATTGGCCTCGATGTCGTCCATCAGCAGGCTCTCGGTGAGCTCGAGGTCGATGCCGGCCGGGGTGGCCCCGTGAACGATGGCGTCCTCCACGAGGTGCACGAAGTTGCGCTGGCGCAGCTGCATCAGCGAGACGTTCACCGCCACGCGCGGCGCTTCCAGGCCCCGTTCGAGCCAATCCTTCCGGTCCAGCGACGCGCGCTTGAGCACCCAGGATCCGACGTCGAGAATCAGCCCGGTTTCTTCCAGGATGGGAATGAACCGCGTCGGCGGCACCAGGCCGAGCTCCGGGTGCTGCCATCGGATCAGCGCCTCGACCCCGACGACGTTTCGGGTATCCACCTCGACTTTGGGCTGATAGTGGAGCACGAATTCGTTCTTTCCCAGCGCCCGGCGCAGCTGGCTCTCCAGGGCCATGTGCTCGGACACCCGCTCGCCCATCCTCTGCTCATAGAAGAAATAGCGCTCGCCGGAGCTCTTGGCTTTCTTCAGCGCCGCTTCCGCGCGAAGGAGCAGCGCGTCGGCGTCCGGCGCATCGTTCGGAAACAGCGCGATACCGGCGCGGCCCGATAGCGCGATGTCGGCCTGCTCGAATCGATAGGCTGCCGCGAAAAGACCCCGCATCAGATGATCGGTGCGGCTCGCCACTTCCTCGGCGCTCGACACGTCGGGGACCATGACGGCGAACACGTCGCTGCCCATCCGCGCGACCCAGTTCGTGTCGCGCACCAAGGTCGTCAGCCGCGCCGTGACCTGCTTGAGCAGCTCGTCCCCGGCGCGCCGTCCCAGGCTCTCATTGACGCTGCGGAAGCGCTCGATATCCAGCATCACGAGCGCAATGTTGCGCGACTCGCGCGCGGCGGTGCGCACGCTCTGCTCGACCCGCTCGTGCAGCAGGACGCGGTTTGCAAGGCCGGTAAGCTGATCGTAGAACGACGCGTACGCCGCCTGCTCGCTCTTGTCGATGTGGTCGATTGCAAAGGCGATATCGCCCGCGAGGTCGAGAAGCAGGCGCAGCTCCTCATCGTCGAAGAAGCCGACGCCGGAAGCGTACAGGCCCAGCACACCGATGCCCCGCCCGCCGAGGATGAGCGGGATCATGCAGGCGGACTGAATCCCGCGCGCCTGGTAGTCCGCGTTGCGCCGTGCTTGCGGGTCGCGCTCGAGGTCCTGGGAAAGGGCCGGCCGCATGGTCTTCAGCGCCTGTCCCGGCAGGCCGAAATTGAGGCCGCCTTCCACCAGCGAGAGGCGACCGCTCCGGAGGGTGTCGCCCGGCTCGCCTGCGAACGCCTCGACGATGACGCGTGTCCCCTGGCTGTTCACGAGTCCGATCCAGGCCATCGGGTAATTGCCCTCGCGCACGAGCAGCTCGCACGCCGCCTTGAAGAGCTCGTCGCGATCTTGCGTTCTTACGATGAGCGAATTGATGCCGCTCAGCACCGCGTACACGCGAACCAGCCGGCGGTAGCGATCCTCGGCGGCTTTGATGGCGGTGATGTCCTGAAGAGTGTTGAACCAGCGGCTGTGGCCCTGGGCGTCGACGCTGCCGGCAATCGGCTCCATCATCTGCCGGACGTGGATCCAGTTGCCATCGGCGCGCCACAGCCGATACTGCACTTCGCTTCTGCGGCCGTGTGCACGCGCCGCGAGGGCGGTGTCGCGGAACAACGCGCGGTCGTCGGGATGCACCAGATCCAGCCACTGGCGCGTGCTGCCGGCGACTTCTGAGTCCGGCACGCCGATGAGCGTAGGGAGCGTCTCGGACCAGCTCTCGAACGCTCCGTCAGGGCCCGTCACGACGTGGGCCAGGCTTGCCATGAGCTGGGCCCGGCGCAGGCCCGCGGCCTGCTCCCTGAGCGCGTTTAGCGATGTGGTTGCGGGCGAGCGCTTGTCCGCGATCGCGGCCTGAGCAACCGCGGGTTTTTGTTCTTGCGGCTCGGCCATTGGGTTGCCGCCTGGCCTGTCAGGTGGTCGAAAGCCCGATTCTGGGCAAATGCACCCGACGCGTCAGTCAAAATGTTCACATCCGGCCGCTGAGCGTGCGGCTCAGCCCTTCGCCGGCGCTGGGCGAACCGCAGGCCGGTCCGCGAGCTCCCTCATCCGCAGCGCATGGGTCCTGCGCAGGAAGAGGATCGTCCCGCCTGCGGTCAGCAGCAGGAGGGCGGACATGATCGGCAGCGCCGCGTCGGCCCGGCCCAGGAAGAAGCCGCCCGCGACCGTGTAGATAAACGGCGAGATCTCGTACCAATAGAATTCCAGATCCATTGTCTCCCCCGAAAGCCAATAGCAGAGGGCTATCCTGACGGTGGCGTCCGGGGTTCGCTATGGCCCCCTTGGACATCCGGACACAAGCTCACAAAATTCTTTGCAAAGTTATCTCACGCCGCCGCCGGCCCCGCCAACGCTCCCGGTGCCGGCAGTGCCGGTATTGGCCTGCTCGCGCTGGCATTGCCTGCGCTCCTGTCCCGTCAGCGTGTCGCACAGACCGCTCGAACGATCGGGCAGCGGTGGCGCGGTGGCGCCGCTAGTGCTGACGCTGCTTTCCTCGGGCGGCGTGCGCGGGCTCGTGCCCTGGACGCCGGTCGAGCTCGGCCTCGTATCGATCGAGGGAAGCGTCGGCGCAACCGGTCGCGGCTGCACGTTACCCCCGACGCCGGGGCTGTTCCCGCCGATGCTGGAGCCCGATTGAGTCTGGGCAGAAACGGCGGTACAGGCTGCCAGGAGTGCGATTCCGAGGAAGTGAAGGCTCATGGGGCGCCTCTAGCGACGGGTTGAGGGTTGTGCTGCAACCGGCGTGCCTGACGGGAGAGCGAGCGCGCGAGCGCTGGGACGAGGGTTCTGCCTTCCGCGCCGCTGCGCCTCGCCGCGACGAGCGCTTTCTTCGACCGCGCCTTGAGCAGCGCCGCGACCGCCTTTTCCGCCGCCCTGCTTCCGCTGCCGCGCTGCATGAAGTCGCCGAGCTCGCCCTCGAGGTAGCTTTCGAGAATCTCCGGGTGGATGTAGCACTTGCGGCAGACGGCCCTGGTATTGCCGAGCGCGCCGGCCACGGCCGCGATCGCTTGAACGATGTTGCGCTTGCCTTCGTTCTGGCCGGCGCAAGGCCCGAGCGCGTGGAGCGCGCGGGCGGCGAGCACCGTGCCGGCCCAGGTGCGGAAATCCTTGCTTGTGAAATCCTCGCCCGAGACGTCCTTCAGATAGGCATTCACGTCGTCCGACTCGATGCGCCGCGTCTCGCCGTCGTCGTCGATATAGCGGAAGAGCTCCTCGCCCGGGAGGTCCTGCATGTGCCGCACGATGGCCGCGAGCCGGCGGTCGTCGAGCTCGATCGCGTGCTCGACGCCGCTCTTGCCGCGAAAGCGGAATTTGAGCCTCGAGCCGCGCACCCGCACCTGCCGCTCGCGCAGCGTGGTGAGCCCGAACGATTCGTTCTCGCGGGCGTACTCTTCGTTGCCGATGCGCGCCCGCGTCGTCTCGAGCAGCCGCACCACCGTCGCGAGCACTTTCTCGCGCGGCAGGCCGGGGCGCGCGAGATCGCGCGCGACGCGCCGCCGGATGCGCGGCAGCGCGGCCGCGAACGGAATCAGCCGGCCGTACTTCGTCTCGTCGCGCACCTCGCGCCAGCGCCGGTGATAGCGGTATTGCTTGCGCTGGCGCGCATCGCGCCCGGTCGCCTGGAGGTGCCCGTCGTCGGCGCTGCAGATCCACACGTCGCGCCAGGCGGGCGGGATGGCGAGCGCGCGGATGCGGCCCAGCGTGCGCGGATCTCGCACCGGGGCGCCGTCGGCGTGGCTGTAGCGAAACGCCCTGCCGCGACGCCGCCGCAGGATGCCCGGCGCGCCGTCGGAGACGTATCGCAGGCCCGCGGCGCGCGCACAGTCGTAAGAATTGCCGTTCAACCGCTTGGCGAGCGCCATGGCGGGGCGGGCTGCAATCGGCGTGCCACGCTACCATCCGGACTATGAGCGCGCTTCGGTTCCTGGCGGCGGCGCTGCAGCGGCTGGTCGACCGGATGGACCCCCAGGAGGGCCGCTACCGCATGCTGTTCGAGCACAGTCCGCTGCCGATGTGGGTGGTCGACGTCGAGACGCAGCGCTTTCTCGGCGTGAACGAGGCGGCGGTGCGGCTCTACGGGTACGCGCGCGAGGCGTTCCTCGCCATGTCGGCCGACGACGTGCGCGTGCCGCAGGAGCGCGAGCCTTTCCGGACATTCCTGCGCCGCACCTCGGGCGCCGTGATCCGCGGCACGTTCCGGCACCTCAAGAAGGGCGGCGAGCCGATGGACATCGACGCCATCGGCCACCTCGTCATCTGGCGAGGGCGCGCCGCGCGTCTGGTCGTGCTGAACGACATCACCGAGCGCAAGCGCACGCAGCGGGAGCTCGAAGTGTCCGAAGTGCGGCTGCGCGCCTTGTCGCGGCGCCTCCTCGAGGTGCAGGAGGGGGAGCGCGGGCGTCTCGCGCGCGACCTGCACGACGACGTCGGACAGGCGCTCACGGCGCTGAAGATCCAGCTCGAGTCGCTCGCTCGCGCCGCCGGGCCGATCACCAACCGTGTCGACGAATGCGTCGAGACGACGCGGCACACCCTCGAGCGCGTGCGCCAGCTCTCGCTCATGCTGCGGCCGCTGCAGCTCGACGACCTGGGCCTCGTCGCCGCGCTGCGCTCGCACCTCGATCGGCAGGCGAGCATCGGCGCGCTGACGCCGCATTTCGATGCCGCCGACGCGCCCGCGGGGGCGCGCGCCGAAGTCGAGACCGCGTGCTTCCGCGTCGCCCAGGAGGCCATCACCAACGTCCTGCGCCACGCCGGCGCGCGCAATTTGTGGCTGCGCCTCTTCACCGCGGGAGGCCACCTCGCGCTTTCCGTGCGCGATGACGGCGCCGGATTCGACCTGGAAGCGGCGCGGCGCCGCGGCGCGGCCGGCGCGAGCCTGGGCCTGGTCGGCATGGAGGAGCGTGTGGCGCTCGCCGGCGGCTCGCTCGAGCTGCGCTCGTCACCCGGACAGGGCACGGTATTGCTGGCAACATTCGCGCTGGCCCCCGGCGAAAAGGAGCGCGCAAGTTGATCCGCGTCGTGCTCGCAGACGACCACGCGCTCGTGCGCGCGGGCATCCGCTCGCTCCTGAACGCGATGCAGGACGTCGAGGTCGTCGGCGAGGCCGCGAGCGGCGAGGAAGCGCTCGAGATCGCGAGCCGCGAGAGGCCCGACGTTGTCCTCATGGACATCGCCATGAAGGGCATCACCGGCCTGGAGGCGGCGGCGCGGATGCGCGAGCAGCAGCCCGGGGTGCGCGTCATCATCCTGTCGATGCACTCCGGCGAGGAATACGTGCTGCAGGCGCTGCGCGCCGGCGCCATGGGCTATCTCCTCAAGGACGCCGCCACGGGCGAGCTCGAGCTTGCCCTGCGCACCGTGATCCGGGGCGAGAGCTGGCTCAGCCCGGCGGTGTCGCGGCAGGTGGTGGAGGGCTACGTCCAGCGGGTGGGCGGCGACGCCGGACCCGACGTGCTTACCGCACGCCAGCGCGAGGTGCTGCGCCTGGTGGCGGGCGGCAAGAGCACCAAGGAGATCGCCTTCGCCCTGAATCTCTCGGTGAAGACCGTCGAGACCCACCGCGCCCAGATCATGGAGCGCCTGGGCATTCGCGACGTCGCCGGGCTGGTGCGCTATGCCCTGCGCACAGGCCTCATTCCCCCCGAGGGATGAGAAATAGTCCCTAAGGGGATTCCCTAGAGCGGGCCTCAGGGGAACCCCGATACCCTGCCCCCTGGGTGGCCCTTAGGCTCCCGGCATGCAACCTGGCAGGGCGCGCCGCATCGCGATCGCCGACGACAGCCCGACCTTCGTCGAAGCGGCGGCACGTTATGTCGCCGCGCTTCCCGGATATGCCCTCGCCGGCACCGTGCATGCCACCGCGCATGCCCTGACGCTGGTCAAGTCCTCGGCTCCCGACATCCTGCTCCTCGACCTCGGCGCCGCGCCCGCGCGCGGCCTCGAGCTGCTGCGGCGCGTAAAGGCGCTTCCGGCCGCGCCGCTGGTGGTGGCGATGACGCTCTTCCGCTCGCCCGAAGCGGCCGCGGCGGCGGTCGCCGCCGGCGCCGTCGGCCTCGTGGGCAAGGAAGGCTTCGTGTCCGACCTGACGCAGCTTCTCGCGCGCCTCTTCCCGGCGGAGATCACCGCATGAGCAACGCCGCCGAGCTGCCGTTCGGCGATCTCAGCGAGCGCGAGGACGCGGTCGCGCAGGCGCGCCGCGTGAGCCAGATGTACGCCGCGCTCAGCGCGGCGAACGAGGCGTCGGCGCAGCTCAAGGACGAGCGCCATTTGTACCAGCGCATTTGCGACATCGCGGTGCAGTTCGGCGGGATGCGGCTTGCGTGCGTCAGGTTGCCCAGGCCCGGGAGCCACTGGCTCGACACCTGCGCCTATGCCGGCGCCGCCGCGAGCTACCTCGTCGACGCGCGCATCTCGACCGATCCTTCGCTCGCCGAGGGCCGGGGGCTCGCCGGACCGGCGATGCGCGAGAACCGCACCATCGTTTCCAACGACTTCGTCGCCGAGGCGCGCCTTGCGCCCTGGCACGCCGGCGCGCGCCGCTTCGGCTTCGCTTCGGTCGCCTGCGTGCCGCTGCGGCGCGCGGGGACGGCGGTCGCCATGCTCGCGCTGTACGCCGCCGAGACGGGCTACTTCGACCCCGAGCTCGTGACGCTGGTCGAGCGCATGGCCGCGAACGTCGGCCACGCCCTCGACCGGCTCGACGCCGAGCGGCGCATGCGCGAGAGCGAAGCGCGCTTCCGCAGCCTCGCCAACCTGAACGCGGCCCTCAGCTCGGCGAACGAGGCAATCCTGCGCGCGAGCTCGCCCGCCGAGCTCCTCAGCCGCGCCTGCGAGATCGCGGTTGCCGCCGGCAGTTTCGTCCTCGGCACCGTTTTCCTGTTCGACCAGGGTAGCGGACAGCTCAAGCGCGTGGCGAAGAGCGGCCCGGCGGCGGCCTATCCGCTGACCGAAAATCCGGTCTACGACTCGTTTGTCGTCGCCTCGTGGCAGAGCGGCGGGGCGATGGTCGCGAACGACTACCAAGCCGACCCGCGCACCCGGCGCCGCCGCGAGAATCCGCGTCCCTACCCCCACCACCTCGGCGCCGGCGCCGTGTTCCCGCTTTTCGTGGACGGCGAGCGCGTCGGCGTCTTTTCGCTCCTGCACTCGGAGAAGAACGCGTTCTCGGAGGAGCTGACGCTGCTCCTGCAGCGCCTCGCGGACAACATGTCCTTCGCGCTCGCCAATTTCGCGCACGAGGCGCGCCGGCTGGA
This sequence comes from Burkholderiales bacterium, assembly GCA_035577785.1. Taxonomy (GTDB): domain Bacteria; phylum Pseudomonadota; class Gammaproteobacteria; order Burkholderiales; family SG8-39; genus SCGC-AG-212-J23. Next base: position 10,785 of record DATLUZ010000068.1, on the reverse strand, counting down.
GGCCGAGCAGGACCTGCGCGAGAGCGTCGCCGAGCGCATCGGCGCGGAGGAGCGCCTGCAGCAGAGCCTTGAGCGCTTCGAGGTGGTGGCGCGCGCCACGAACGACGTGGTGTGGGACTGGAACCTCGTCACCGACCAGCTGTGGCTGAACGACAATTTCTGCTCGGTGTTCGGCTACGCGAGCGCCGACGTCGGCGCCTACGTCGACGCCTGGACCAGCCGCATCCATCCCGAGGACTCGGCGCGCGTGCGGCAGGACATCCGCAGCGCGATCGACCGCGGCGACCAGGTGTGGACCGCGGAATACCGCTTCCGCCGCAAGGACGGCTCGTACGCCAACGTGCTCGACCGCGGCCTGCCGCTGCGCGACAGCGCAGGGCAGCCGGTGCGCATGATCGGGGCCATGGTCGACATCAGCGAGCGCAAGCGCGCCGAGCGCAAGCTCGCGCTGCACGCCCAGCGCCAGGAGATCATCGCGCGCCTGGGCCAGTTCGCCCTGGGGGGCGCCGACCTCGAGCAGGTGCTCGCGGAAGCGGCCCGGGTGCTGCGCGCGGGCGGCTGCGATGTCGCCGCGATCATCGAGCGCGTCGGCGATCGCGGCCACGAATTCCTGGTGCGCGCCGCGTGCGGCGAAAACGCCGAGGCCTCGGTCGGCAAGAGCAAGACCCTGCCGGCGCATTCGAAGTGGTCGGCGATGCTCGATTCGGCGGCGGGCGCGGTGGAGCACGACCGCAAGTATTTCGAGGCGCGCGATTCCGACCGCCCGTGGTCGTTCTGGCTGCGCCGCCTCGGCAGCGGCGTGTACGTCCCGATCCGCTCGGAAACCGGGCCCTTCGGCATCCTGATGATGGGTTCGCTGCGCGACGCCGCATTCGACGTCGAGGACCTCTCCTTCGCCGAGGCGATCGCGCACGTGCTCTCCACCGCGGTGCGCCGCCACCACGCCCAGACGCGGCTCGCGTACATGGCCGAGTTCGATGCGCTGACCGGGCTGCCGAACCGCAACCTGCTGCAGGACCGGCTCAACCAGAGCGTCGCGCAGGCGCGCCGGCGCCAGTGGCAGGGAGCGGTGCTCTTCATCGACCTCGACCGGTTCAAGCTGATCAACGACACGCTGGGCCACCACGTCGGCGACCGCCTGATCGCGGAAGTCGGCCGCCGCATCCGCCAATGCCTGCGCGGCGGCGACACGGTCGGACGCGTGAGCGGCGACGAGTTCGGCGTGGTGCTCACCGATCTCGCCCAGGCGGACGACGCGGCGCTCGTGGCCCAGAAGATCCTCGACGGACTGTCGCAGCCGTTCGACCTCGGCGGCAACGAGGCCTATGTCACCGCGAGCATCGGCATCTCGGTATTCCCGGCCGACGGGACCGACGCCGAGACGCTGCTCAAGAACGCGGACATGGCGATGTACCGCGCAAAGGAGCTCACGCGCAACGCGTATTGCTTCTTCACCGCCGAGATGAACGAGCGCTCGGTGGCGAAGCTCCAGCTCAACACGGACCTGCGGCGCGCCATCGAGCGCGACGAGTTCGTGCTGCACTACCAGCCGAAGGTCGACCTGCGCGACGGCCGCATCCACGGGGTCGAGGCGCTGCTGCGCTGGAACCACCCGCAGCGCGGCATGGTGCTGCCGGCCGACTTCATCCCGGCGCTGGAGGACTCGGGGCTCATCCTGCCCGTGGGCGAATGGGTGCTCGCCGAGGCCGCGCGCCAGGTCGGCGCCTGGCGGCGCGCGGGCTTCGCGCCGGTGCCGGTCGCGGTCAACCTCTCGGCCAAGCAGTTCAGGCGCCGCGATCTCGACGCGCTGATCCGCGGCGTTCTCGCGGCCACGCAGGTGCCGCCGGGCCTGATCGAGCTCGAGATCACGGAGAGCTGCCTGATGGACGAGCCCGAGGAGGCCGTGCGTCTGCTCGCGAGCCTGCGCGAGGCGGGGCTCAAGATCTCGGTGGACGATTTCGGCACCGGCTACTCGAGCCTTTCGTACCTCACGCGCCTGCCGCTGACCGCGCTCAAGATCGATCGCGGCTTCGTGCGCGATGTGGCGACGAGGAGCGAATCGGCTTCGATCGTGCGGGCCGTCATCGACATGGCCCACAACCTCGGGTTCACCGTCATCGCCGAGGGCGTGGAAACCGAGGAGCAGGTCGCCTTCCTGCGCCGCCACGGCTGCGACCTGGGCCAGGGCTTCCTGTTCGATGCGCCGATGAGCGCCGCGCAGCTCGCGCCGCGGCTAGGGCGCGCCGCCTAGCTTCTTTTCGAGCCGGCGCGCGAACACGGTCATTTCCTTCTCGGCCTGGCGGTCGCCCTTGCGCTGCGCCGCCGCGATGCCGTCGCGGTACGCCGCCAACGCTTCGGCGGGCCGCTCGAGCTCGGCGAGGGTCTTTCCGAGCGCCTTCCAGGCCGCGGAGTACAGCGGGTCGTGCTTCACCGCCTCGCGCAAATGCTCGAGCGCTTTCTCGGGATTCCCCGCCTTCTGGTACTCGAGCCCGAGGGAGTAGCGCAGCAGGGCGCCGTCGCGCGGCGTGCCGAGGAGCTTTTCTAGCGCCGAAATCATTGGGCTAAGATACCCCCATGAAGACCGCGATCCAATCGAAGGGCGCGCCGGCCGCCATCGGCACGTACTCGCAGGCCGTGCGCGCGGGCGACACCGTCTACCTTTCCGGCCAGATCGGGCTCGACCCGGACAGCATGCAGATGGCCGAGGGAATCGAGGCGCAGACGCACCGGGTGTTCCGCAACCTCGCCGCCGTGGCGGACGCCTCGGGCATGCGACTCGACGACGCGGTGCGCATGACCGTGTATTTGACGGATCTCGCTCACTTCGCGCGCGTCAACGAGATCATGGCGCAGTACGTGCGCGAGCCGTACCCGGCGCGCGCGGCGGTCGGCGTGGCGGGCCTGCCGCGCGGCGCCCTGGTCGAGATCGACGCCATCCTGCACCGGGGGTGAAGTCCGCAGGCAAGTTCGAAAAGCTCGGGCTGCGCTCGGGCTTCGACTTCGTCCTGCACCTGCCGCTGCGCTATGAGGACGAGACGGCGCTCACCGCCCCGCAGTCCGCGCCGCCGGGCAGGCCAGTGAGCGTCGAGGCAAGGGTGCTCAAGGCGCAGGTCATGTACCGCCCCAAGCGGCAGCTCGTCGTGCACGCCGAAGGCCTCGTGCTGCGCTTCTTCAACTTCTACCCGAGCCAGCTGAAGCAGTTCCAGCGCGCCGCGGAGCAAGCCCTGATGGTGCGCGCCTACGGCGAAGTGCGGCCGGGCTTCTTCGGCGCCGAAATGGCTCACCCGCGCTACCGCATCGTGCCGGCGGGCGAGCCGCTGCCCGATACGCTGACGCCGATTTACCCGACCACCGCGGGGCTTTCCCAAACGGAACTGCGGGCGCGGGTGCTCCAGGAACTTGACGGCGCAGACCTTGGTGACACGCTGCCGGCGACGTTGAAGACCACCTACAACGTGGAGGGGTTTGCCGAGAGCGTGCGCCTCCTGCACCGGCCGCCCCCCGGGATCGAGCTGTCGGCACTGGCCGAGCGCACCCACGCGGCCTGGCAGCGCATGAAGTTCGACGAACTCCTCGCCCAGCAGCTTTCGATGCGCTTCGCATATGAGAAGCGGCGCATCCGCCGCGCCCACGCGCTTCCGTCGAAGGGTGCGCTCCTGCGTCACTTCATGGAACGGCTTCCCTTCAGGCTGACGCAGGCCCAGGAGCGTGCGGTGGGCGACGTGCTGAGCGATGTCGCGACACCGCGGCCGATGCAGCGCCTCCTTCAGGGCGACGTGGGCAGCGGAAAGACCATCGTGGCGGCGATCGCCTGCCTCGCCGCAGTGGACGGCGGCCACCAGGCCGCAGTGATGGCGCCGACGGAAATCCTCTCGGAGCAGCACTGGCGCAAGTTCAGCGACTGGCTGGCACCGTTGGGCGTTCGTCTCGGCTGGCTTCATGGCGGTCTCACCCGGAAAGAGAAAAAAGCGGTTCTCGAAGCGAGCGCCGACGGTTCGGTGCAAATCGTGATCGGCACGCATGCCCTGGTGCAGTCGGGCGTGGACTTCGCGAGCCTCGCCCTGGCGGTCGTGGACGAGCAGCACCGCTTCGGCGTGAACCAGCGCCTGAAGCTCCGGCACAAGGCGGCCAAGGTCTGGCCGCATCAATTGATGATGAGCGCGACGCCGATTCCACGCACGCTTTGGATGGCCTGTTACGCCGACTTGGACGTGTCGGTGATCGACGAGCTGCCGCCCGGCAGGCGGCCCATTGCCACGCGCACGTTCTCGGCGGCTCGCCGGGACGAGGTGCTTGCGCGGGTGCAGGATGCCTGCGTCGATGGACAGCAGTGTTACTGGGTGTGCCCCGTCATAGAGGAGTCGAAGGACGGCGACCTGCAGACTGCGCTCGATACCTTCGACAGGCTGAAAAGGGAGCTGACGACGCTTCGCGTCGGCCTGCTTCACGGCAGGCTGCCGCCGGCGGAGAAGGCCGCCGTGATGAAGGGGTTTCAGGAAAACAGGATCCAGCTGCTGGTGTGCACGACGGTGATCGAGGTCGGCGTCGACGTGCCGAACGCGTCCCTGATGGTGATCGAGAGCGCGGAGCGCTTCGGCCTGGCCCAGCTTCACCAACTGCGCGGCCGCGTCGGCCGCGGCATGCGCGACAGCGTGTGCATCCTCCTCTTCGGGGACGACCTGTCGGATGCGGCGAAAGCACGGATCAAGGTGATTCGCGAGAACAGCGACGGATTCGAGATCGCGCGTCAGGACCTCGATCTGCGCGGACCGGGCGACCATGTCGGCGTGCGCCAAAGCGGAGACCCGTTGTTCCGCTTTGCCGATCTCACCCGCGACGGCGCGTTGATCGAGTCCGCCAACTGCGCTGCCGCCGAGCTGATCGAAGCCGACCCCGCGGCAGCGCGCGCTCACGTCGAGCGTTGGCTGGGCTCAAAACGGGACCTGCTCGATGCATAGGCTATTCTCTAGGCCATGACCTGGGCTACCGTAGCCAAGAGACTGGACGCCTACGAGCGCCTGATCCGTCTCGACAAGCCGATCGGCACGCTGCTCCTCCTCTGGCCGACGCTGTGGGCGCTGTGGCTCGCCTCGCGCGGCACGCCGCGGCTCGAGTACTTCCTCATCTTCTTCGTCGGCACCGTGCTGATGCGCTCCGCGGGCTGCGCCATCAACGACTATGCCGACCGCAATTTCGATCCGCACGTGAAGCGCACGCGGCTGCGGCCGCTCGCGGCGCGCGAGATCGAGCCGCGCGAGGCGCTCGTCGTGGCGGCGGCGCTCGCGCTGGCTGCGTTCACGCTGGTGCTGTTCCTGAACGGCTTCGCGATTCTGCTCTCCTTCGCGGGGCTCGCGATCGCCGCCACGTATCCTTACAGCAAGCGCTATGTCTCGCTGCCGCAGGCCTACCTCGGCATCGCCTTCGGCTTCGGGATTCCGATGGCGTACGCCGCGGTGCAACGCCACCTGCCGCTCGAATGCTGGCTGCTGCTCGCGGCGAACGTGTTCTATGCGTTCGCCTACGACACCGAGTACGCCATGGTCGACCGTGACGACGACGCGAAAATCGGCATCCGCACCTCGGCGCTCACCCTGGGACGCTGGGATGTCGCCGCCGTGATGGCGAGCTATGCCGCGATGCTCGTCCTGCTCGCGATGGTTGGCGTGAGGATGCGCCTCGGGTGGCCTTTCTACACCGGACTTGCGGCGGCGGGCGTGATGATGGTCTACCATTGGACCCTGATCCGCGGCCGCGGCCGCGACGGCTGCTTCAAGGCTTTCATGAGCAACAACTGGGTCGGCGGTGCCGTGTTCGCCGGTATCGTCTGCAGTCTTCCGCTGCGCTGGCCGGCATGACGAGCGACGTAGGTCCCGCCATCACGCGCTACGACTTCACGGGCGGCCTGCTGCGCGGAACGCATTTCACGCTGTACGCCACCTGCCTTACCCACCGCGGCGACAACCACCTGGAGACCTTGCCGCTTGCCGGCATCGCCTCGCTGCGCGTCGCCTATGAGCACAACACACGCCGCATCGGCTGGGGCGTCGCGTTGCTGATCGTCGCCCTGGTGCTGTTCGCGGTGTCCGGACCACTTGCCGAGTTCGCCAGCAATCGCGCCGCTGACATGGTGAAAACGGACGCGAACGCTGTTACGAATGCGTTGCACGGGTTATTCATTTTCTTCAGGGCGGTGGCGAAAGCACTGCCGTTCGTCGGCACCTTCATGGCCCTCGGCGGCATCGCGCTGGGGGTGTTCGGCTGGATCGGCAGCACCACGCTCGTGCTCGACCTCGCCGGCTCGGAGCGCGCCTACCCGGTGCGCGGGCGCAGCCCCGGCCTGATCGACTTTTCCGAGGCGGTCTGCGAGCGGCTGATGTCGCTGAAGAGGTAGGCGCGGCGGTGAGCTACGCCGACCTGCGCGGGTTCCTGGCGCAACTGGAGGGCGCGGGCGATCTCAAGCGCATCGGCGCGGAGGTTTCGCCGCGGCTCGAGATGACCGAGATCGCCGACCGGGTGCTGCGCGCAGGCGGGCCGGCGCTGCTCTTCGAGCGTCCCGCCGGGCACCGCGTTCCAGTGCTCGCGAACCTCTTTGGCAGCGTGCGCCGCATCGCCGCCGCCATGGGCGTTGCCGATGCGTCAGGGCTGCGCGACATGGGCGTGCTGCTCGCGCACCTCAAGGAGCCGGAGCCGCCGAAGGGCCTGCGCGACCTGTGGGACAAGTTCCCGCTCTTCCGCCAGGTGCTCAACATGGCGCCGCGCGTGCGTTCGGGCGCGCCTTGCCACGAGCTCGTGCTCGAGGCGAACGAAGTCGACCTCGCGCGGCTGCCCGTGCAGACCTGCTGGCCCGGCGACGCCGGCCCGCTCATTACCTGGGGTCTCACGGTGACGCGGGGGCCGTCGAAGCCTCGGCAAAACCTGGGCATCTACCGGCTGCAGGTGCTCGGCCCGAACCGCGTGGTCATGCGCTGGCTCGCGCACCGCGGCGGCGCGCTGGACTTCCAGGACCACCAGCGAACAAATCCGGGATCGAACTTCCCCGTGGCGGTGGCGCTGGGCGCCGATCCGGCCACGACGCTCGCCGCGGTCACGCCGGTGCCCGACACGCTCGGCGAATACCAGTTCGCCGGCCTCCTGCGCGGGGCGCGTACCGAGCTCGCCAAGTGCATCGGCAGCGAGCTTCAGGTTCCGGCCACTGCCGAGATCATCCTGGAAGGAATCATCAAGCCGGAGGACGTGGCCGACGAAGGGCCTTTCGGCGATCACACCGGGTACTACAACGAGGTCGAGCGCTTTCCGGTGATGACGATCGAGCGCATCACCATGCGGCGCGACCCGATCTACCACTCGACCTATACCGGCAAGCCGCCCGACGAGCCGGCCGTCCTGGGCGTCGCGCTGAATGAGCTTTTTGTTCCCTTATTGCAGAAACAATTTCCCGAGATCCTCGACTTCTACCTGCCGCCGGAAGGCTGCTCCTACCGGCTCGCGGTCGTGCGCATGAAAAAGCAGTACCCCGGCCACGCGAAGCGCGTGATGTTCGGCGTGTGGAGCTTTCTGCGGCAATTCATGTACACCAAGTTCATCGTCGTCTGCGACGACGACGTCGACGTGCGCGACTGGAAAGAGGTGGTCTGGGCGATCGCGACGCGGGTGGATCCGGCGCGCGACACCACGCTGGTCGAGAACACTCCGATCGACTACCTGGACTTCGCGAGCCCGGTAGCGGGGCTCGGTTCGAAGCTCGGCATCGACGCCACCAACAAATGGCCCGGCGAAGCGTCGCGCCGCTGGGGTCGCCCGATCGTCATGGACTCTGAGGTCCGCCGGAGGGTCGATTCGATCTGGCCGCAGCTCGGCCTGTAGCCCGGCCTGCGGCGCCCTCGTAGACCCACTCGAGCATCGCATTCAGCGCGGGCTCGCCCTCCGAGCTCGCGCGGGGATGATTGATGAGCATCACCACGAGGTGGCGCTGCCCGTTGCGGTCGAGCACGTATCCGGCAATCGCGCGCGCGTCCTGCAGCAGGCCGGTCTTGATGTGCGCGTGGCCCGCGACGCCCTGGCCGAGCAGGCGCTTCTTCATCGTGCCGTCGGCGGCGACCACCGGAAGCGAAGACACGAACTCGGGCATCACCGCGCTTTTCCAAGCCGCCTGCAGGACTGCCGCGATGGTGGCCGCGCTCGCGCGTTCGAGCCGCGAGAGCCCGGAGCCGTTCTCCATCACCAGCTCCGGCGCCTTGATGCCTCTCTGGACCAGAAGCTGCTTGATCGCGACCAGGGCAAGCTCGGGCCGTGCCGGCGCACCGCCCATTTCGGCGGCGAGCGTGAGGTAGAGCTGCCGCGCCATCACGTTGTTGGAGAATTTATTGATGTCGCGCACGATCTCGGCCAGCGGGTCGGATTCGTGCGAGTAGACGAGCCGTGCGCTCGGCGACGCCGAACCCTGCCGCACCACGCCGGCCCAGGTCCCGCCCATCTCGGCCCAAAGCTGCTTGACCATCGCCGCGACGTATTCCTGCGGCTCGTAGAGCGCGACGTTGAGCTCCTTTTCGCCGCACGCAAGTGGGTAGGCGCCGGTGAACGAGGCGCGCGGCGGCTTCGAGCGGAAATCGGCCCCGATCAGGCTGCGGAACGCCTTGCCCTCGGGGCAGCTCCCTTCCGAGAGCTTGAGCGAGTTGACGAGCTCGAGTCCCGGCAGCGCCGGCTCGGCGAAAACGCGCACCGCCGATTCGGCGGGCAGGAAGGAGAACCGCAGCGACTTGAAGTTGACGAGCAGCGCGTCGGGGGCGACGTTGTAGGGCCTGAAAGCGTCGTCGTCGATGCGTCCGTCCGCCACGGGGCCGAACCAGGAGCGGTCGAGCACCAGGTCGCCCCGGATATCCTGCAGCCCGCGCCCCCGGAGGGCGCGCAACAGCATCCAGAAGCTTTCGAGGTTCAGCTTGGGATCGCCGTAGCCTTTGAGGACCACGTCGTTGCCGTCGAGGTAGACCTCGGTCTTCCAGCGATACGCGGGTCCGAGCAGCTCGAGCGCGGAGTAGGTCGTGACGAGCTTCATGACGGAAGCCGGGTTCATGCTGTCTCTGGACTCGTGCAGGAGCTCAGGGCGAGCGCTGCTGACCTCCTGCACTACTGCGCCGACGGCGGAGGTGGGAATTCCCGCCGTCCTGAGGGCTTGCAGCACGGGCTGCGGCAGTTCACCCCAGGCGTTCCAGGACCACAGCAAGCCGGAAAGAATCGCGAATGTCTTGAAAACCCTAGCCATCGCACTTATCATTAGCACTCGTCCGGACTGAGTGCTAGCAGGAGGCTGAAGTCCCGGTTATCCCGGCTGTGGGAACGCGGGTTCCAACCTGAGTTCAACCCTAAGCCATTGTAATACATCATTTTTCTATTTTTGATTTGGGAGATCGCATGAATATCCGTCCGCTGCACGACCGCGTGATCGTCAAGCGCATTGAGGAAGAGCGCAAGTCCGCCGGGGGCATCGTCATTCCCGACACCGCCGCCGAGAAGCCCGACCAGGGCGAAATCGTCGCCGTCGGCAAGGGCAAGAAGGATGACCAGGGCAAGCTCATTCCGATCGACGTCAAGGTCGGCGACCGCGTGCTCTTCGGCAAGTACTCGGGGCAGACCGTCAAGGTCAAGGGCGATGAGCTCCTCGTGATGCGCGAGGAAGACATCATGGGCGTGATCGAAGGTTCCTGATCCGGGCGCGCAAGCGCAAATTCTTCAGAGATCGACATACAGGAGAAAGAAACAATGCCTGCCAAGGAAGTACGTTTCCACGAAGGCGCGCGCGTCAAGATGGTTCATGGCCTGAACATCCTGGCCGACGCCGTGAAAGTGACGCTGGGGCCCAAGGGCCGCAACGTCGTGCTCGAGCGCTCGTTCGGCGCCCCTACCGTCACGAAGGACGGTGTCTCGGTGGCCAAGGAGATCGAGCTCAAGGACAAGTTCGAGAACATGGGCGCGCAGATGGTGAAGGAAGTGGCGTCCAAGACCTCCGACGTCGCCGGCGACGGCACCACCACCGCGACGGTACTGGCGCAAGCCATCGTGCGCGAGGGCATGAAGTTCGTCGCCTCGGGCATGAACCCGATGGACCTGAAGCGCGGCATCGACAAGGCGGTGATCGCCGTGACTGAGGAGTTGAAGAAGATCTCCAAGCCCTGCTCGAGCTCCAAGGAGATCGCGCAGGTCGGCTCGATCTCGGCGAACGCCGATCCGAGCATCGGCAAGATCATCGCCGACGCCATGGACAAGGTCGGCAAGGAAGGCGTGATCACGGTCGAGGACGGCAAGTCGCTCGAGAACGAGCTCGAGCTCGTCGAAGGCATGCAGTTCGACCGCGGCTACCTCTCGCCGTACTTCATCAACAATCCCGAGAAGCAGATCGCGGTGCTCGAGGATCCCTACATCCTCCTGCACGACAAGAAGGTTTCGTCGATCCGCGAGCTGCTGCCGATCCTCGAGCAGGTCGCCAAGGCCGGCAAGCCGCTGCTGATCATCGCCGAGGAAGTCGAGGGCGAGGCGCTCGCCACCCTGGTGGTCAACAACATCCGCGGCATCCTGAAGACCGTCGCGGTGAAGGCGCCGGGCTTCGGTGATCGTCGCAAGGCGATGCTCGAAGACATGGCGATCCTCACGGGAGGCACGGTGATCTCGGAAGAGCTCGGCCTCAAGCTCGAGAACGCGACGCTGAAGGACCTGGGCAAGGCGAAGAAGGTCGAGGCCGGCAAGGAAAACACCATCATCATCGACGGTGCCGGCGTCAAGAAGGACATCGAA
>DATLUZ010000067.1:0-8640 GCA_035577785.1 Burkholderiales bacterium | reverse complement strand
CAGCGTGTAGCCGTCGGGCGGCTGCTTCGCGACGTGGTCGGTGCCGGTCACGCCACCCGCGCCGGCGCGGTTTTCCACTACCACGGGCTGTCCAACCACCTCGCCGACCCCCTGCGCCGTCACGCGCGCGATGATGTCGGCCGATCCTCCGGGCGGGAACGGCGTCACCAGCCGGAGCGGCTTGGAAGGGAAAGCCTGGGCGAGCAGCGGGCCCGAGACGAACGCCGCGACCAGAAAAGCGAATCTCGCGTACCGCATGCGGCATCCTCCACGTATGCTGTGGGCGAGTTGACCACAGCGGACGACATCATGGAAGAGCGCGTTCATTGGAATTCAAGCGGGCTGAAAATCTCGGGCGTGGTCGAGTTTCCCGAAGGCCTGAAGCGCGGCGAGCGCCGCGCCGCGATCCTCGTGCTTCACGGCTTCGGCAGCAACAAGGACTCGCCCATGGTGCGCACCGTGACGCGCATTTTCACGGCGCTCGGCTATGTTGCGCTGCGGTTCGACATGCGCGGCTGCGGCGAGAGCGAAGGCGAGCGCGGGCGGGTCATCTGCCTCGAGCAGGTCGCCGACACGAAAAGCGCCTTCGATTTCCTCGCCTCGACCGAATACGCCGATCCGAAGCGCATCGCGGTCTTCGGCCACAGCTTCGGCGCCGCGGTCGCGGTCTACGCCGCCGGCACCGACGCGCGCATCGCGGCGTGCATTTCCTCGGGCGGCTGGGGGCACGGCGAGAAGAAATTTCGCAAGCAGCACGCCTCGCCCGAAGCGTGGCAGCGCTTCAGCGCGATGATGGACGAAGGCCGCCGCCGCAGGGAGCGCGGCGAGCGCATGATGGTGCCGCGGTACGACATCGTGCCGATCCGCCCCGGCCTGCGCGGCAATCTCGCCGCCGGCTCGATCCTCGAGTTCCCCTTCGAGGTGGTCGAGAGCATGTATGCCTTCACTGCCAACGAGGTCGTCGGCAAGATCGCGCCGCGCCCGCTGCTCCTCGTGCATCCCGCCGACGACAGCGTCACGCCGACCGAGCAGTCGATCGACCTCTTCGCGCACGCCGGCCAGCCGACCGACCTGCATCTTTTCGCCGGCGTCGACCACTTCCTCTTCAGCGACGACAATCCGATGGTGCAGGCGGTGGTGCGGGACTGGCTCAAGCGCTATTTCCCTGCGTGAGCTGAAATCAGGGACAGACCACGTTTTTCCTAGACCTCATGGAAGCAAAACGTGGTCCGTCCCTGATCGTGTTGTAACAGCCAAGCTTGCGATGAACCTTTCTGTCGAGCGACTCGAGCGATGGGTTACAGCCATCTTCTGCACCGAAGGGCTGTCCGAGGAGCATGCTCGGACCGTGGCGAAAGTGCTCATCTTTGCCAACCTGCGCGGGATGGATACGCACGGCGTGCTGCGGGTCCCGTCCTACGTGCGCTTCATCCGTGCAGGCGATCTCAATCCGCGTCCGGCGATGACCACGCGGAGCGAAGCACCGGCGTGCGTGCTGCTCGAGGCCGACCGCGCCGCGGGACCGGTCGCCATGCAGAAGGCCACGGAATTGGCGATGGACAAGGCGCGCCAGGCGGGAGCCGGAGTCTGCCTCGTGCGCGCCACCACGCACACAGGCGCGCTCGGCTACTACACCCACGTGGCGGCCGAGCGCGGCATGGCGGCGATCGCCTTTTCCTCCTCCACCGCCAACATGGCGTATCACGGAGCGCGCGCGGCGGGCGTCTCGACCGCGCCGCTCGCGCTCGCCGTTCCCGGAGAGCGGGGGCCGATCGCGCTCGACATGGCCTCCAGCATCCTGTCCATGGGGAAGCTGAGGCAGGCGAAACGCTCGGGCACCTCGCTGGACGAGGGCCAGGCGCTGGACAAGGACGGGAATCCGACCACCGACGCGGATGAAGCCGCGATCCTGCTTCCGCTCGGCGGCGCGAAAGGCTCGGGGCTGTCTCTGCTGATCGAGTGCATGACTAGCCTCATCGCCGGGAACCCGCTGCTCGCCGAGGTCCTCGAGCGCACCGCGCTCGGCGCACGCCATCGCCAGAACGGCGCAGTGATCGCGCTCGACCTCGCTCGCTTCGTGGATCCGGCCGAGTTCCGGCGCCAGGCGGGGCGGCTCGCCCGCGCGATCAAGGCCTTGCCGCCGCAGCCGGGGATGGAGGTCCTGCTGCCCGGCGAGCGGGGAACGCGCGCGGCCGACGAGCGCCGCCGCGACGGCATACCCATGCCGGATGCGGTGCTCGAAGAACTGCGCAACCTGATGGAGGAACCTTCGTGAAGCTCGTCAATTTTTCGATCGGCAGCGGCGCGCCGCGCGCCGGGCTGCTCGTGGGCGATCGCGTCTTCGAGGCGCCCCGCCCCACGGTGCAGGAACTGTTCGCAAGCCTTGCCTCGCTGGAAACGAAGGGACAAGGCGTTCCAGTCGGGGAAGTCAAGCTCCACGCGCCGCTTCTGTACCCCGGGGCGATCTACTGCGCCGGTGCCAACTACGCCGACCACGTCGAGGAAATGGCACGGGCACAGAATCTTCCGCCGCCGAAGGATCCGCGCGAGCTCGGCCTCAAGCCGTGGTTCTTCTTGAAGCCGGCGCGCGCCAGCGTGGTCGGGCCCCTCTCCCGCGTCGCGCGGCCGCGCAGCTCGCAGAAGCTCGACTGGGAGGCCGAGCTGGTCGCCGTGATCGGCAGGCCCGCGCGCAACGTCCCGGTCGAAAAAGCGCTCGACTACGTCGGGGGCTACACCATCGCCGACGATCTCTCGGCGCGCGACCTGTCGCGGCGCGCCGCGCTGCCGCCGGGCAACCCGTTCCATTTCGACTGGACGGCGCACAAGGGCTTCGAAGGGAGCTGCCCGCTCGGCCCATGGATCACGCCCGCGGCCGAGGTCCCGGATCCGCAGCGCCTCGCCATCCGGCTTTGGGTAAACGGCGCGCTGAAGCAGGACTCGAACACCAGCCGCATGATTTTTTCCACCGCCGAGCAGATCTCCCACCTGTCGAGCCTGGCGACGCTCCACCCCGGCGACCTCGTCCTCACGGGCACGCCCGCGGGCGTGGGCGCCGGACGCAACGAGTTCCTGCGGCCCGGCGACCGGGTCGAGATCGAGATCGAGGGACTCGGGCGCCTCGAGCACTGGATCGACGACGAGCGGTAAAGCGTCACCGCCTTTCCCGAGCCCCGCACCTACAATCCCTGCATAAGAACTCGGGGAGGACCCCATGCGGACAAGATGGGTGCTGCTCGCGCTATCGGTGGCGGTCGCGCTGGGCCAGGCGGCTTTCGCGAAGCACGATCGGGACGATGACGACGAGCGCCACCCGGGCAAGGGTTGGGCAAAGGGCTGGGACCGCAAGGGCGAAGCGCGCGATTCCGCGCCGTATTCGAAGTTCGAGAACACCGCAGAGCAATATAGATACGAGTTCCGCGACGCGAGCTGCCGCTACAAGTATGAGTACAACTACCGCAGCGGCCGATCCAAGGTCGAACAGCGCGGCGATTGCAGCGGCATCGCTTTTCCGCAGCGTGTGGTGATGCAGGGGCGCGAGCCGCTGCCGCGCGCCATCCCCCCAGAGCCGCAGGCGCGCGAAATCGAGTGCAACCGTGAAGTCATCGGCGCCGTGCTGGGAGGCGCGGTTGGCGCGGTCGTCGGCTCGAAGGTCGGTAAGGGCGACGAGCGCGTGGTCACTACGGTCGGGGGCGCGATCATCGGCTCGGTGGTCGGGGGCGCGGTCGGCAAGTCGATGGACGATGCCGACCAGGCGTGCGCGGCGCAGGCGATGGAATACGCGAGCTTTAAGCAGACGGTGAGGTGGCGCAACGCCCACGGCATCCACTACACGATGACGCCGGTCGGCCTGGTCCCCGCCGCCGGAAGAGGCGTCGAGTGCCGCCACTACAGCATGCTGAGCGAGTCCGGCGGCATGAAGGAGGCAACCCAGGGAACCGCCTGCCGCCAGCGCGACGGCTCCTGGAGGCTTTCAAGCTGACGTAGCGCCATGCTCTAATCCCCGGAATCGGGCTCGGCCCGGTTTTCGAGGAGAAACGTTGATGCTTCGCGCGCTGCTTGCCTGCGCGGCAGTCCTGTGGGCCCTGTGCGGGGCGGCGCAGCCCTATCCCGCCAGGCCGGTGCGCATCGTGGTCCCCGCGAGCCCGGGCGGCGCGAGCGATCTGGTGGCGCGCCTGGTCGCGGCCCAGCTTACCGAGACGCTCGGCCAGCCCTTCATCGTCGAGAACCGCGTCACGTCGGGTGGAATCGTGGGCACCCAGCAGGTGGCGGAGTCGCCGCCCGACGGCCACACCCTGCTCGTCACCTTCGACACCTTCGCGAGCAACGCATTGCTTTTCAAGAATCTGAAGTGGGACCCGATCCGCGATTTCGCGCCGGTGATGCAGCTCTGTCGCTACCCGCAGGTGCTGCTGGTGCACCCGAGCCTCAAGGTGCACAGCGTGAAGGACTTCGTCGCGCTCGCGAAGCAACGCGGCTCGCAGCTCAACTACGCGTCCGCGGGCCCGGCCTCCTCCAGCCGTCTCGCGTACGAGCTGTTCAAGGACGTCGCCGGCATCGACACGGTCCCGGTGCACTACAAGGGCGGCGGGCCCGCGCTGCAGGACCTGCTCTCCGGCCAGGTGCAGGTCATGCTGATCCAGGGCGGCGGCCCGATCCCGCAGTACGTTAAGAGCGGCAAGCTCGTCGCGCTCGGGATCAGCTCGCATGCCCGCTCGAAGTTCTACCCCGGCCTGCCGACCATTGCCGAGACCTATCCGGGGTTCGAGACCGAGTCCTGGGTCGCCATGGTGGCGCCCGCCGCCACGCCGAAGCCCGTGATCGAGCGCCTGCACGCGGCGCTCGAGAAAATCTTCGGCGATCCGGCGCTGCGCGAGCGCTTCGAGGCCCAGGGCTGCGAAATCGCCGCCGGCACACCCGAGGACCTCGGCCGCGTGCTGCGCGAGGACCAGGCGAAATGGGCGCGCATCGTGCGCGCAAAAAACATCACCGTCGAATGACAAAACGCTACCCGGACCTCCACGACCACCTCGAAGCGCTGAAGCGCGCCGGCCTGCTGATTACGGTCGAGCGCCCGATCAACAAGGACACCGAGCTGCATCCGCTGGTGCGCTGGCAGTTCCGCGGCGGCATCGAGGAGCCGCAACGCAAGGCGTTCCTGTTCACCAACGTCGTCGACTCGAAAGGCAAGCGCTACGACATCCCGGTCGTGGTCGGTGCGCTCGCGGCAAACCGCGAGATCTACCGCATGGGCATGGGCTGCCCGCTCGAGAAAATCAACCAGACCTGGAACCGCGCGATCGCCAACCCGATCGCGCCGAACGTGGTGAAAGAGGCGCCCTGCCACGACCTGGTTTTTCAGGGAAAGACTCTTGAAGGCAACGCTCTGGAAAGCCTTCCGATCCCCATCTCCACCCCGGGCTGGGACATCGCGCCCTTCACTACGCTTTCGCAGTACATCACGCGCGATCCCGACAGCGGCGTGCAGAACATGGGCATCTACCGCGGCCAGGTGAAGGCGCCACGGCGCCTGGGAATGAATCCTTCGCTCGAGCTGCGTCCCGGCATCTACACGCACTGGGAAAAGATGAAGCAGCGCCGCCAGAAGCTGCCGGCGGCGGTGGTGCTCGGCGCGCCGCCGTGCATCGCCTTCACCTCGGCGCAGAAGGTGCCCGAGTCGCTCGACGAGCTGCACGTCGCCGGGGCGCTGGTCGGCATGCCGATCAATGTCGTCAAGGCGAAGACCGTCGACCTCCTGGTGCCGGCGGAGGCCGAGATCGTGGTCGAAGGGCTGATCGACACCGAATTCCTCGAGCCCGAAGCGCCCTTCGGCGAGTCGCACGGCCACGTCAACCTCCAGGAATACAACGCCTTCATGGAAGTGACGGCCGTCACCCGGCGGCGCGACGCCATCCTCACCTCGATCATCTCGCAGGTCACGCCGAGCGAGTCGAGCCTCATCAAGCGCGTCGCGCTGGAGCCGCTGTTCACCGATTACCTGCGCAACACCCTCGCCATCCGCGGGGTGAAGCGCGTGTCCATGCACGAGCCGCTAACGAACCTCCGCAAGGTAGTTGCAGTTGTTGTAGAAAAAGACATTCAAAGAACCGAGGTATGGCGCGCGCTGTACGGCGCGGTGTCCTGGAACCGCGCCGCCGGCAAGTACGTGATCGCGATCAACGACGACATCGATCCCGACAATGCCGACCACCTGCTCTGGGCGATGTCCTACCGCGCCAACCCGGCGCTCGACATTCAGATACTCCATCATCGCGACCAGGGCCACGGCCCGCGCTCGAAGCGCAACAACGGCGAGGACGCCGCGGTGTTGATCGACGCCACCATGAAGGAGGATTTCCCGCCGATCTCGCTCCCGAAGCGCGAGTACATGGAGCGCGCGCGCGCGATCTGGGAAGAGCTCGGCCTGCCCGCGCTCAAGCCGCAGACCCCCTGGTTCGGCACCAGCCTGGGCGAATGGTCCGACGAGCTCGAGCAGGCGGCCCAGCTCGCCGTCGCCGGCGACTACTTCAAGACCGGCGAGGCCCTGGTGCAGCGCCGCCGCAGCGACCTGCCGATGAATACCGAGGTGCGCAGCCTCGATCGGAAGAACGAGGGCGACGAGTAGAAGCTAAAACAAATCCTTCCATTTGGCGCGGGTCTTTTCCTGCAGCTCCTTGCTCGCCTCGGCGACCAGCGGGAACTCGCGCAGGTGGTCCCAGGGGCGGCAGGCGTCGATCACCGCCTTCGAGCTGAACGGCGCGTCGTAGCGGTACGCGACGAACATCGGGTCGTTCTTCGAGCCCATGCCGCGCTGGATGATGTCGATGTCGATCGCCGGGTCGGTGCGCGTCGCGACCGCCCACATCACTTCCTGGAGGTTCGCCGGGTCGATGTCCTCGTCGACCACGACCGAGTAGCGCGACATGTACGCGCCGACGCCGCACTGGCTGAGGATGTGGCCGGCCTGGCGCGCGTGTCCGGCGTAGCGCTGCTTGATCGCGACCACGTTGAACATGCGCGCGCCGCCGATCTCGTGCGCCCACACCGCGTGTACGTCCGGCACGCCGGCGGCGACGAGCGCATCCATGAGAAGCGCCGAGCGCATTACCGCCTTCGAATAGGAATAGTCGTTGGGCGGCTTGGCCGGCGGCGACCCGAGGAGGATCGGGTCGTTCCGGAAATAGATGCGCTCGACCGTGACCACGGGCGCGGTGCCAGCTTTGCCGGGGTAATAGCCGTGGAACTCGCCGAAGGGCCCCTCGGTGCGCTCGTCGCCGGGCTCGACGTGGCCCTCGAGCACGATCTCCGATGCGGCCGGAAACGGCAGCCCCGTGACCTCCCCTTTTACGACCGAGACCGGTTGGCCAAGGATCGCCCCCATGTAGTCGTACTCGCACATTCCGAAGGGGATCTCGATTCCCGAGATGAGATAGGTCAGCGGATCGGCGCCGCAGACGATGACGACCGGGAAGCGCTTGCCGGCCGCCTTGTGCTTCTCGTAGTGGATGCGGCCGTGCTTGCCGGGCACCATGTCGAGCGCGACATGGTTTCGGTCGATCACCTGCACGCGGTAGGTGCCGACGTTGATCCAGTCGGAATCGAGGTCGCGTGTCGCCACCGAGCAGCCGGTGCCGATGTAGCGCCCGCCGTCGAGCTCGTGCCAAAGCGGCGACGGGAAGGCGAGCACGTCGACGCCCGCGTCCTTCTGCACGTTCTCGAGCGCCGTTCCCGAGCGCGTCACCGCGAACGGAAAGTTCTTCGCCGCCGCCTGCCATTGCGCGGGCTTGCCGCGCAGCGCCTCCACCAGGCCTTGGTGAGTCTCTTGAACCGGAAGGCGAAGAATCGACGACAGCCGTGCAGGGCTGCTGGTGCTGCACGTGAGCACGCGGTGGCCCCTGGGATAGCCCTTGATCTCGTCGAAGAGCAGCGCCGCATGCGCGTCCTTCTTGACGTTCAGCTCGCTGATCGCGCCGAGCTCGAGGTTCCAGTCTGCGCCCTTGACGTCCCGCAGCTCGCCGAGCTTCTGTGCTTCGGCGAGCCACAGGCGCAGGTCCAGCGGGTTCACTGAGCCTTGAATCCGGTGGCTTGGATGACCTGCGTCCATCGCGCGACCTCGTCGGCCAGGAATTTCTCTTCGTTCGGCCCGGAGAACGGCTCGGCGCCGGCTTTTTCCAGGTCCTGCAGGAACGCGCCCTCGGAGCGCACCTTGCGCGTCGCCTCGCGCAGCGCCTCCACGGCCTCGCGCGGCGCGTCGTCGGGCGCGAACACCGCGTTGAACACCTGAACCCTCATGTCCGCGATACCGGCTTCGATCGAGGTCGGGATGTCGGGCGCAGCCTTCAGCCGCTTGTCGCTGTTCACGGCGAGGATGCGCGCCTTGCCGGCGCGATGCTGCGCGAGCACCGCCGCAGTGAGGATCGGCGTGATGACCGGCACGTGACCCGCGATCAGGTCCTGCATCGCCGGGGCGCCTCCCTTGTAAGGGACATGCTGCATCTCCAGGCGCCCGCCCTGCAGCTTGAGGAGCTCGCCCGTCAGGTTGGTGATCGCCCCGGGCCCCGCGGAGCCGTACGAGTATTTGCCGGGATTCGCCTTGACCAGGCTTACCAGCTCCTTCAACGAATGCGCCGGCACACCGGGATT
>DATLUZ010000066.1:0-3630 GCA_035577785.1 Burkholderiales bacterium | reverse complement strand
AACCTCGGCCACGGCGTCGCTGACAAGGATGGTGCGATAATTGTGCTCGACCCCACCGCGAACGGTTGCTGCGCGGCGATCAGGATGCGAAGACAGCGTCAATCAGGATGAGAAAGTGTCGCCGGGTTTGTGACGGCAGGGGGGCGTACCCCGACTGACGTTGCGAATCCGGCGATCGGCGTGCCCCCGGAGGGGGCGCGTTGGCTGGCGGTCGCGGCCGGCCGGATAGGAGGGAGGTTCTTCATCTGATGAGGAACCTGCCTTGCCCGGCCGCCACATCACCGATTGCCAGACGAGGCTATTCATGAGTTTCCGCCAGACTGAGACGCCGGTCATCGCCGCGGCCAAGGCCGGGTTCAGCACCGCCACCGCCTATCGCATCGAGCAGGACCCGCGACTGCCATCGCAGAAGAAAGCGCCGCGAAGTCGGCGACGACAGGATCCACTGGCCTCGGTTTGGGACGGCGAGGTGGTGCCTCTCTTGAGGAGCAGTCCGGGACTGCGGCCGATCGCCATTTTCGACGAGGTCCGGCGCCGCCACCCTGAGATCGGCACCGGCATCCGCCGCACGCTGGAGCGGCGCATCCGGACTTGGCGAGCGCTCCATGGTGCCGAGCAGGATGTGATCTTTCGGCAGGAGCATCCGCCTGGCCGGCTCGGCCTGTCCGACTTTACCGGCATGGCTGATCGCGGCGTCAGCATCGCCGGCGTGCCGCTCGATCACCGGCTCTACCATTTCCGCCTTGCCTTCTCCGGCTGGGAACACGCCGCTGTCGTGCTGGGCGGCGAAAGCTTCGTCGCCCTTGCCGAGGGATTGCAGAATGCCCTGTGGGCGCTGGGTTGTGCGCCGCTGCAGCATCGCAGCGACAGTCTGTCGGCCGCATTCCGCAATCTCGACGACGACAGCCGCGAGGATCAGACGCGCCGCTATGAGGCGTTATGTCTGCATTACGGGATGGAGCCGACCCGCAACAATCGTGGCGTGGCGCACGAGAACGGCTCGATCGAAAGCCCGCATGGTCATCTCAAGCAAGCCGTCGAGGATGCGCTGCTGCTGCGCGGGTCGCGTGACTTCGACACGCTCAACGCCTATCGCCACTTCATCGACGAGATCGTTGGCCGGCGCAATGCGCGCTACCGCAAGCGGCTGGACATTGAGCGCCCGGCGTTGCAATCGCTGCCGATGCGCCGAACGACGGATTACGAGGAGGCGATCGTCACCGTCACCTCGACCAGCGGCTTCGTTCTGCGCAAGGTCTTCTATTCGGTGCCGTCCCGGCTGATCGGTCACCGCCTGCGTGTTCGGCTTTATGACGATCGGCTCGAATGCTTTCTCGGCGCGACATCACTGATGACGTTGCAGCGTGGTCGGCCGCGCTCCAGCGGCAAGCACGGTCACATCGTCGATTACCGGCATGTCATCCATGCCCTGCGCCGCAAGCCGATGGCGCTGCTCAACCTCGTTTATCGTGAGCAGCTCTTCCCGCGCCGCGCCTATCAGCGCGCATTCGAGGCGCTGCTGGCCGGCGACAGCGAAAAACCGGCGTGCCGCACCATGGTCGGATTGCTGGCGCTAGCTCATGAACGCGCCTGCGAGGCCGAACTCGCCGAGGCCATCGACGCCGAGCTCGACGCCGGCAGGTTGCCCAACCTCAACGCCCTCGCGCGACGCTTCGCACCCGATCCCGCCAGTGTCCCCGACGTCACCATCGAGCTGGTGCCGCTTCATCTCTATGACGAGCTCGGCACCGTCCGGGCGGGTGGTGTCGCATGAAGAGCGCCACGGCCATCGATGCTGCCCGCGTCGAATTGCTGCTCGCCGAATTGCGCCTGCCCGCGATTAAGCAGGTTTGGTCCGATATCGCTGCCCAGGCCGACAAGGAGGGCTGGCCGGCGGCACGGTTTCTGGCCGCCCTTGCCGAGCACGAGGTGGCCGAGCGCGGTCGGCGTCGCATCGAACGTCACCTCGCCGAAGCCCGGCTGCCGCCTGGTAAGACCCTCGACACCTTCGACTTCGACGCCGTCCCGATGGTCAGCAAGGCGCAGATCATGGCTCTGGCGGCCGGCGACAGCTGGCTCGAGAAAGGGGCCAACCTGATCATGTTCGGGCCACCAGGCGGCGGAAAGAGTCACTTGGCGGCATCGCTTGGCTTCGCTCTCGTCGAAAACGGTTGGCGCGTGCTGTTCGCGCGCACCACCGACTTGGTGCAGCGGCTGCAAATCGCCCGCCGCGAACTCGCCCTCGAAGCCGCCATTGCCAAGCTCGACAAATACCACCTGCTGATCCTCGACGACCTCGCCTATGTCACCAAGGATCAAGCCGAAACCAGCGTGCTGTTCGAACTCATCGGAGCCCGCTACGAGCGGCGATCCTTGCTGGTTACCGCCAACCAGCCCTTCGGCGAATGGGGCAAAATCTTCCCAGACCAGGCCATGACGCTCGCCGTCGTCGATCGCCTCGTCCACCACGCCACCATCTTTGAGATGAATGTCGAAAGCTACCGCCGCCGCACCGCTCTCGACCGCAAACGAGGTCCCGGCCGTCCTCCGGCCAGCGCGACAATCAAAACCAACTCTGATTGACGCGCCACGACAAACAAAAACCCCAGCCGCTCTTGCGCGACAATTACATCGCGATAATCATGCGACCGCCGCGACACCGGCGTTCTCATCCTGATTGTCGCTGCCTTCTCACTCAGATCGCCGCGCCACAGGGTCGCCATGCTGCGCATCACCGCGAGCGCCTCGTCGGACGTGCGGCACCCATGCTCGCCGGATCGCGGCTTGCGGATGCGCAGCTGTGAGTGCTGACCGCCGCGCCAATGGATCGTCAGGACAACCTCGCGCGTCGCTTCATCGACATCGGCGATGATGTCGCTAACCAGGGCCCGCAGGAGACGCTGGCGCGTGCGCATAGTCACCCCTGGCGCGTTCCACGCGGCATGGAGATCGTCCGCCAGGCGGGTGAAGTCCGGCGGCACGACGAGGGGATCAGGAGACCGCGCCGCCTGCAGTCGCGCCTCGCAGGCCTCGACACGGCGCAGCGTCGTCTCCCAGCTCTTCTCAAGCTGGGCGGCGATCAGACGATTATCGGGATCGCAGGCGGCGTAACGCCGTTCCGCGAGCGCGGCTTCGTACCGCGCCTGCTGCAGCTCCAGTTCGACAATACGCTGTTGTTCGCCTCGGGTTTCCATGTACCGCCGCTCGGCCTCCGCCGCCGCCTCGATCGCCATCGGCGAGACCGCCCGCAGAAGCTCGCCAGCGATCGCAGCGTCAACCCGCGAGCCGCCGAACGTGCAGCAACGTGGCAACCCGAGCATCAGGTTCGGGCGATCGCACCGGTAAACGGGATGGCCCGGCGGCCGACCCGTGTAGCTTACCATCAGACGGCGGCCGCAATGGCCGCAGGATAATAGCCCGGCCAGCAACGCGCGGCCGCCGCGTGCCGACTTTGCACCTCCCACCTTGGCGTAATTGTTGACCGCGAGCTGCTTCTGGTTGCGTTCGAATTCCGCCCAATCGATGTAGCCGTCGTGGTGACCCTTCAGTAGAACCTCCCACTCCGCGAGCGGCTTGCGATGGCCGTAGCTCGTCCGCGCCCGCCCGTCGACGATCTCGGTGCGCTTCTCG
>DATLUZ010000065.1:0-58792 GCA_035577785.1 Burkholderiales bacterium | reverse complement strand
CGCGCGCGCGCGTCGTCTTGATGTCGAAGACATGCATGTTCCGCATGTGCGCCTGGAGACGCTCGGGCGACTGGCCGGTGTAGCCGATGGTCCAGCAGCCGGCGTTGATCTCGTTCCTCAACGTGTCTTCCATCGACGGCTCGTCCATGCCGCCCTTGCCCTTCACCAGGCGCAGGAGCTGCTTGCCGTCCTTCTTGCCGATGAACTGGTCGCCGAAGCCAAGCTTCTGCGCGAGCTGGTACATGATCATGTGGTCGGTGCGCGATTCGAACAAAGGCTCGATCACGCGCTCGCGCCACTGCAGCGAACGGTTGGACGCGGTCACCGAGCCCTCGGTCTCCATCTGCGTCGCCGCCGGCAGGAGGTACGCGCCGTCCTTGCGCACCTTCGCGAACATCGCCGCGCTCGCCGACGGATACGGGTCGATGACCACCATGAGATCGAGCTTCTTCATCGCCTCCAGCATCTCGAGGCCGCGCGTCTGGCTGTTCGGCGCATGGCCCCAGTACACCAGCGCGCGCAGGTTCGGCCCCTGGTCGATCAGGTCGTTCTTTTCCAGCACGCCGTCGATCCAGCGCGACACCGTCATGCCGGGAGACGCCATCATCTTCTCTGAGGCGTACTGCTTCTTCAGCCACTCGAGGTCGACGTTCCACACCTTGGCCCAGTGCGCCCAGGAGCCAGGTACGCCCACCGGGTAGTAGCCCGGCAGCGTGTCGGGGTTCGGGCCGACGTCGGTCGCGCCCTGCACGTTGTCGTGCCCGCGATAGACGTTGCAGCCGCCGCCCGAGCGCCCGACGTTGCCGAGCGCGAGCATCAGGATGTTGGACGCTCGCACGATGCCGTTGGCGTTGGTGTGCTGCGTCTGGCCCATCGCCCAGATGACGAACCCGGGGCGGTTCTCGGACAGCGTCTTCGCCACGAGGTACACCTGGTCCTCGGGCACGCCGGTCGCCTCTGCGACCTTGTCGGGCGTCCACTTCGTCATCACTTCCTTCTTCACCTCGTCCATGCCGTAGACGCGGTCATGGATGTACTTCTTGTCCTCCCAGCCGTTCTTGAAGATGTGGTGCAGCACGCCGAAGATGAACGCGACGTCGCTGCCCGAGCGGTGGCGCACGTAGAGATCGGCCTTCGCCGCGGTGCGCGTGAAGCGCGGGTCGACCACGATCACCTTGCAGCCGTTCTCGCGCGCGTGGATCGTGTGCAGCATCGACACCGGGTGCGCCTCGGCGGCGTTCGAGCCGAGGAACATGAGCGACTTCGAGTTCTGCTCGTCGTTGTACGAGTTGGTCATCGCCCCGTAGCCCCAGGTCTGGCCCAGGCCGGCGACGGTGGTCGAGTGGCAGATGCGCGCTTGGTGGTCGGTGTTGTTGGTGCCCCAGAGCCTCGCCCACTTGCACAGCAGCTCCGCCTGCTCGTTGTTGTGCTTCGAGGAACCGACCAGGAAGAGCGAGTCGGGGCCGCTCTCCTTGCGGATCGCGAGCATCTTGCTCGAGATCTCGTCGTAGGCCTGGTCCCACGAAATCTTCTTCCACTTGCCGCCCTCGAGCTTCACCGGATACTTCAGGCGGTGCGAGTCGTGCGTCATGCCGTGCTCGCGCACCGAGGCACCCTTGGCGCAGTGCGCGCCGAGGTTGAGCGGCGAATCGAACACCGGCTCCTGGCGCACCCAGACTCCGTTCTGCACCACCGCGTCGATGGCGCAACCCACCGAGCAGTGCGTGCACACGGTGCGCTTCACTTCGAGCTTGCCCTCTTCGGCTTTCGCCTCGGCCTCGCCGATCAGGTTGAAGGGCAACTGCGACGCGACGGCGCCGGCGCCGACGGTAACTCCGGAGCGCTTCAGGAACGCGCGCCGGTCCATCGTTCTCATCGTGGGCAGGCCGCGCGAAAGGCGAGCCTGGGGAACCGCCTGGCCGGTTGCTTTGCGGGTCAGCAGCATGGCGGCTCCTAAACCTTGGTGGTGCGGTAGTAGTTGTTGACGTGCTCGCTCGACTGATAGCCGCGCGTGTCACGTTTACTTTTGTCCGCAGGCTGTGGAGAGGAAGAGTTCTTCGCCACGATCGCCGCGGCGGTTGCGACGCCGCCGGCACCGGCAGCGAAAAGGAAATTACGGCGTGAAAGACGCTTCGCGCGCTCGCTCATGCGCAGCCTCCGTTTAGATTAGTTATGCACCAGCCTGCATATGAATACAGGCTGATTCTAGAGCAATTCGAAGGCGCTCTGCTCCAGGTCGAAGAAGGCTTTCGCGAATCGCGAGACTGTTTTGTAGAAGGACAAACTCGGATCGGCCTCTATTGCATCGCACAACGGGCCCGCGGTAGGGCCGATCCAACGTTTGAAGAAGGCGCTCTGTTCGGCGAGGTCGCGCTTTTGCACGGCAATCAGGTGCCGCATCGCGTCGCACAGCGCGGCAATGTGGTCTTCGGGCTCGCTCGCTTCGTCCCGGCGCGCCAGCCCGAGCGCCGACAGCTGCTTGCGCAGCTCGACGAGCGGCGCTTCCGTTGCATAGCGAATGGAATAAGCGGATGTATAGAGTGTGACAGGGGCCTTGCCGGTCCCGACGAACACGGTGTCGTACTCCTCGCGCACCGCCTCCTTATCGGTCTGTCCGGCGGCGACGCAAAGCCGCTCCCATGCCGGCCCGATTTCGCCGTCCTCGGCGTCCATTCCCGTGGCGCCGGCAAGGGTTTCGAGCAACTGGGCATCGGGCGCGCCGTAGAACAGACGCGCAAGCAGGCCGTAGAAGTTCGCGCGCGCCACCTCCTCCGGTGGAAGACTTAAGACAAAGTTAAGAGGCTGGGCGCCGCTCATCGCTTGGTGTAATCGAAGACGGACGACTCGTTGGTGTTTTCCATCATGTCCACCACCCGGCAGTCGCCGCACATCTGGAGCCGCCGGGTGCTCCCGGCGAACATCGAGTGCCCCGTGAGCTTGCCGAGCATGTTCTCGACCATCTGCCGGGTGCCGAAAGGCTTGCCGCAGCGCACGCAGTTGAACGGCTGAGCCTCGTTCAGGGTCACGGGCTCCTTCGCCTGCGGCCCGAGGAGAAGGCGCGGCACCAGCCGGATCGCATCCTCCGGGCAGGTGTTCGCGCACAGGCCGCACTGCACGCAGTTCCTTTCGATGAAGCGCAGGCTCGGGGTCTCGGGCGAATCGAGGAGCGCGGATTCGGGACAGGCACCGATGCAGGCCTTGCACAGGGTGCAGGCGGTCTTGTTGATCGCAAGCGTGCCGAACGGGGCGCCGGCGGCAAGCTTGATCTCCTGCACCTTGCGGTCCTTCGCCAGGTGCTCGAGCGCAAAGTCGAGCGTGGTGCGCTTGTCCTGCGACAGGTTGAAGCTCGCCGCTTTCGCCACCGTGCTTGCTGGCCTGATGGTCCAAGCGTCATTCAAGTCGGCAACAAGCCGGAAATGAGTCCCGCCATAGCCCAGGCCATGCAGGATGGCCTGGCCATGGCCCATCTGCCGCTGCAGCGCCGCGGCGTAACCCTCGGCGACCTTTTCGGTGGAGAGAACCAGGACCTGGCTCGCGCCGTAGGCGAGCGCGCCGAGCATCAGATCGATGCCGATCGAAGCGATATGGAAGCACTCGATCGGGATGACCCGCGCCGGAAGCCCCTTTCCGCGCCGGCCGAGGTCTAGAACCCGCGCCCGCCCCTCGCGCGCGTCGTGGAACAGAATGCAGGCGTCGCGTCCGCCCGCGTCCTGGTAGGTCGAAAGCGCGGCCTTGAGGCGCATGCCCATTTCGGGCACGGCCGGATAGGCATAGGACATCGCGCCGGAGGGACACACGGTGGCGCAACCGCCGCAGCCGGCGCAGAGATGCGGCTCGACCCGCACGTGGTCGCCGTCCGCGCGGATCGCCCCGCTCGAGCACACGTCGAGGCACTGGTTGCAGCCCTCGCGTCCCGAGCGGCTGTGCGCGCAGATCTTCGATTTGTAAGCGAAGAAGCGCGGCTTCTCGAACTCTCCGACGAGCGATACGAGCTTTTGCGCCGCGAGCGCCTGCTCGAGCGGATCGTCGCCCGGAGCGAAGTAGCCCTGCGGCAGCTCGTGAGTGCGCAGGAGCGGCTCGCGCGAGAGGTCGAGGACGAGGTCGAAGCGCTCCTTCCGCTGATTTTCGAGGCGGGAAAAGTCGATCGCACCGATCTCGCCGCAGGCCGTCACGCACTCGCGGTGCGCCTTGCACTTCTCGAGGTCGATCTGGTAGCCGTAATCGATCGCGTGCTCGGGACAGGCGCGGATGCAGGCATTGCAGCGCGTGCAGAGCTCGAGGTCGATCGGGTTCTCCTGCCGCCACTCGACGTCGAACGCGCCGAGCCAGCCCGATAGCGCGGTCACTTTCCCGGACCACAGCGGAAAAGCGCGCTCGAAGGGCAGCTCGCCTTTCTGCGTTACGAGGACACTTACTTCCAATTGATCCGCCAGGCGCTCAGCCCAGCTCAGCGCGGCCTCCGCCGGGCCGATGATCAGAAGCTCGCCGCCGGACTTGAACTGAACTGCCGGCGCGGGCTGCGGATCGGGCAGCGCGGCCATCGCGAGGAGCGCCGCCATTTTGGGGGTCGCGGCCTTCGCCTCGGGCGACCAGCCGGCGTGCTCGCGCAGGTTGACGAAGCGCACTTTCGTGCTGGCATCCGCCGCGAGCTCGCCGAAGAGCGGCGCCTCCTGCGTGCAGCCGACGACGATGTCGTCGGCCTGGCCCAGCGCGGCCTGGAACGCGCCTGCGTCCTTGCGGCAGAGCTGGTGGTGGAGCGACAGCGGCGCCCCCGCCTTGAGCGCGGCACCGAGCGCGGCGGCATCGATCGCCACCGTGCGGTTGCAACTGCAGACCTTAAGCGTCTTTCCTTCCATCGTCATCGTCTTTGGATTCGGTTGTCTGCTCCGGAAGCGGCTCGGCCGCGTCCGGGTTTGCCGCCGTTTCCTGCTCGTCCTTGTTTTCTTCCGCCTTGTTGAAGAGCAGCGTGCGCGCCTGGTTCAGCGTCGCGAGCATCTCCTCGGAGATCGGCTCGCCGCCGGTCCAATCCCCCGAAAACGGCTCGTACGGGTCGGGCACGTTGAAATGGGGATCGCTGAAAAGCTTCTTCAGCGCCGCGCGGCGCAGCGCGTCCTCCACCTTCGGATGCATGAAGCCGGTGAAGTCCGACTCCGGCGTGAGGTTCTCGACCGGGGGCAGGACGGGCGCGGGCGTCTCCTCTTTGTCTCCTTTCCTTTGTGGAAGCTCCTTTGACTCGCTCTTGAGGCGGGACCAGCGGCTGAGGAACTTTTCCTTCTCTTCCGCCACCGTCACACCCGGTCCTTGGGATGCCTGAACGAGCGCGGCTTGATGCGCTTCTGCGGCACCGGCCGGTAGTTCTGCTCGACGTACTCGCCGACCCAGGCGAAGATCTCCGGCGGCATGCCGACGCGGTCCACGGAATGGCCGCCGTCGAGCCAGCGCCCCGCCTCCTCCGAGCTCACGGTGACGTCGAGCGGCAGGCCGCGATCGTCGTCCATGCGCCAGAGGATGAATACGCTAGGCGCCGGTCCCGAGACGTTGAGGTAATAGCCCTCGGCTTCGTCGCGATGGAGCTGCAGCGTGAACCCGGGATGCAGCCACTGCGCGAGGCCAGGCTCGTCGAGGAGCTGCCGCGCCGCGCCGCGTTCCTCGCTCGCGAGCACGCTCCAGGGTTCCCACACGCAGTCGACCCAGCGGTTCTGCACCGCCCGGCGCTGCATGACGACCGCCACTGGAAAATGGGGTTTACTCAATGGAGTTTACGCAGTCGGGCTTGCTCACAATCCTCCAGTCTAAGCCATCCGGCACGGGCGGCATGCGCTTTGCATTCTCTCCACACCATCCAATAAAGGAGAGAACGGCAATGCGTCTGCAGATCCTCGTCCTGGCCGCCGCGCTTGCTTTGGCCGCCGGATGCAACAAGGGTTCCGATCGGGCCAAGCCCGCCGCCGGCGCGGCTTCGTCGCCGCCGCAATCCCAGGCTAATACACCCACCACACCTCAGGTCAATACGCCCACGACGCCCGCGAGCGGGGGCTCCACGGCTTCGCAGGACGAAAAGAAGGAAGGCGCCAGCCCTCCCGTCCAGGGGCAGGTCGACGCCAAGAGCCCGGAGCAGCATCGCGACTTCCAGCAGAAGGGCGACGCCGCCGGGCCGAAGTCGCCCGACACGCCGAAGCCTGGAAAGTAAGCCGTCATCCGAGGGTAAGCCCCCATTCGGCAGGGGTGTGCGCTGCTGTATGATCTTCCAGTATCCATACACCCATGCCGACGAAGGTCATTCCCATCGTTGCCGGAGGGGCCCTTCGGACTCCGGCGCCCGCGTTTCGCGGCGGTCAGCTCGTGGACACGCTGGGGCGGCCGATGCGCGACCTGCGCATCTCCGTCACCGACCGCTGCAATTTCCGCTGCGTCTACTGCATGCCGCGGGAGGTGTTCGACGCCGGCCATGAATTCCTCCCACACAGCGCCATCCTTTCCTTCGAGGAGATCGCGCGGCTTGCGCGCGTCTTCGCCGGGCTCGGCGTAAGGAAGATCCGCCTCACCGGCGGCGAGCCGCTGGTGCGCAAGCAGCTTCCCCGGCTGGTCGCCATGCTGAGCGAGCTGCCGGTGGAGCTCACCCTCACCACCAACGGCTCGCTCCTCGCGAGGCAGGCGACGGCGCTCAAGGCGGCGGGACTTCACCGCGTCACCGTGAGCCTGGACTCGCTCGACGACGCGACGTTCCGCGCGATGAACGACGCCGATTTCCCGGTGGCCAAGGTGATCGAGGGTATCGAGGCCGCGGCGGCTGCCGGGCTCGCGCCGGTGAAGATCAACATGGTGGTGAAGCGGGGGACCAACGACCGCGACATCGTCGCGATGGCGAAGCGCTGGCGCGGCACCGGCCACATCATCCGCTTCATCGAATACATGGACGTGGGCTCGACCAACGGCTGGCGCATGGACGACGTGGTGCCTTCCGCGGAGGTCGTGCGCAGGATCAGCGAGGCCTGGGCGCTCGAGCCGGTCGACGCGAGCTACCCCGGCGAGGTGGCCGAGCGCTGGCGCTACCGCGACGGCGCCGGCGAGATCGGCGTCATCTCCTCG
This sequence comes from Burkholderiales bacterium, assembly GCA_035577785.1. Taxonomy (GTDB): domain Bacteria; phylum Pseudomonadota; class Gammaproteobacteria; order Burkholderiales; family SG8-39; genus SCGC-AG-212-J23. The sequence continues at coordinate 51,703 of DATLUZ010000065.1, read as the reverse complement.
GTGACGCAGGCGTTCTGCTCGAGCTGCAATCGCATGCGCCTTTCGACCGACGGCAGCCTCTACACCTGCCTCTTCGGACAATCCGGCCACGACCTGAAATCTCTCGTGCGCTCGGGGGCGACTGACGACGCGATCCGCGATGAAATCGCCGCGGTGTGGCAACGCCGCACCGATCGCTACTCCGAAATCCGCACCGAAGAGACCGCGAAGCACCGAAAAGTCGAGATGTCCTACATTGGTGGCTAGAACCAGCCTTGAGAAGCGCGGTGGCTAAGCCGAAGCTCACCAACGCGGCCAAGCCCGCCACGTTCGAGGTCGAGGCCTACAACGAGCGCGGCGAGATGGTGCCGACCGCGGTGGCCGGCGAGCATCCGCTGACGCTTTACCTCGACAAGCGCGAGATCGTGACTTTGATGACCCTCGGCCACGCCCCCGAGGCGCTCGCCATCGGCTACCTGCGCAACCAGCGCCTCGCCGACTCGGTCGACGACATCGCCGCGGTGCAGGTCGATTGGGAGACCGAGTCGGCTGCGATCACGACCCGGTCACAGAAGCCCCTTCCTGCCCTGGACAAGAAGACGGTGACGACCGGCTGCGGACAGGGCACGGTGTTCGGCGACCTGATGGAGGAAATCGATCAGGTGCACCTGCGAAAAGATATTTTTCTTGAGGATGCGAACCTATTCATCCTCCTCGAGAAGGTGCGCAAGCACGAGACGATCTACAAGCAGGCCGGCGCGGTGCACGGCTGCGCGCTCGCCACCACCGCGGGCGAGATCCTGATGTTCGTGGAGGACGTCGGCCGCCACAACGCCGTCGACGCGATCGCCGGGTTCATGTGGCTCGACGACATCGACGGCTCGGACAAGGTGTTCTACACCACCGGGCGCCTCACCTCGGAGATGGTGATCAAGTGCGCCCAGATGCGCATTCCCTTCCTCGTGTCGCGCTCGGGACTCACGCAGATGGGCTACGCCATCGCGCAGAAGGTCGGCATCACTATGCTCGGCCGCGCGAGCGGCCGGCATTACCTCGCCTTCACCGGCAAAGAACGGCTGCTCCGGACTAGCCCTCAGCCGACCGCGCTCGCCTGATGAGGCGTTTTGCTTACTTGCAGCGGAGGTTGCCCTGGTCGAGAGCGATGGGCTTCGAGCAGTCCTGCTCCGCGATCTTGCGCTTCTCGTCGAGCGGCGGCAGCACGGACGCCCTCGCCATCGCAGCCGAGCTGCCGTAGATCTCGTCCAGCGTCCCGCTCTGGTATCTCGCCGGCAGTTTCGGACTGCCGAACGCCTCGCTGAACGACCCCGGGTTGCGCGACGCCGAGACGGCGTAGGGATCGCGCGCGTACATGTTGCCTGCTGGATCCGAGCTGGAGCAGGCCGAGATCGCGGCCAGCGCGAGTAAGGCAAAAGCAATGCGGAAGGCCATGTTCTTCCCCGAAGGGATTTGGATGCCGCCAGACTACGTCTTGTATCCGAGCGTGTCCATAGAATGCGGCACGATTCCCAGGCGGGCCATCAGCCCGCGGTCGGCGGCCGCCTCGGGATTGCCCGTGGTGAGGAGCTTCTCGCCGTAGAAAATCGAGTTCGCCCCTGCAAAGAAGCACAGCGCCTGGATGCCCTCGCCCAGCTCCTGTCGCCCGGCTGACAGGCGCACGTAGCTCTTCGGCATGGCAATGCGGGCAGCGGCAATAGCGCGCACGAACTCGAACGGATCGAGCGGCGCGGTGCCGTGAAGCGGCGTGCCCTCGACCTGCACCAGGTTGTTGATCGGCACCGATTCGGGCGCCGGCGCAAGGCTCGCGAGCTGGGCGATCAGGCCCGCCCGCTGGCGCCGGTTCTCGCCCATGCCGACGATTCCGCCGCAGCAGACGCGCAGCCCTGCGTTGCGCACCCGCTCGAGCGTGTCGAGGCGATCCTGGTAGTCGCGAGTGGTGATGACGCGGCCGTAGAACTCGGGCGCGGTGTCGAGGTTGTGGTTGTAGTAATCGAGCCCCGCACCCTTGAGCGCCTCGGCCTGCCCCTCCTTGAGGAGCCCGAGCGTGGCACAGGTTTCCAAACCCATGTCATGAACTACAGCGATGAGCGGCAACACTTGCGCCAGGTCGCGCTCCTTCGGCCCGCGCCAGGCGGCGCCCATGCAGAAGCGGGTCGCGCCGTTCGCCTTGGCGGCGTGCGCCGCGGCGAGGACCGCATCGACTTTGAGCAGCGGCTCGTCCTCGACGCCGGTGTGATAGCGCTTCGCCTGCGGGCAGTACTGGCAATCCTCGGGACAACCCCCGGTCTTGATCGAGAGGAGCGTCGAGAGCTGGATCGTGTTGGGGTCGAAGTTCTCCCGGTGCACCCGGTGCGCCCGGTAGAGCAGGTCGTTGAACGGCGCCTCCAGCAGCTCGAGGACCGCCTCCGGCGTCCAGCTCATGCGGCGAGCGTCTGCGTCGCGAGCGCGCGCCGCGAGGGGAAGAAGAGCGCCGAGACGAACACCGCGGCCGCGAGCGCGGCGAGCACCAGGAAGACATTGCGGAAGCCGCCCTCGGTCTTGTGCAGCAGCGCGATCATCGGCACGGCGACCGAGGCAACGCCGAGCGAGATGACGTATCTCACGGAGAGGACTCGCGCGCGGTATTCGTCGGCGACGTACTTGCCCACGATGCCGTCGTTCAGCGGGATCTGGCCGAAGATCGCCATCATCATGAGCAGCGCCACGGCGAGCAGCGGCCAGCCGTCGAGCGTCGCCGCGGCGGCGAGCAGCGGAAACTGCACCAGGCCGCACGCCATCATCAGGTGCTTCATGTCGAAGCGGCTCATCAAAGTGCCCATCAGCACCTGCGCGAACGCCGCGATCGAATAGACGAAGGCCACCAGCGCGCCCTTGCCGACGTTGGTCTGCGCGAGCGCCTGCAGGCGCTCGTCGAACACCTTCGGCATCGCCACCGTGGTCGAGTTGAAGATCACGCCGCCGCAGGCCGTGGCGATGAGCAGGATGACGAAGATCTGCGTCATGGTGCGCGCGTCGACGTGCAGTCCGATGCTCTTCGATCTCTTCGCCGCGGGACCGGGGTCGGGCACCAGCACGAGGAACGCCGCGCCCGCGGCGATCGACGCGATGCCCGGCACGAAGAACGCGGTGCGCCAGCCCCACAGGTCCACCAGGGCGCCCGAGACGATGGCCGCGAACGCGAGCCCGAGATTGCCCCACAGCCCGTTCCAGCCGAGCGCCATGCCGAGGTTCTTCGGCGCCGCCACCAGCATCGCGATGCCGACCGGATGGTAGATCGCGGCGAACATCCCGGTAAGCGTGAGACCGGCGGCGATCTGCCACGGCGCGGTGGCGAAGCCGGTGAGGAAGAGCGAGCCGCCGATGCCGAAGAAGAACACCACCATCATCCTGTAGCGGCTCCAATGGTCGGCGAGCCACCCCGCCGGAATGGCGAAGGCGCCGAAGGCGATGAAGCCACCGAGCGCGAGCGGCAGCGTATCCGAGTACTCCATGTTCCAGGCGGGCGCGAGCACCAGCACGATCGTCGGAAAGACCAGCATGACGAGATGGTCGAGCAGGTGCCCGAGATTGAGAAAGGAAACCAGCCAGGTGTTGGCTCGCACGGGATGCTCGGTATCGCTCATGGAACGAAGCTTACCCCGTAAAATCGACTTCCATGAGCGCAGTTTCGGGCGTGGTGCTCGCAGGCGGCCAGGGCCGCCGCATGGGCGGCGTCGACAAGGGCCTGCAGCCGCTGCGCGGCAAGCCGATGGCGCAATGGGCGCTCGAGCGGCTCGCGCCGCAGGTGGACGAAATCCTCATCAACTGCAACCAGAACCTCGACGCCTACGCGCGCTTCGGCTACCGCCTGGTGCCCGACGAGATCGGCGGCTTCGCCGGGCCGCTCGCCGGTCTGCACGCGAGCCTCAAGGCCGCGGCTCATCCGCTGGTGGTCACGGTGCCCTGTGATTCTCCCTTCCTTCCGTCCGATCTGGTTTCACGGCTGAAACAACACTTGAGGGAGAAAGACCTGGCAGTCGCCAAGACCGGCGACCAGCCGCACCCCGTGTTCTCGCTCGTGCGCAGAAGCGTGCTCGGCAACCTCGAGGCGTTCCTGCGCTCGGGCGGCCGCAAGATCGACGCCTGGTACGCGTCGCTTGCCACCGTGGAAGTGAGCTTCGACGACGAGGCCGACGCCTTCCGCAACATCAACACGCTCGACGAGCTCGGCAAGGCATGACGGACATTCTCAAGACCGTCAGCTGCCTCGACGACTACGACCCGGACGCGCTGCGCGTCGACAAGGCGATCGAGGCGATCCGCGCCTGCCTTTCACCGGTCGCGGCAACGGAAAGGATCGCAATCCGGCAGGCGCTCGGGCGCGTGCTCGCCGAGGACATCGTGCCCTCCATCAACGTGCCCGCGCACGACAACTCGGCGATGGACGGCTACGCAGTGCGCTTCTCCGACCTGGACACCGGCGAAACCGCGCTCACCGAGGTCGGGACCGCTTTCGCCGGACGCGTATTCGACGGCAAGGTCGGCGCCCGCGAGTGCGTGCGCGTCATGACCGGCGCCGTGATGCCGGCCGGCACCGATACGGTCGTGATCCAGGAAGTCGCCCGCAAGGACGGCCATCGCGTGCTCGTTCCGCCGGGGCAGAAGAAAGCGCAGAACGTGCGCTACGCGGGCGAAGACCTGAAGGCCGGCATCGCGGTCCTCCATCCGGGAAGGCAGATCGGGCCGGCCGACCTCGGCCTCGTCGCCTCCCTCGGCATCGGCGAGGTCGCGGTGAAGCGAAAGCTCAAGGTGGCGTTCTTCGCCACCGGCGACGAGCTCGCCTCCATCGGCACGCCGCTCAAGGAAGGCGAGGTCTACGACTCCAACCGCTACACGCTATGCGGCATGCTCGAGCGCCTCGGCGTCGAGGTGAAAGATCTCGGCGTGGTGCGCGACGACCCGGCGCTTCTCGAGGATGCATTTCGCAGAGCTTCCGCGTTGAGCGATGTGGTGATCACCACGGGCGGCGTATCGGTCGGCGAAGCCGACTTCACGCGCGAGCTCATGGCGAAGCTCGGCGAAGTCCTGTTCTGGAAAATCGCGATGCGCCCCGGCCGGCCGATGGCCTTCGGCCGCATCGGCAACGCGTTCCTGTTCGGCCTGCCCGGCAATCCGGTCGCGGTGATGGTGACCTTCTACCAGTTCGTGCGCGACGCGTTGCTGCACCTCTCGGGGCGCAGCGACGATTACGCGATTCCCCTGCTGAAAGTCAAAGCGGCGGCGCCGCTGCGCAAAGTGCCGGGGCGAACCGAATACCAGCGCGGCATCCTCTTCCGCGAAGACGGCGAATGGAAGGTGCGCACCACCGGCCAGCAGGGCTCGGGCGTGCTGCGCTCGATGTCGGAGGCGAACTGCTTCATCGTGCTCGAGCACGCGCGCGGGAAAGTGGACGCGGGCGAGCCGGTCGGCGTGCAGCTCTTCGAAGGCCTGGTCTAGCCCGCCGTCACCGAGCGCGGCCGAACGAGCTAGCGCTTGCGCAGTTCGATCGTCACGTTTGGCATGGTGGCTAGCCCGCTTTCTTGCCGTGAGACGGCATATAGCGATACACGCTTGTGTCCCGCACGGCGAATCCGACCTTCTCGTACAGCCGGTGCGCGGCCTGCCGTGAACGGCGCGACGTGAGGTCGATGGTGCGCGCACCGCGCGCCTGGGCGATGCGCACCGCCTCCTCGGTCAGGGCCTCGCCCACGCCGCGCCCGCGCACGCTCGAGTCGACGACCACGTCCTCGATCCAGGCGCGCAGCGCGGTCGGGATCCGGAACATCACGAGCGTGAGCGTGCCGACGATGCGCGCGCCGTTCGAGCGGTCGCGCGCGACGAGAACGGTGTTGGACGGCGCGGAAATGATCTGCGCGATCAGCTCCCGGTCCGGGGGCGACGCGGTCGTCGAAAGCTGCGGGATCAGCCGGGAAAAGGCTGCCACCACTTCCTCGGTGGCTTCGGTGACAACCGACACTTCGATCTGGCTCACGCCGGCACCAGATCGGTGAAGCAGAACCCGTCGCGGGAGATCGTCTCCCCCACCTGCACGCCGATCTCCCGATCGAACATGGGCCCCGCGAAGCAGAAGGTATGAAACTCTCCGCGCTCGCCGCAAGGATCGACCCCTTGTGGCAGCTCGGCCAGCAGCGCTGCGTCGAAGGAACGGCCGGCGAAGCTCTCCTGCAGCTGCCTGGGATCGACGCAGGTCAGAATGGCACGCAACCCGCTCGTCAACATCGTGCGGGCGAGGCCAGGTGTCTGGGCGGCCGAACACCACAGCGGAAAAAGGGGCTCGATTCCAGTATCGGACAGCATACGCACGCGGTAATCGCGCACATCCTGCAGGAACAAGTCGCCGAACGCCACATGCGTGACACCCTCCTGCCGTGCACGGCTGATCGCGGCGCCCATCCTGCTCTCGTAGTCCGCGTTGGAGCACGGAAACGGCAAAGGAACCTGCCAGAGAGGCAGCCCGGCGGCCGCGGCCTGGGCTTCGACGAGCGAGCGACGGACTGCATGCATCGCCACGCGGTCCGCCGCTTCATTGAAGGTCGTCAGCAGGCCCACGACCTCGACGTTCGACTCCTGGCGCAAAACGTGCAAAGCCCAGGCGCTGTCCTTGCCCGAACTCCAGGAAAGCAACGCCAAGCTCACTTACATCGCCATCACGCGCGCGAGCTCGAGGAGCTCGGCCTTCGCCGGCCGCGTGCGGCCGGCGATTTCGGCGAGCGGCGTGGACGCGATCTCGCCGAGCAAGGTGCCGACCAGCACGCCGCTCTCGCCGCGCGCGAGGCACCCCACCGCGGCATCGCCGAGGCGCGTGGCGAGGACCCGGTCGGCGGCACCGGGCGCGCCGCCGCGCACGACGTGGCCCAGCCGCGTGACGCGCAGGTCGAAGCCGATCGACTCGCCCTGCTGCTCGTAGTACTGCATGATCTCGCGCACGCCGCAGCGCGCGCCCTCGGCGATCACCACGAGCGCATGGGTCTTGCCCCGCTGGTGGGCGGCGCGCAGCCGCTCGGCCACCTGCGCCGGCGCGATCTCCTGCTCGGGAAGCGCGATGACCTCGGCGCCGCCCGCGATCCCGGCCATCAGCGCGATGTAGCCGCAGTCGCGGCCCATGGTCTCCACGGCGAAGGCGCGCCGGTGCGACGAGGCGGTGGTGCGCAGGCGGTCGATCGCCTCGAGCGTGATGTTGACCGCAGTGTCCGCGCCGATGCTGACGTCGGTGCCGTAGAGGTCGTTGTCGATGGTCGAGGCTACGCCGACCACTGGGAAGCCTTCGCGCGCGAGCGACGCCGAGCCGGTCTGGGAGCCATTGCCGCCGATGACGACCAGCGCGTCGACGCCGCGCGCGGCGAGGTTCGCCAGCGCCCGCGCGCGGCCGTGGGCTTCCCTGAACTCCGGACTGCGCGCGCTGCCGAGGACCGTGCCGCCGTGCTGGATGATTCCGCCGACGTCGCGCGCTGCCAGGCGCTCCAGGACGCCGGACACCAGCCCGGCGAAGCCGTTGCGTACGCCGAACACCTCCCAGCCCTTGGCGAGCGCGCCGCGCGTCACGGCGCGCACCGCCGCGTTCATTCCGGGAGCGTCACCGCCGCTCGTCAGCACTGCAATTTTTTTCAAGCCGGACATTCTAAAGCTCGATGGCCAAATCACTGAAGCAGCTGCGCGAGGAAGCGCGCGGGTGCCAGGACTGCCCGCTATGGGCGAACGCGACCCAGACGGTGTTCGGCGCCGGCGATCCCCATGCAAGAGTCATGCTGGTAGGCGAGCAGCCCGGCGACGAGGAAGACAAGAAGGGCCTGCCTTTCGTCGGGCCGGCCGGACGCCTGCTCGACCGCGCGCTCGAGGCGGCGGGCGTGGATCGCGACGATCTGTACGTGACGAACGCCGTGAAACACTTCAAGTGGCAGCTGCGCGGCAAGCGCCGCCTGCACAAGACCCCGGCGCAGCGCGAGGTCGACGCCTGCCGCCAGTGGCTCGAGCGCGAGATTGCCGCGGTGAAGCCGCAGGTGGTCGTCGCGCTGGGCGCCACCGCGGCCCGCGCGGTGATCGACAAGGACTTCAAGGTCTCGACGATGCGCGGTCAGTTCGTCGACAGCCCACTCGCGCCCCATGTTTTCGCCACGTTCCATCCCTCGGCGCTGCTCAGGCTGAGGGATGAAGCCGAGAAGGAAGCTGCTTTCAATCAACTCGTCGGCGACCTGAAGCTGATCAAGAAGGCTTTAAGCAATTAGGGGCCACAACATCGCCGCGCCGCGCACGCCGCTCGCATCGCCGAATTTCGCCGGCACGATCGGCGTCTCGACGACCGGCGAGTAGACATAGCGCGGCAGGAGCTGCGGCACGCTCGCGTAGAGGCGCGGCTCGCGCGACACGCCGCCGCCCACGACGATGATCTCCGGGTCGAGGAAGTTGATCACCAGCGAGAAGGCCCGCGCGAGGCGGTCGGCGTAGATCGCGAGGGCCTCGTCCTCGCCGCGCGCATCCGTCTCGCGCGCGAGCGCCGGCCCGGAGCACCACTGCTCGATGCAGCCGCGGCGGCCGCAGTTGCACGTCGGCCCGGGATACTCCTCGCGCGACATCCACGGCAGCGGCGTATGGCCCCATTCGCCGCCGATGCCGTGGTGGCCGTTCAGGACCGTTCCACCCACGACGATGCCGCCACCGACGCCGGTCCCGAGGATCGCGCCGAACACCACGCCGCGTCCCGCACCCGCGCCGTCGAGCGCCTCCGAGAGCGCGAAGCAGTTGGCGTCGTTCGCAAAGCGCACTTCCCGGCCGAGGCGCTCCTCGAGGTCGTGCTTCAGCCGCCTGCCGTTGAACGGCGTGTTGTACGCGTTGATGACGCGGCCGCTGCGCGGGTGAATCGTGCCCGGCATGCCTACGCCGACGTTGCACGGCGCTCCGGCCGCGCGCTCCGCCTCGAGGATCAGCCTGGAAAACTCCTCGAGCGCCGCGTCGTAGCCCGCGCGCGGCGTGGGCGCGCGCCTTCGCAGCATCTCGCGGCCGTCGCTTTCGAACACCGCGATCTCGATCTTCGTGCCACCTAAGTCAACCCCTAACCGTAAGGCCATGATTTGGTTCCGATTCGTGTCTGCGGCTCCCTCTGGCTACACGATACTAGACAGTTTTTTTCCGAAGCCTTCACCGTTGCGCCCCCCGACACTTGCCGAAGGTCTCGCCATCGTCGCTCTCCTTTCGGTCTGATCGGAGGCGCGAAGCGGGTCATCAGCCAACGGACGAATATAGAGATCGCCCCAGGCGGCTTCATGCAACAAGCCTCCCTAATAATCGCAGTTCGCCTAACTGGGGGTGTCTTATGAAGACGTTTCTCTTCGTCCTACTCGGCTGCATCGCGACTTACGCTCTCGCACAGACCGCCGCCTATACGCCAGCCCGCTTCCAGATCGTCGGCGATGGCAGAGGCGCTTGGGTGCTCGATACAAGCTCTGGGTGGATCGCTCGGTGTACGCCTGGAGAGGCCGTCTCCTGTACGCAGTGGGCAAAGCCTCGCTGACTCATTCACGACGAGCCGGTGGTTGTCGGTGCTGTGCTGGTCCCTATGAGCCCGTCCAGGCGCGCGAGGAGCGTCGAGCAGCGCTTCCCGCCGCGCCAGTTCAATGTTTCGTGCAGCCAATTGTGAACTGGTGGCTAACGCCCCGGCTCGGTTACAGAGCAAAGTAGCGCGGATGCGGCATTTTTCGCAGGAGAGTTTCATGGTTTCTGCTCGATCCATCCTCGCCGGGCTGACGGTGGTCATAGCCGGCGCCGCTTCGGCCGGAGAGCGCTGCAGCGCGTTCGACGGAACCACGCTCCAGTGCGGCCGCGAGCGCGTGCGCGTCGAAGGCCTGCATGCACCGACCCTGAACGAGCCGGGCGGTCAGGAAGCACGCGCACGCCTTGACCGCCGCATCCACCAGGGCGAGCTCGTGATCGAGCGTGGAGAGCGGGACCGGTTCGGCCGCACCCGCGCAAAGATCTACGTCAACGGCAAGCGCATCACGCAGCTCGAGCTCGATACGAAGCCGAAACCCAAGCGCAGCTAGGGGTTCGCGCTCGCGCCGGCCAAGGCGCCCATCCACGCGCCGAGCCACGACTTCGCCGCGGCCGGGTCGGCAAGGCGCCAGCGCGCGGCGCTCTCGCCCTCGCCGATCTTGACCGAGTGGCCCCCCAGGCGATTCACCGCCACAAACCCGGTTTCGTCCGTCACGTCGTCGCCGAGGAATACCGGGAGGCGGCCGGCGAAAGGCGCCTCGGACATGAACTCGGCGATCGCGTTTCCCTTGTCGACGCCCGCGGGCTTGAGCTCGTACACCATCTTGCCGCGCTGGATCTCGAGCGCGCCGCCCGCGCTTCGCGCGGCCTCCTCGACCACGCTCCGCGCCGCCGCCTCGAGCTGCGGGGCGAGCCGGTAATGCAGCGCCACGCTCGCGCCCTTGTCTTCGAAAATGAGCCCCTCGTTGCGCGCCACGAACTTGCGCACCGGGGCGGCGGCGCGGTGCAGCGCCTCCACCGGGAAGCGGTGACGATGACGCTTGCCGCGCGCGTCGCGCCGCTCGGCGCCGTGCTGTCCTGCGATCGGCAGCTTGAGCGGGTGGAACAGCATGTCGATGCCCGCGAGCGGGCGTCCGCTCACCAGCGCAACAGCGCCTCCCGTGGCGCGCTGCAGACCCGCCACGAGATCAGCCTCGGGGCGCTCGATGCGCACCTCGTCGGGATGCCCCTCGATGTCGAGCAGGGTGCCGTCGATGTCGAGGAAGAAGGCCCAGTTGGCGGCAAAGGGCGGCATGCCCTAGCCCGTGCCGGCGCGCCGCCGCGCCGCCCGCGCGCGCGACATCACGCGGCGGCGGTGGCGCATGCGGGCCGCGTCGAGGAGCATGCGGCCGGCCCAGCGGAACACGTTGAACTCCTGCACCAGGGTGCGCATGCTGCGCATGCGGGCGCGCTGCTCATCGGGCGACATGGTGAGCGCGAGATGCATCGCCGCCGCGCTCTGCTCGATGTCGTAGGGATTCACGATCAGCGATTCCGACAGCTCGCGCGCCGCGCCCGTGAACTGCGACAGGATCAGCACGCCCTGCTCGTCGTCGCGCGCGGCGACGAACTCCTTCGCCACCAGGTTCATGCCGTCGTGCAGGCTCGAGACGTAGCACAGCTCCGCCGCGCGGTAGAGCTCGTACACCTGCACCGCGTCGTGGTGCTCGATCTTGAGGATGATCGGCTCGTAGCCGGGCGCTCCGAAGCGCTCGTTGATGCGCGCGGCGAGCGCGCGCACCCTCGCGTCGAGGTTCTGATACTCGTCGATCGACGAGCGCGACGGGGCCGCCACCTGGATGAACGCGAACTGCCCGACCCAGCGCGGCTCGAGCTCGAGCAGCCGCTCGATCGCCATGAAGCGCTCGAGGATCCCCTTGGTGTAGTCGAGCCGGTCCACGCCGACGCCGAGCTTCACGCTCTCCGCGAGCGCGAGGCGCTCCCGCACCCGCTTGCGGCACTCGGGAACCGGCGCCTGGAGCTGGAGCGCCGCCGGCGGCCATTCGATCGAGATCGGGTAGCGGCGCACCTCGGTCGGGTTGCCGCCATAGGAGATCGTGAAGGTCTCGCGGTCGACGCGAGCTTCGAGGAACCGGTCGGCCGTGTCGAAGAAGTTGTTGCAGTGGAACTGGGTGTGGAAGCCGAGGATCGAGGAGCCGAGCAGGCCCTCGAGCACCTCCTCGCGCCACGGCAGGATGCCGAAGGCCTCCGGGTTGGGCCAGGGGATGTGCCAGAAGGTGATGATCGTCGCGCGCGGCAGGCGCTCGCGCACCATGCGCGGCAGCAGCGCGAAGTGATAGTCCTGCACCAGGATGATCGGATCTTCGGTGCGTGCCTCGTCGGCCACGATGTCGGCGAAGCGCTGGTTCACGTTGCGGTAGTACTCCCAGTCCTGGGTGCGGAACGTAGGACGGGTATGAGCGATGTGGCACAACGGCCACAGGCCTTCGTTGGCGAAGCCGAAGTAGTACCCCTGCTCCTCGTCCTTCGACAGCCACACGCGCCGGATCCGGTAGGCGGGATGCTCGGGCGGCACCATGACGTGGTCGTGCTTGTCCACGGTGTCGCGGTCCGCGTTGCCGGCGCCGTGCGCGATCCAGGTGCCCGATGTCGCTCGTACGATCGGCTCGAGCGCCGTGACCAGACCGCTCGCCGGGCGCTGGAGCTCGATCACGTTGTCCTTGCGGCGCGTATGGATGTAGGGCTCGCGGTTCGAGACGATCAGCACCTCGTCGCCCTTCAGGTCGTGGCGCAGGATGCGCCGCAGCGCGTCGGGACCCCAGCTCGTCTGCGACTCGTCGCGCGTGCGCCGCTCCGATTCGAGGTCGAGCACCAGCGCCTGCAGGTCGCGGGCGATCGGCCGCAGCTCGGGTGAAGCCGATTTCCACGCCACCGGCGAGCGCAGCAGCGTCTCCCCCTTCACCAGCGCCTTCAGCCCGGAGTTCCAGCCGCGCCAGCTGATCTCGGCGATGATCACGGTGATCAGCGCCACCACGGTAGCGATCGCGGCGAAAAGATAAAGCACGTACTTCTTGGTGTCGGTGCTGCGCCGCTCGACGAAGCTCATGTCGGTCACGACGACGAGCTCGCCGTAGCCGCCGCCGTCGGTACCCACGATGCGGTTCTGCGAGACGTGCAGCGGGCCCTCGGGGCGCTGCAGCACCCAGTTCTTCTCCTCGTTGCCGTTCCCCTTCGAAGTGCTGCAGCGGATGTCTTTCGGAAACGCCGCGGTCGCGTACGCGATGCGTCCGCCGCGGTCGCAGTAGCCCAGGGCGTAGATGCGCTGGTCCTGGATGATGCGATCGAAGTAGCGCAGCACCTTCTGCCTGGGATTCTGGTTGTCGGCGATCAGCTCGGTGAGGGGCTCCTGCGCGGTCTTCGCGATCGCCGCGCCCCGGGTGTCGAGGTCGCGCACGAACCACTGGAAGGTGAGCCGGTCGACCAGCGGAACGACCGCATAGGCGATGGCGGCGAGGGCGAGCGCGAGGGGTACGACGAAGCGCAGCGAAAGGGGCATGGAGCTCCCGGCAATCCGATTATCTCCAGCAAAGTTTGCGCCCGCTGCGTGAAATGCTTCCGCTTCTTGGAGGGCTGTCGCCCGCCGGCGTCTAGGCCGGATGGACTATGACGGCCGAGCGCGCGCTACCGCGCGCAGCTGCAAGTCGCATTCCCCGGTTTTCCTGCTGCAGTACGCGCCTTCGAGTGGGCTACGGACTATTGGCGCTTCCGATGTCGAGAATTTTCAGGGAACGGGGCATCTTTTCCACCGGGTCCAAAGGCTGGATCTCGATAGACGAGGGGCCTGCGCCCAACTCTCGGAACTTTCTAGCACTTACCAGGACTCGCGATTCGAGTGAGCCGACTGCACTGTTGAACGCCTCTACGGTCCTTCCGAGATTCTTGCCGAGGTCGATCCAGTGACCTCCCAAGTCTGACAGCCGCTTGTACAGCTCGCTTCCGAGCTCGCTGACTTCCTTTGCATTCTCGGTGATTGCCTCCTGCCGCCATCCATAGGCCACGGCGCGGAGCAGACCGATGAGATTCACGGGAGTCGCGATCAGCACCTTCTGGTCGACGCCGAACTCGATTAGCGATGGATCCTGCTGGAGCGCTGCGCTGTAGTAATGATCGCCCGGCAAGAACATCACCACGAGCTCGGGAGACGAGTCAAACTGGTCCCAGTAGGCCTTTCGACCAAGTCTGGATACGTGATCCCGCACGAGTTTGGCGAACGCCTGCAATTTGATCTTGCGCTCGTTTTCATCGTCGAGCGTGACGGCGTCGACGTAACTCGACACCGGGGCCTTCGCGTCGATGATGATCGTCTTGCGGGCGGGCAGCTTCACGACCACGTCCGGTCGCAGCATGCCGTCCTCTGAATCGACCTTCTCTTGCTCAACGAAATCGCAGTAGCTGAGCATCCCGGCCATTTCGATGACGCGGCGTAACTGGATCTCGCCCCACTGCCCTCGCGTAACCGGTGCACGCAGCGCCTGTACCAGGTTCGACGTCTCGGACCTGAGGTCTTTGCCGGTATCGAGCAGCTGGTTGACCTGCTGCACTAGGCCTTGATACGCACCCTCCCGCGCCACTTCGAGCGCCTGCACTTTCGTTTCAAATTTTTGCAGGGCTTCCCGGACTGGTGAGACCAATTGCGCGATTGCCTGTTCGCGCATGGCAAGATCGCTTTTCGCACCTTCTTGGAATTTGCCCAGCGAGGCCTGCGCAAGCTTCAGAAATTCCTCCGAGTTGCTCTTCAGCGCGCCGGCAGACAGCGCCTTGAATGCATCGGAGAGCGCGTTTTTCGCCTCACCGAGCAAACGCAGCTTCTCGTCAAAGCCCTTTCTCTCTGCCTCTATGGTTGCGGCTAGCGACTCCTTATCCCGAGTAGTCTCCAGAATCGTCTGCTGCTGCCGAGCGAGAACCTGCTCGCGATATTGGAGTGTCTGCTCCAGGTCGGGTATACGTTGAGACAGAGCCTCGAACGATGCGCGGCGACTGGACTCGACGCGCCATTCTTCCAAGGCCGCAACCCTCTCTTTGTCGATCTGCTCCAACCGTGCGCGAGCGTCTCGAAGCAGCTCTTCCGCTTGGCTTGCGCGTTGTTCCATCAATGCGAGATCGGGTCCGGACCCCAATCGCGCACTCTCAATTTCAGAGCGCGCACGCGATGAGCGGAAGAACCACCCCGCGGCGGTACCTATCGCAAGTCCCATCAGCAGGATCGCAATCGAGGCGAAGATTTCAGTCATGCTGTATATTAATACAGCGTCCACTGCAGCAGCGCTGTCCTGTTGTTTCTAAACAAATTCCCTGAGCGTGGTGGCGGGCGAGGCCCGCAGGACCTTGCGCGCGGAAAGCCACGCGTTGAGCGAAAGCAGCGCGATGCCGGCAAGCGGGCCGGCGAGCCAGAGCGCGCCGCTCGGCGCAAGGTCGAGCTCGAACACGCGGCGCGCGAGGAGCTGCCCGATCGCGGCGGCGCCCAGGGCCGCGAGGATTCCCGCCACCGCCCCCATCGCGAGGAACTCGACGCGCTGGGCGCCGGTCACCTGGGCGCGCGAGGCGCCGTAGACGCGCATCACGGCCGCCTCGCGCCGGCGCTCGTCCTCGGTGGCCACCAGCGCGGAATACAGCACCAGCAATCCCGCGGCGAGGGCGAAAACGAAGATGAATTGCACCGCGGAGATGAGCTGGTCGATGACGTCCTGCGCCTGGCGCACCGCCGCGGCGACGTCGACCAGGGTCAGGTTCGGAAAACGCACCGCGAGCTCGTTCAACGCCTGCTCCTGCCCCGGCGCGACGCGGAACGCGCTCACGTAGCTGGTCGGAAAGTCCGCGAGCACTGCCGGCGGCGCGATGACGAAAAAGTTGATCTTCATCGAGTCCCACCGCAGCCGGCGGAGCGACGTGATGCGGGCGGTGAAGGCGTCGCCGGCGACGCTGAAGGTCAGCTCGTCGCCGAGCTTCCATCCCAGGCGCTCGGCGATGCCCTCCTCGACCGAGAGCTCCTTGCCGCGCGGGTCGAGCCAGCGTCCGGCGGCCAGCGTGTTGTGGCCCGGCAGCCGGTCCATGTACGAGAGGTTGAACTCGCGCTCGACCAGGCGCTTCGCCCGCTCCTCGGTGAAATCGGCCTCGCTGACGGCCTTCCCGTTCACGGCGGTGAGCCGGCCGCGCACCATCGGATAGAGATCGGGCGCCGCGAGCCTGTGAGCGGCGAAGAACGCCTGGACTTCCTTCAGCTGGTCGGGTTGCACACCGATCAGGAATCGGTTGGGCGCATCGGGCGGGGCGCTGCGTCGCCAGGCATCGACAAGATCGTTGCGCGTGAACGAGAGCAGCAGCACCGCGGTCAGCCCGAGCGCAAGGCTCGCGACCTGCACCGCGTTGCCGCGCGAGTGGCGCCGCAGGTTGATGAGACCGTAACGCAGCCGCCCGCCGAGGCGGCGCACCACGCCGGGGCGCGTCGCCAGGTTGAGCACCCCCCAGGCTACGGCGAAGAAAGCGAGCACCGCCGCGGCGAAGCCGCCTACGACGTAGCCGCCGAGCTTGAGGTCGCCCGCCTGCCATACCAGGAGTCCGGCAAAGGCGGCCGCGCCGACGAGATACGAAAGATAGTAGTTCGCGCTCGGTGCAGTCTCACGGCGCATCACCCTGAGCGCGGGCACGTTCTTCAGGCGCACGAGCGGCGGCAGGGCGAAGCCGAGGAGCAGGACCAGGCCCACGAGGAAGCCCTGCGCTGCGGGCAGCAAGCCGGGCTGCGGCAGCTCGGCGCGCAGGAATCCGGCAAGCGCGGCGCCGATCGCGGTCTGGGCAAAGTAGCCGAGGACGGCCCCCGCCGCGCACGCCGCCGCGGCGAGCAGCGCGAACTCCGCTCCGTACAGGCCGACCAGCTTTCCCTGCGTTGCGCCGAGGCAGCGCATCACCGCGCAACCGTCCAGGTGACGCTCGACAAAGCGGCGGGTGCCGAGCGCGATCGCGACGCCGGCGAGCACCGCGGCGAGGAGCGCCGTCAGCGCTAGGAAGCGCCGCGCGCGCTCCACCGCGGCGCGCACCTCGGGCCGACCGGTCTCGAGATTGTCGACGCGCTGGCCGCGCTCCAACCGGGGTTTCACGAAAGCCTCGAGCGCGCTGATTTGTTGTGGCGCACCGGCCGCATACACGTAGTAGGACACCCGGCTGCCGGTCCGGATGAGGCCGGTAGCGGCGACATCGTCCTGGTTCATCAGGAGCCGCGGTGCGATGTTGAAGAAGTTGGCGCTCCGCTCCGGCTCGAGCGTGAGCACGGCGGCCACCTCGAGCTCGGCGTTCCCCAGCCGCACGCGCGAGCCCACGGGCGCATCGAGCGCCGACACGAGGCGTTCCTCGAGCCATACGGTGCCCTTGCGCGGGCCGCGCTCGGCCTGCGCGTCGGGCGCGCCGGGCGCCGCAGCGACGCGCAAGCGGCCGCGCAACGGATAGTTCTCGGTGACCGCCTTGACCGCCGCGAGCTGGCTCTTGTCGCCGCCAAAAGCCATGCTGATGAAGTTGACCGCGGCGGCCGCTTCGAGGCCTCGAGCGCGGATTTCTTCCTGCATTTGCGCTTTCCAGGGGTGATCGGACGCGAGCACCAGGTCGGCGCCGAGAAGCTGATGCGCGTCGCGCACCAGCCCCTTCCCGACGCGGTCGGCGAAGAAGCCCACGCTGGTCACTGCCGCCACCGCGATCACCAGCGCCATCGCCAGGATGCGCAGCTCGCCCCCGCGCCAGTCCCGCGCCAGCATGCGCAGCGCCTGTCTCACGGCGCGATCCTCCCCGCGACGAGGCGCACCGAGCGCTGGCAGCGCGCAGCGAGCTGCTCGTCGTGCGTGACGAGGACGAGCGTAGTGCCGTACTCGCGGTTCATCTCGAAGAGCAGGCGGATCACCGCGGCGCCCGACTCGGCGTCGAGGCTGCCGGTGGGCTCGTCGGCGAACAGCAGCCTCGGCCGCACCACGAAGGCGCGCGCGAGCGCGACGCGCTGCTGCTCGCCGCCGGAAAGGTGCTTCGGGTAGTGAAGCAGGCGCTCGCCGAGGCCTACGCGACGGAGCATCTCAACGGCGAGCTCCTCGGCCTGAGCATTTTGCGAAAGCTCGAGCGGAAGCATCACGTTCTCGAGCGCGGTGAGCGCCGGCAGGAGCTGGAACGACTGGAACACGAACCCGACGCTGCGGCCGCGCAGCTCGGCGCGCTGGTCCTCGTCCAGCGCGAAGAGATCCTGACCCTCGATGTGAACCTCGCCGGCGGTGGGCGTGTCCAACCCCGCCAGGATCGCGAGCAGCGTCGATTTGCCCGAGCCGGAGGCGCCGACCACGGCGAGCGCCTCGCCCGGCGTGACGGCGAGGTCGATCTCGCGGAGAATCACGAGGTCCGAGTCGCCGCTCTTGACCGTCTTGCCGATGCCGCGCGCCGTCAGAACGCTTGCGTTCTTCATCCTGCTTGCCTCGAGCGGGGCGGGGTTCTGCGCGGAAAAATCCATCCTGGTGTTCGGAGACAGCCTGTCCGCGGCCTACGGCATCGCGCAGACGCGCGGCTGGGTGGCGCTGCTCGCAGAGCGCCTCAAGCGCGAGCGCCCGGATTATAGCGTCGTCAACGCGAGCATCTCGGGCGAAACCTCCGCCGGAGGGTTGGCGCGCATTTCGAAGGCGCTCGCGCAGCACAAGCCCGTGATCGTGATCCTCGAGCTCGGCGCGAACGACGGCCTGCGCGGCCTGCCGCTGGGAGAGATGCGGCAGAACCTCGCATCGATGACCGAGCAGGCGCAGAAAGCGGGCGCGCGCGTGGTGCTGGTCGGCATGAAGCTGCCGCCGAACTACGGGCCGCACTACACCCTCGACTTCGAATCGGCTTATCCCGAGCTCGCCAAGCGCTACAAGACCGCGCTGGTTCCGTTCCTGCTCGAGGACGTCGCCGACAAGGAGGAGCTGTTCCAGCCCGACCGCATCCATCCGACCGAGGAGGCGCAGCCGCTCATGATGGAGCAGGTGTGGAAAGCTCTCTTGCCCCTCCTCAAGGAGAGGCAAAAAGCCAGGTGACCCTAGGTGACCTTGAGGTGCGGCGTTCCGGCGTAGGTCTTGCCGACGACCGCCGCTTCGGCGAATCCCCGTCGCTTGAATTCGTCCAGAACCTGCGGCACTGCCGCCTCCGCGCAGGAGACGAGCAGCCCGCCGCTCGTCTGCGGATCGGTGACGAGCCTGCGCTTCCACTCTGCAGAATCGGCCGGGAGCGTGACCTCGTGGCCATACCCTTTCCAGTTCCGGTCCGAGGCGCCGGTGGCGACGCCTTGCCTCACCCACTCCAGCGCTTCGGGTATCACCGGCAGGGCGTCGAAGCGCACTTCGCCGGCGAGCTTCGAGCCGCGCAGGACCTCGAGCAGATGCCCGGCGAGGCCGAAGCCCGTGACGTCGGTGAGCGCATGCACGCCGGGGAGCTCGGCGAGCGCCTCGCCCGGCGTGTTGAGACGCGTGGTCCAGTCGAGCATCGCGCGGTAGCCGGCTTCGCTCAGCTGCCCCTTCTTCAGGACGGCGGAAAGGATGCCGACGCCCAGCGGCTTGCCCAGAATGAGCGCATCCCCGGGCCTCGCCGTGCTGTTCCTCTTGACTTTGCGAGGGTCGACGATGCCGAGGGCCACCAGGCCGTAGATCGGCTCGAGCGTGTCGATCGAATGGCCGCCCGCGATCGGAATTCCCGCCCGCGCGCAGACCGACTCGCCGCCCTCGAGAACCTTCTGGATCACCGCGACCGGAAGCTTCTCGAGCGGCATGCCGACGATCGCGAGGGCGAGGATCGGCCGAGCGCCCATCGCATAGACGTCCGAGATCGCGTTGGTGGCCGCGATGCGGCCGAAGTCGAACGGATCGTCGACGATCGGGGTGAAGAAATCGGTGGTCGCGACGAGCGCCTGCGCGTCGTTCAAGCGGTAGACCGCGGCGTCGTCGGCGGTCTCGGTTCCGACCAGCAGATCCTTGGGCAGGCCGCGCATGGCCTCCGCAGCAGGGCTGCGAGCAAGAATTTCCGAGAGCACCGCGGGCGCGATCTTGCAGCCGCAGCCGCCGCCGTGGCTGAACTCGGTGAGGCGAATTGCGTGAGCTGAAAGGGCCGGTGCATTCATAAGCGTAGAATTCTACGGTGGATAAGGTGGAATTTCGCTCCTACGACAGCATTGTCGATTGCCGCTCTCCCGCCGAGTACGCCGAGGACCATATTCCCGGCGCGGTCTCGGCGCCGGTGCTCGACGATGCCGAGCGCGCCACCGTCGGCACGCTCTACAAGCAGGTGTCGCCGTTCGAGGCGAAGAAGCTCGGCGCGGCGCTGGTGGCGAAGAACGTCGCCCGGCACATGCAGACGCTTTTCGCCGGCAAGGATCGCGGCTGGCGGCCGCTCGTGTACTGCTGGCGCGGCGGCAAGCGCTCGGCAGCGATGGCCCACATCCTGCGCGAGGTCGGGTGGGACGCGCAGACGCTCGCCGGCGGCTACCGCGGCTACCGCAGGTGGGTGGTCGCGCAGCTTGAGACCATTCCTCAGAAATTACTGTTCCAGGTAGTCCATGGCCCTACGGGAAGCGGCAAGAGCCGCTTGCTCGGCGCCCTGCGCCGCGCCGGCGCGCAAGTGCTCGACCTCGAGGGCCTGGCGGCTCATCGCGGCTCGGTGCTGGGCAACCTTCCGCACCGGCCGCAGCCCTCGCAGAAGTGGTTCGAGAGCCAGCTGCTGCACCAGCTTTCCGCGCTCGAGCCCGCGCGTCCCGTGTACGTCGAGGGCGAGTCGAAAAAGATCGGCCAGCTCCAGGTGCCCGAGGCGCTGATCTCGGCGATGCGCGCCTCGCCCTGCATCGTGCTCGACGCCGCGATCGAGGTTCGCGTGAGCCTGTTGCTCGAAGAGTACCGGCATTTCATCGACCAGCCGGAGGCGCTGGAGGCGCAGCTCGACTGCCTCGTCGGGCTGCATGGGCGCGATACGATCGCCGGCTGGAAGTCGCTCGCGTCGCGCGGCGCCTGGCGCGACTTCGTGGCGCTGCTGCTCATGGAGCACTACGACCCCGCCTATCGGCGCTCGTCGCAGCGCAACTTCGCGCACCTCGAGGCGGCGCCGCGAATCGCGATCCGTTCAGGCAACGACGAAGCTTTCGACGCTGCGGCGCGCGAGTTGCTCGAAGACGCGGTGACGGCCTGAAGCGCTCCACCTGCCTGCCGCTCGCGCAGGCGCGCGCCCGGGGCTATCCGGCGATGGCGCAGCTCCTCGAGACGCGACAGGCGCGCTAGGCGTCCAGCCCGGCGAGCACGCGCATGTGCTGCACCACGCTGCGGCCCAGCGCCGAAAGGGCATAGCCGCCCTCGAGCATCGACACCATGCGCCCGCGGGCGTGGCGCTCGGCGACATCCCTCATCTGCGAGGTCACCCAGCCGTAGTCGGCGTCGGTGAAGCGCAGCATCGCCATGTCGTCTTCCGTGTGCGCGTCGAACCCGGCCGAGAACAGGATGAGCTGAGGCGCGAATTCATCCAGCGCCGGCAGCCATGCCTCGCTCACCGCCGCGCGGAACTCGCGCGAGCCGGTGCCGGCGGCGAGCGGAACGTTGACCATGTTCGCGGCGGGATCCTCGGTGCCGCTGTACGGATAGAACGGATGCTGGAAGGTCGAGGCCATCAGCACCTGCGGATCGCCTTCGAAGATGTCCTCGGTGCCGTTGCCATGGTGCACGTCGAAGTCGATGATCGCGACGCGCTCGAGGCCGTGCGCCTGCAGCGCGTGGCGCGCGGCGACCGCCACGTTGTTGAAGATGCAGAAGCCCATCGGGCGCGCGCGGCAGGCGTGGTGGCCCGGCGGGCGTACCGCGCAAAACGCCGTTTTTGCTTTATTCGTAAGAATCAAATCAACTGCGAGGACTGCCGCGCCGGCCGCACGTAAGGCTGCGTTCAGGCTGTGCGGATTCATCGCCGTGTCCGGGTCGAGGTGAACCGTGCCGCGGCTGGGTGCGAGCTGCCGGATCGCTTGCACGTACTCGATCGGGTGCACGCGCGCGAGCTGCTCGTCGGTGGCGAGCGGCGCCTCGTAGCGCGCGAGATACGGCGCCACGCCCGACGCGATGAGCTGATCCTCGATCGCCGAGAGACGCGCCGGCTGCTCCGGATGGTGCGTGCCCATCTCGTGCTTCAGGCAGTCGGGATGCGTGATAAATGCCGCAGACATGCTCATGCGATCTTAGCGCAACCCCAGTACAATCGACGCATGCTGCTCAAGGCCGAATTCCAGAACAAAAACAACCTCGGCAGCGGCCCGATCCAGCGCGTGATCCAGGCCGCGGGCGGCATCATCCTCGGCAAGGAACCGCAGGTGCGTCTGGCGCTCGCCTGCCTGCTCGCGCGGGGGCATCTGCTCATCGAGGACCTGCCCGGCGTGGGCAAGACGACGCTCGCGCACGTGCTGGCGCGCTCGCTCGGCCTGCAGTTCCAGCGCATCCAGTTCACGAGCGACATGCTTCCGGCCGACATCATCGGCGTCTCGGTGTACGACCGGGAGAGCGGCGCGTTCAACTTCCATCCCGGGCCGATCTTCGCCCAGGTGATCCTCGCCGACGAGGTGAACCGCGCCACGCCGAAGACCCAGTCGGCGCTGCTCGAGGCGATGGAGGAGCACCAGGTGACCGCCGAGGGCGAGACGCGCAAGCTGCCGACGCCCTTCTTCGTCATCGCCACGCAGAATCCGTCGGAGCAGGTCGGCACCTTTCCCCTGCCCGAGTCGCAGCTCGACCGCTTCACCATGCGCATCGAGCTCGGCTATCCCGACCGCGAGGCCGAGCGGGCGCTGCTCGCCGGCACCGACCGGCGCGACCTCCTCGCCACGCTCGACCCGTGCATGAGCCCGGCTGAGCTGATGGAGCTCCAGGCGAGCGTGCAGCGTGTCTACGTGGCCGCGGCGCTGCTCGACTACGTGCAGGCGATCGTGGAGCACACGCGCCGCTCGGCCCACTATGTCGCCGGCCTTTCGCCGCGCGCGGCGCTCGCGCTGGTGCACTGCGCGCGCGCCTGGGCGCTGCTCGAGGGCCGGGACAAGGTGCTGCCGGAAGACGTGCAGGCCGTGCTCGCCGGCGTCGCCGCCCACCGACTGCGCCCGGCGCACGACACTTCCCGCCGCGTCGACGTCGGCGCACAGCTGCTCGCAGCCGTTCCGATCCCGTAACAAAACCTTCTGTAGAATTCGCGTTCCGCGCGCGACGCACTGAAGTAGGAAGAGTGGCGCGCGGAAAATTCCATGCCGCCCGGTACGCGCTACTTCCTCGAGGTCAATCCGCGCATTCCCAAGCGCCTGGCGCGCCTCCAGGAGCTCGCGCACAACCTCTGGTACAGCTGGGACCGTCCGACGCGGGCGCTCTTCGCCAAGCTGAACCCGCCGCTGTGGGACGCGGTCGGGCACAGCCCGAAGGCGTTGCTGAAGAGGATCGACGAGCAGCGCCTGATCGACGCCGCGACCGACCCGGCGTTTCTCGACAGCCTCACGCGGGTATTGGCCGCTTTCGATGCCTACCACGCGGAGCCGCCGTTCCGGCAGAACTCGGGCGCGGTGCAGCGCGAAGACCTGGTGGCATACTTCTGCGCCGAATTCGGCATCCACGAAAGCCTGCCGATCTATTCCGGCGGCCTCGGCATCCTGGCCGGCGACCACTGCAAGGCGGCGAGCGATTTCCAGCTTCCCTTCGTGGCCGTCGGCCTCATGTACCGGCAGGGCTATTTCACCCAGACGATCGACGGCGACGGCCGCCAGCGCGCCGCCTATTACGACTCGGACTTCGAGGACCTGCCGATCGAGGCGGTGAAGCGCAAGGACGGCACGGAGCTCAGCGTCGAGCTCGCGTTCCCGGCGCGCAAGCTCCTGGTGAAGGTGTGGCAGGCGCGGGTCGGCCACGTCTCGCTCTACCTCCTCGACACCGACCTGCCGGAGAACGCCGAGCGCGAACGCGACATCGTGCATCGCCTCTACGGCGGCGACCGGACCACGCGCCTCGAGCAGGAGATCGTCCTCGGCGTCGGCGGCATGCGCGCGCTCGCGGCGCTCGGCTTCGAGCCGACGGTATGGCACATCAACGAAGGCCACGCCGCGTTCCTCGTATTGGAGCGGGTGCGCGCCCTCGTGGCCGGGGGCCTCGCGCTGGAGGCGGCCATCGAGGCGGTGGCGTCCAACACGGTGTTCACCACTCATACGCCGGTGCCGGCGGGACACGACCAGTTCACCGACGCGACCGTGGTGCCGTACGTGAAGAGCCTGTTCGGCGAGCTGGGTGCCCCGGACAAGGTCGCCGCGCTCGCCCGCCCGCCCTCGGGCGGCGACTTCAACATGACGGCGCTCGCGATCCGCGGCTCGCGGCACCACAACGGCGTGTCGCGCATTCACGGCGGCGTGTCGCAGGACCTGCTCAAGGACTTCTGGCCGCAGGTCTCGCCGGAAGAAAACCCGGTGGGCTACATCACGAACGCGGTGCACGTGCCCACGTTCCTCGCGCCGGAATGGGGCGAAGTGCTCGACCGGTTCCTCGGCGTGGGCTGGATGCACCGCCTGGGCTATCCGGGCATCTGGGAAAAGATCCGCGACATTCCCGACCACATCTTCTGGAGCGTGCGCCAGGACATCAAGGCGCGGATGCTGCACATGGTGCGCCACCGGCTGCAGATCCAGCACACGCGCAACCACGGCAGCGAGTCGCACCTCGAGCGGCTGCTGCGCTACGCCGATCCGGCCAAGCCGCACGTCCTCACGATCGGCTTCGGCAGGCGCTTCGCCACCTACAAGCGCGCCACCCTGCTCTTCACCGACATGGAACGCCTGCAGCGGATCGTGTCCGACCGCGAGCGCCCGGTGCTGTTCCTTTTCTCCGGCAAGGCGCACCCCGCCGACGAGCCGGGCCAGGATCTCATCCGCGCCATCGCGCAGATGTCGCAGGCGCCGGACTTCGAGGGGCGGATCCTTTTCCTCGAGGGCTACGACCTGCACCTCGCGCGGCGCCTGGTGGCGGGCGTCGACGTGTGGCTGAACAACCCGGTGCATCCGCTGGAAGCCTCCGGCACCTCGGGAATGAAGGCGGGAATGAACGGCGTGCTGAATCTGTCGATCCTCGACGGCTGGTGGGACGAGGGCTACGACGGCGACAACGGCTTCGGCATCAAGCCGGCCTCGCCCGAGCTCGAGCCGCACCGGCGCGACCGCGAGGAGGCGCGCACGCTCTACGAAATCCTGCAGGATCGGGTGGTGCCGCTCTACTACCAGCGGCCGAACAGCGGCGCGAACATGGGCTATTCCCCCGAATGGATCCGCATCGCCAAGCGCTCGATGGCCTCGCTCCTGCCGCGCTACGACGCCTCGCGCATGCTCGGCGAGTACGTCTCCAAGTACTACCTGCCCGCCTCGCGCCAGGGACGCAGATACGCGGAGCGCGGCTACGAGGGCGCGAAGTCCGTGGCGCAATGGAAAGCGCGCGTGCGCGCGGCCTGGCCCGGCGTCGCGGCACGGCGCCTGGACACGCCCAAGACCCGCATCCAGTTCGGCGACAGCGTCCCGGTCGAGATCGCCGTGCGGCTGAACGGGCTCGCGCCGACCGACGTCTGCGTGGAGCTGCTGCTCGCGCGCGGCATGCGCGAGGCGCCGATGGTGCAGCACAGCCACGAGCTGGCCGCCGAGGGCGCCCTCGACAACGGCGAGCACCGTTATCGCATCGACCTAAAGCCCGGTCTCTCCGGCCGCCTGGACTACCGCATCCGCGTGTTCCCGCGGCACGAGCTCCTCACGCATCGGTTCGAGCTGGGTCTCGCCTGTTGGGTTTGACGAGAAGCGCGAGCGCCCGCGCCGCGAGCGGATAGGTGGTGCCGCGGCCGTAGCGCTTGCCTTCGAAGTCGGGATGGCCGGTATCGATGAGGGCGTCCCAGCGTTCTCCTTCCGCGCCCGGAAGCGTGAATGCCACGGTATCGTCGTGCGCGTTGAGGAGCAGCAGCACGTCGTCGTCCTCCACCGGCCGGCCAAGCTCGTCGCGCTCGCTCAAACCGCGCCCGGAGATCAGCACGCCGAGCGAGCGCGCGGAGCTGCGCGCCCAGTCTTCGTCGCTCATCTCGGCGCCGTCGGCGTTGAGCCAGGAGATGTCCTTCATCTGCGCCTCGCGCACCTCGCGCCCGCGGAAATAGGTGCGGCGGCGGAACAGCGGATGCCCGTTTCTCAATCTGATCAACTTCCTTGTAAATTCGAGCAGCGCCGGATCCGCGTTCTCCCAGTCCATCCAGGAAAGCTCGCTGTCGTGGCAGTAGGCGTTGTTGTTGCCGCGCTGCGTGCGGCCGAGCTCGTCCCCGGCGACAAGCATCGGCACGCCCTGCGAAAAGAACAGTGTCGCGAGCAGGTTGCGCTTTTGTCTTCTCCGGAGTGAAAGAATCGCCGGGTTGTCCGTCGGCCCCTCGACGCCGCAGTTCCAGCTGCGGTTGTTGTCCGAGCCGTCGCGGTTGCCTTCCAGATTGGCCTCGTTGTGCTTCTCGGCGTAGCTCACCAGGTCCTGGAGCGTGAAGCCGTCGTGCGCGGTGACGAAGTTGATGCTCGCGGCCGGGCCGCGGCCCGCGGGCTGGAAGATGTCGCTCGAGCCCGAGAGTCGCGAAGCAACCTCGCCGATCACGCCGCCCTCGCCTTTCCAGTACGAACGCACGGAGTCGCGGTACTTGTCGTTCCATTCGGCCCAGCCGGGCGGAAAGTTGCCGAGCTGGTAGCCGCCCTGGGCGATGTCCCAGGGCTCGGCGATCAGCTTCACCTGCGACAGCACGGGGTCCTGGCGCATCGCGGAGAGAAACGCCCCGTTGCGGTCGAACGCGTGCGAGGCGTTGCGCGCCAGCGTCGTGGCGAGGTCGAAGCGGAAGCCGTCGACGTGCATCTCCTCGACCCAGTAGCGCAGGCTGTCCATGATGAGCGCCAGCACCACGCGGTGCGCCGAATTGAAGCTGTTGCCGGTGCCGGTGAAATTGAGATAGCGGCGCGGGCTGGCGGCATCGAGGCGGTAGTAGATGGCGTTGTCGATGCCGCGGAACGAAAGCGTCGGCCCGGCATGGTCGCCCTCGCCGGTGTGGTTGTAGACCACGTCCAGGATCACCTCGATGCCCGCCGAGTGCAGCGTCTTCACCATGCTCTTGAACTCGCCCAGCGTGCCGGTGGCGGAATAGCGCAGCTCGGGCGCGAAGAACCCGATGCTGTTGTAGCCCCAATAGTTGCGCAGGCCTTGCTGCAGGAGATGCCGCTCGTCGACGAAGGCCTGGACCGGAAGCAGCTCGACGGCGGTGACGCCGAGCTTCTTCAGGTGCTCGATCGCCGGCGCGGTGGCGAGGCCCGCGTAGGTGCCGCGAAGCTGCTCCGGGACCTCGGGATGGCGCTGCGTGAAGCCCTTGACGTGGAGCTCGTAGATCAGCGTGTCGTGCCAGGGCGTGCGCGGTGCACGGTCCTCGCCCCAGCTGAACGCGGTATCGACGACCTGGCAGCGGCCCAGGCCGGCGGCGATCTTGCCGCGGATCAGCTTCGCGTACGGATCTAGCAGAATCCTGGCCGGATCGAAGCGGTGCCCCCGCTCCGGATCGTTCGGCCCATGGACGCGGTAACCGTAGAGCAGCCCCGGCCGGGCGTCCGGAAGGTAGCAATGCCAGACGAAATTCGTGCGCTCGAGGAGCTCGACGCGCTCCACCTCGCGCCGCCCCTTGGGATCGAAGAGGCACAGCTCGACCCGCTCGGCATTCTTCGAAAAGAGCGCGAAGTTGACGCCTGCCCCGTCCCAGGTGGCGCCCAACGGGTAGGGCCGGCCACGCCATAGCGTACTCGGCGCAACGACAATGCGAGCGGGAGCGTCCATGCGCGAGCGCTAGATTACGCCAACCGTCCCGCGCCGCGGAAATCGATCGCGGTGCGGGAATCCCCAAGACGAAGCAGTGCAGCAATCGGTTCCAGGCATTCGCCTTTCCACTGAAAGATCATCGTAGTCGTGCAAATGCCGCGCGCCGCATCGGCGCCGGATTGGAAAATTTCCTGTCATCCATACGCTACATTTGGTCGGCACCGCGCTACTTCACGAATCAAGTCCGGGCGATAGTCGCTGTTCGCACTACTTCCTATCATCGTGCCGGGTCGCTGCAAGAACTTCCACACCACTGTAGAGGTGCACAAACTCATGAAGATCGTCGCCGTGGTCCTCGCTGGCGGGGAAGGCACGCGCCTGTATCCCCTGACGGCCGAGCACTCGAAGCCCGCGCTGCCGTTTGCCAACGGCTACCGCATCGTGGACTTCGTGCTGAGCAACCTGGTGAACTCGAAGCTCTCGACGATCTACGTGCTCGCACAGTACAAGCCTGACTCGCTGATGCGCCATATCGCCGCCGCGTGGGCGCCGTGGTTCGACGCGCCGGGCAGCGTAATCAAGGTACTGCTGCCACGCTCGAACCGGCGGCCTTTCCGCGGCACCGCCGACGCCGTGCACCAGTACCTCGACGTGCTGCAAGAGCATGCGCCCGATGTAGTGGCGATCTTCGCCGCCGACCACGTCTATCGGATGGACGTACGCCAAATGATCGATTTCCATTGCCAGCGCGAGGCCGACGCGACAGTGGCCGCGGTCGGCGTGCCGCTTGAGAAGGCCTCGTCGTTCGGCATCATCAGCGCAGGCGCCGATGGCCGGGTGCGCGAGTTCCACGAGAAGCCGCGGCGCGCCGCACCGAGCCCGCGCAACCCGGCGCAGGCCTACGCGTCCATGGGCAACTACCTCTTCGACCCGCGTGTCCTTGAGCGCGCGCTCGAGGAAGGCGTCGCGCGCGGCGAATTCGATTTCGGCCGCGACCTGCTGCCGCGGCTCAGCAGGGAGGCGCGCGTCTACGCCTATGACTTCGCCGAAAACCAGGTGCCCGGGCTCCTCGAGCACGAGGAGCCGGCGTACTGGCGCGACGTCGGCACGCTCACCGCGCTTGCCGCTGCGCAGCAGGACGCGACGGGGCACCGGCCGCGCTTCAACCTCTGGAATCGGCGCTGGCCGATCCGCGGCGAGCATGATGCCGCGCTGCTCGAGAAGCTGCGCGCCTGGCACCCCGAGGACGCCAAGGCAACGGCCGAAATCGCGGCTAGCGCGGCGGCACGCTGGCAAGCGCCAGGTAGAGATCTGCGTAGCGACGAGCGGCTGCCGACCAGCTGAAGTCCCGCTCCATCCCGGCGCGCTGCAGGCTTCGCCAGCGCGCAGGGTCGGCATACGCGGCGCTCGCCCGCTTGAGTGCCTGGTGCAGAGCATCGCTCTCCGCCCGTTCGAACAGAAATCCGGTCACCCCGTCCTGCACCGTGTCGACCAGCCCGCCGGTGGCGCGTACCACCGGCGGCGTGCCATAGCGCTGGCTGTACATCTGGTTGAGGCCGCAAGGCTCGAATCGAGAAGGCATCGCGAAAAGGTCGGCGCCCGCCTCGACGGCGTGCGCGAGGTCTTCGTCGAAGGCCACCTCGAGCGCCACCTTTCCCGGATGGCGCGCAGCCGCGCTCGCAAGCGCGTGCTCCAGGCCGGTCTCGCCCTTGCCGAGCACCGCAAGCTGCGCGGGCAGCGCTACGAGCGCGTCAACCGCTCCGGCGAGCAGGTCGATGCCTTTCTGGTGCGTGAGGCGCGAGACCACGCCGATGAGCGGCACTCCGGCGTCGCGTTCCAGGTTGAAGCGCCGCTGCAGCGCGGCCTTGTTCGCGGACTTGCCCTCGAGCGTGCGCGCGTCGTAGCGCTGCGCGATGCGCGCATCGCTCGCCGGATCCCACTCGGCGTCATCGATGCCGTTCAGGATGCCGCTCAGCACGGCGTGCCGATGCCGCAGCAGCCCGTCCATGCCGTGGCCGAACTCGGGGGTCTGGATCTCCGACGCGTACGTCGGGCTGACCGTGGTCACGGCGTCCGCGCTCGCAATGCCGCCTTTCAGGAACGAGAGCCGGCCGTAGAACTCGACGCCGTCGATGGTGAACGCGGACGGCGGCAGCTCGAGGCTCGCGAGGAGCTGCGCGTCGTAGTTCCCCTGGAAGGCGAGATTGTGGATCGTCATCACCGACGCCGCGGGTTCCGGCTCGAGGCGCAGGTAGAACGGAGCGAGGCCGGCCGGCCAATCGTGGCAGTGCACGATCTGCGCTCGCCAGTCGAGCGGATTGCGCGCGCCGCCGAGAACCGCGGCGGCGCGGGAGAGCACCCCGAAGCGCTGCGGGTTGTCATCCCAGTCGCGGCCGTCGGGCCTGTGGTAGGGCCCGCCGTCGCGCTCGTAGAGCGGCGGACAGTCGAGGACGATGAGCGGGTCCGCGCGCAGCAGCCGGCATTGGAAGCCGAGCAACGTGAGCCGCGCCGCTTCGGGCGCGCGTCCGACATGGTCGAGCACCGCCGGATAGCCCGGCAGCAGCGTCATCGCGTCGACGCCGGATGCGCGTAGCGCCGCGGGCAGCGCTGCGCTCACATCGCCCAGGCCGCCGGTCTTGGTCATCGGCGCGCACTCGGGCGTGACGTGCAGTACGCGCACGAGACTCATGGAGTCCGTACTTATATAGAAAAAGACCCCGGACGGGGTCTATGGAGCCGCGATTCGCGCCTCGCGCGCCGACTGGGGCGCGATGGCAACGACCCGGCGCCGCGCCTCGAAGTCCCGCCCGACTTCGAACTCGACGCAGACGGCGCCGTTGACGCTGCGGCCGCCGAGCGCTCGGGCGAGCGCCGGCTCCTGCTTGGGCGATTCGAGCTCGATCACGCAGGCAACGCGCGCCGCGCCCCGGTTGTGGACCAGCTTGAACGAGTGCACCGGCCCGAACGGCTCGCACAGCGCGAGGATGTCCTTGGTCAAGGCGCAGAAGTCCAGCGTTTGCGAAGCGCTTTCCAGAAGGTCCGGGGCCATACGCATGGGACCATCCTAGTGCTCCGCAGCAAAACGCGGCTATCGCAGAACGCCTGATCCTCTTGTAGCCGAACAGCTACATGCGATCAGATGAGCAGTGCGACCGTCGCGGCAGTAAGGCAAGTCGCGAGCGTGCCGGCGACGATCGACTTCAGCCCGAGCGCCACGACTTCGGCGCGCCGCTCAGGGCACATCGTGCCCAGCCCGCCGATCATGATGCCGAGGCTGCCGAAGTTGGCGAACCCGCAGAGCGCGTAGGTCAGCAATACGCGGCTGCGCTCGGAGAGCTCGGTCATTTTCGAGAGATCCACATAAGCTACGAGCTCGTTGATGACGGTCTTCGTCCCGAGGAGCGCGCCGGCGGCGCGCGCCTCGCTCCACGGGATGCCGCAAAGCCAGGCGAGGGGCGCGAGGGCCCAGCCGAGCGCGCCCTGCAGGCTGTACGGGGCGATGACGAGGTTGACGAGCGCGACGAGCGCGACGAACACCACGAGCATGGCGACGATGTTCAGGAGGAGCTGCGCGCCGTCGAGCGTGCCGCGCGTCAGTGCATCCATGCTGCTCGATGCTTCCGAGCGCAGCTCGACGTTGCCGCCCGTGACGGCGCCCTCGGGCGGCACCATGAGGAAGGCGATGACGAGGGCGGCCGGCGCGGAGAGGATCGAGGCGATGAGGAGATGCGCCACCGCGTCGGGGATGACCGCGCGCAGGATGGCGGCATAAAGAAACAGCACCGTGCCCGCGATCGACGCCATGCCGCCGACCATGATGGCAAAGAGCTCGCCGCGCGACACGCGCGGGAGATACGGCCGCACGAAGAGCGGCGCCTCCACCATGCCGACGAAGATGTTCGCGGCCGTGGAGAGCCCCACCACACCGCCCACCCGCATGAGTTTTTCCAGCGCGATCGAAAGCGCGCGCACGATCGCCGGCAGGACGCGCCAGTAAAAGAGCAGCGCGCTCAGGGCGCTCATCACGAGGACGATCGGCAGCGCCCTGAAGGCGAGCACGAAAGTTGCTCCTGCATCGGTCACCGTGAACGGCACCGGGCCGCCGCCGAGGTAGCCGAATACCAGGCCTGTCCCGGCCTGCGTCGCCTGCTCGAGCACGAGGAGCGCGTCGTTCAGCTTTAAAAACGCCTCCTTGACTGGCCCGACCTTAAGGAAGATCACCGCCATGCCGAGCTGCAGGACGAGGCCCGCAACGATTGCCCGCCACGGCACCGCGGCGCGCTTTTCGCCTAAGAGCCAGGCTATGGCGATGAGACCCGCTATTCCGGCGAGCGCGTGAATAGAATCCGTCATCGATGGACTCGACCCCGAACGTCACGGTGAATGTCACTTGTATTTGCGCGCTGTGGTGCGACAGCTGCGAGGGCTACCGCGAGGGCTTCTTCGCGCTGGCGAAGGAGTTCCCCGGCGCGCGCTTCCGCTGGCTCGACGTCGAGGACGACGCCGCGGAAGTCGGCGACCGGGAGGTGGAGAACTTCCCCACCATCCTGGTCGAGCGCGGCGGCGCCGAGCTCTTCTACGGTCCCCTCCTCCCCCACCTCGAGCACCTCCGGCGGCTCATCCAGTCGCTGCAAAAATCCTAGCGATCGTCTCCTGGATCGCAGCGGCGGCGGCGCGCGGATCCGCCGCCGCGCGGATCGGCCGCCCGACCACAATGTAGTCCGCGCCGGCGGCGAACGCCTGCGCCACGTCCACCGTGCGCTTTTGATCGCCGGCATCGGCGCCGACAGGACGGATGCCTGGCGTCACGACCAGCAGTCGATTGCCGAATTCGGCTTTCAGCCTTGATGCCTCATGCCCCGAGGCAATCACACCGTCGCAGCCCGCCTCCACGGCCCCTTTCGCGCGGCCAAGGACGAGCTGCGCAACCGTTTTGGTGGCGCCCATTTCGTCCAGGTCGTCCTGATCGAAGCTGGTGAGGACCGTCACGGCGAGGATCTTCATCGGCCCCTTCTCGCCTGCCGCCGCCTCCATCACCGAGCGGTGGCCGTGGACGGTCAGGAAAGTCGCGCCGCGGCTGCGCACGTTGGCGACCGCGCGCCGCACGGTCTCGGGAATGTCGTGGAACTTGAGATCGGCGAACACCTTGTGGCCGCGCTCGGCGAGCCACGCGACGAGCTCGAAGCAGCCTGGCGCGCTGAAGAGCTCGAGGCCCACCTTGTAGAACCGCACCGTGTCGCCCAGCCGCTCGACGAGCGCGCGCGCCTCGGCGGCCGTGGGCACGTCCAGGGCGGCGATGAGGCGCTCGGCGCGGGGAATCGGAGTCATGTGGCGGTTTCCTTTGCGGAGAGCTGGCGCAGCGACGCGCCGAGCGAAGCGTCGATATGCTTCCAGTGCTCGGCGAGGCGCTCGCCGGTCAGGTCCGGATCGAGCACGAAGGCTCGGTAGATGTCCGCGAGGCGGATGGTATCCGCATCGCGCGCGAGAACCCAGCCGTCCCTCTCGGCCTTGGCGACCCAGCCGAGCTGCGCGCAGCGCTCGAGCACGATCTCGCACCGGTCGGGCATCACTTCGGCCTGGGTCGCGATGCGCGTGAGCGGCAGCACGTAGCCGCCGTCCTGGGCGCGCGAGAGCACGGCCAGGATATCGAGCGCCTCGGTGAGCTCGCGCCCCGGCGCCCGGTTGCGCTCCAGCGCGATGACCCGGTAGCCGGGCAGCATCGCGGTGAACACGGCGCCCGCGAGCACAACCAGCCAGGAGACGTACATCCAGAGGAGAAAGATCGGCAGCGCGGCAAAAGCGCCGTAGATCATGGTGTAGGTGGGAAAGTTGGCGAGGTAGAGGGCGAAGGCGCGCTTCGCGATCTCGAACGCCGTGCCGGCAAGGAGGCCGCCGGCCGCCGCGTGGAGCAGCTCGACGTGCCGGTACGGCACGAGGATGTAGAGCAGCGTGAGCGCCAGCCAGGTGAACGCGAAAGGCACGAGGCGCAGCGGGATCGAAACGTTGCCGATGAGATAGGTCGTGAGCGACAGGCTCGCGCCGATCAGCACCGGCCAGAGCGTGAGCACGCTCCAGTACACGATGATCTTGTGCGCGAGTTGCCGGCGCCGGCGCACCCGGAAGATGCGGTTGAGGGTGTCGTCGATCGTGAGCATCAGCATCACCGCCGTCACCACCAGGAAAGCGAGGCCGATCGTGGTGAGGCGTCCCGCCTGCTCGGTAAACGACAGGAGCTGCTCGCTGATCGTCTCCACGCCGTCGGCGTCGGGCAGGAAATTCTCGAAGAGAAACAGCTGCAGCGTGTTGATCGCCTCGTCGAACACCGGGAACGCGCTCGCCAGCGAGAGCGCCACGGCGAGCAGCGGCACGACCGAAAGAAGGCTGGTGAAGGTGAGGCTGCCCGCGGCCTGCGGCGCACGATCCTCGTAGAAGCGGCGCGTCACGGCCATCAGGAATTCTGCGGCGCCGCGCCACGCGCTAGGCTTCATTGCTTTTATGATACCGAAGTGGCCGCGTACCCCTCGCATCCCTCCCCGGTTTTGGTCCTGTATTACAGCGTGGGCGGCTCGGTGCGCCGCATGGCCGAGCTGATCGGCGAAGGCATCGAGCGGGTTCCCGGCGCGGCGGCGCGCCTTCGCACCGTGCCGCGCGTGTTCACCAACATCGGCGACGAGAAGGCGATTCCGTCGGAGGGCGCGCCGTACTGCGAGCTGCAGGACCTCGTCGACTGCGCCGGGCTCGCGCTCGGCAGCCCGACGCGCTTCGGCAACATGGCCGCGCCGCTCAAGCACTTCCTGGACGGCACCGCGCTCCTCTGGAACCGGGGCGCGCTCGCCGGCAAGCCCGCCTGCGTGTTCACCTCCACCGCGAGCCTGCACGGCGGGCAGGAGACGACGCTGGTCTCGATGATGCTCCCGCTCCTGCACCACGGCATGCTGGTCCTCGGCCTGCCCTACACGCAGGCCGAGCTCAACGCGACGCGCGCCGGCGGAACGCCGTACGGAGCGAGCCACTTTGCCGGCCTCGGCGACGACCTGCCGGTGAGCGCAGACGAGCGCACGCTCTGCATCGCGCAGGGGCGCCGCCTTGCGGAAATCGCTCTCAAACTTGTTTAGGTTGATAGCGTTCGGCAGCCTCACGCTGCTGATCTGCCTGTGCCTCGCCTGGGAGCTGTGGCTCGCGCCGCTGCGCCCGGGCGGCTCGTGGCTCGCCCTGAAGGCGCTGCCCCTGGCGCCGGCATTGACGGGAGTGCTTTCCGGAAACAGGTATACGTACCAGTGGGCCAGCATGCTGATCCTCGCCTACTTCGCCGAAGGAACGACGCGCGCGTGGGCCGAGCTCGGCCTTTCGCGCACGTTGGCGGCGGCGGAAATCGTCCTGGCCCTCGCCTTCTTCGCTGCGGCGGTCAGCTTTGCCCGTCTGACTCGAGCAGGCGCTTAGCTGCGGCGTAGGCCGGCACCTCGATCAGCGCGCCGTCCAGCCGGGCGCGGTCCTTGCCCTGCGCACGCGCCTTTTCGAATGCGGCGACGATCCGCCTGGCGCGCGCGAGATTCGGCGTGAGCGCGCGGTTCACTGCGGCGACGTGCGCGGGATGGACCAGGCTCTTCATGCGGTAGCCCAGGCGCCGCGCGTAGCGCGCGTCGGCGGCGGCCCCCTCGACGTCGCTGAACGTATACGGGCAGTCGATCGCCTCGACGCCCGCGGCGCGGCACTCGACGAGGAAGCGGCTGCGCACGTAGGCGAGCTCGCCGCCGCGGCGGCTGCGCGCCGCCCCGAGGTCGGCCACCATGTCCTCGCTCGCCACGAGCGCGGCCACCACGCGCTTGCTCGCCTTGGCGATCGCGCAGGTGTTGAGGAGCCCGGCGGCGGTTTCGACGTTCGGAACCAGGTCCACCGCGCCACCGGTCTCGGCCTCGAGCGCCTTCACTTGGGCCGGCGACTCCACCTTGGACATCATGATGAAATCCGGCCGCCCCGCCAGCACCCCCACCAGGTCTTCGCGGCCGCAGGTCTCGAAGGGGTTGATGCGCACGCCGGCGAGCGCGCCGGTCGCCCGCCATTCGTCCAGCACTTCGGCGGCAAGCGCCCGCGCCTTCGGCCGCAGCTCGGGCGGCGTGAAGTCTTCCAGCTCCAGGATGATGGCGTCGGCGCCCGAGCGGCCGGCGGCACGATGTGCCGCCTCGTCCGCGCCGGCTACGAAGAGCCAGGAGCGGCGCAGCCTGGGCTTGGCGGTCGCGGGCTTCTTCAGGGCCGGTCGCTCGCTGCCGACGAGGGGAAGCGGGCGGAGCCGTAGCGCACGACCAGGTTGGCGAGCGCCAGCAGCAGGATCGCGACCGGGACCACCACCAGGCCCCAGTCGAGCGTGTGGTGCGACGCGATGTCGCCGACGATGTGGCGCGTCAACGCGGTGATGCCTACATAGATGAGAAAGCGCACCGGCATATGGTTGGTCTTGAAGTAGATGCCGACCATCGCGCCCAGCTCGAGGTAGATGAAGAGGAGCAGGATATCCTCGATCGAGGCGTGCCCCCTGGCAGCCATGCCGACGAAGGCGTGCACCGCCGACCAGACGATCGCGCCGCCGATGGCGAACAGCGCGAGGTTGTGGAAGGCGTCGACCAGCAGCTCTCCGATCCCCTTCGACAACCTGTTCAGGCGCTGGTGCAGCCCTCCGGTTCTCTCCATCGCCATGCCCTCCCTTTTGACGTTACAGCTGGTACTGCGGGTTCACCCGTTCGGCCTTGCTTTCCAGCTTGTTGAGCGCGCTGATGTAGGCCTTGGCGGAGGCCACCACGATGTCGGTGTCCGCGCCGACCCCGTTGACGATGCGTCCGCCCTTCGACAGGCGCACCGTGACCTCGCCCTGCGACTCGGTGCCCTGCGTCACCGCGTTGACCGAGTAGAGCAGCAGCTCGGCGCCGCTCTTCGCCAGACTCTCGATCGCCTTGAAGGTGGCGTCGACCGGGCCGTCACCTTGCGAGTCGGCGCGCTTTTCAACATTCTTTTCCGTCAGAACCACCGAAGCGTGGGGCTTCTGCCCCACGCCGCTCGCCTGGTTCATGGTGACCAGCTGCCAGTGCTCCTCGGTCGCCGCGCCCGCCTCCTGCGCCACCAGCTGCATCAGGTCCTCGTCGAAGATCTCGGCCTTCTTGTCGGCCAGGTCTTTGAAGCGCTGGAACGCCTTGTTGGCCGCGTCGTCGCTCTCCAGCTCGATGCCGAGCTCCTTCAGGCGCTGCTTGAAGGCGTTGCGGCCGGACAGCTTGCCGAGCACGATCTTGTTGGCCGACCAGCCCACGTCCTCGGCGCGCATGATCTCGTAGGTGTCGCGCGCCTTGAGCACGCCGTCCTGGTGGATGCCGGAGGCGTGGGCGAACGCGTTCGCCCCGACCACCGCCTTGTTCGGCTGCACCACGAACCCCGTGATCTGCGACACCAGGCGCGACGTCGGCACGATATGGGTGGTATCGACCTTCGTGTCCAGGTCGAAGAAATCCTTCCGCGTCCGCACCGCCATGACGACTTCCTCGAGCGAGGTGTTGCCGGCGCGCTCGCCCAGGCCGTTGATGGTGCACTCGATCTGGCGCGCGCCGCCGAGCTGCACCGCGGCGAGCGAGTTGGCGACCGCCATGCCGAGGTCGTTGTGGCAATGCACGCTCCAGACGGCCTTGTCGGAGTTCGGAATTCTTTCTCTTAGCCTCTTAATGAACTCACCGAATTGCTGAGGGACCGCATATCCCACGGTATCCGGAATGTTGATGGTGGTCGCGCCTTCCTTGATCACCGCCTCGAGCACGCGGCAGAGGAAGTCGAGGTCCGAGCGCGATCCGTCCTCGGGCGAGAACTCGACGTCGGGGCAGGCATTGCGCGCGAAGCGCACCGAGAGCTTCGCCTGCTCATACACCTGTTCCGGCGTCATCCGCAGCTTCTTCTCCATGTGCAGGGCGCTCGTCGCGATGAAGGTGTGAATGCGCCAGGCGCTGGCGCCCTTCAGGGCGTCGATGCCGCGCTGGATGTCGCGGTCGTTGGCGCGGCACAGGCCACAGACGGTCGAATCCTTGATGACGTTGGCGATCGCACGCACCGCCTCGAAGTCGCCGTTGGACGAGGCCGGGAACCCGGCCTCGATCACGTCGATGCGCATGCGCTCCAGCGCGCGCGCGATGCGCAGCTTCTCGTCGCGCGTCATGGAGGCGCCCGGGCTTTGCTCGCCGTCGCGCATGGTGGTGTCGAAGATGATCAGGTTTTCCTTGCTCATGGGATGATCCCTTGGCGGATTATCGCCGGCTCGCATGCTGCTCGAGGCCAGCTAGGATGCTACTCGGATTGTGGGAAGGGGAATTTAGCGCGCGAGGCGCAGCAGCAGGCCCAGCGCGAGGAGCGCCGAGAGAAGGGAAACGACAAGCTTGGCCTGTTGCATGGGGCGACTATAGCTTTACTCTTGGAACATGACAAGGGAAGCATTGAAGCAGCTGGAGCCGGGGCTGCCGGCAAGCTGGTACCGGGACCCGGCACACTACGAGCGCGAGCTCGAGGTGTTCTGGTACGGACGCTGGATCTGCGTCGCGCGCGACGAAGAGCTTCCCGCGCCCGGCGACTGGCGGCTCGTGCGCGTCGGGACGCAAAGCTTGGTCCTCCTGAGAGATGAATCCAGTGGGCTGCGCGCATTCCACAACACCTGCCGGCACCGCGGCTCGGTGCTCTGTACGGAAGAGCGCGGCCGCTTCACGCGCGGGCGCATCGTCTGCCCGTACCACGCCTGGACCTACGACCTCGGCGGGCGGCTGGTCGCCACGCCGCGCCGCATGGAAACGCCGGATTTCAGGCGGGAGGACTTCCCGCTGCTCGAGGTTGCGGCGGCGAGCTGGGGCGGGTTCGTGTTCGTCCACCTCGGCAGGGATCCGGCGCCGCTTGCCGACGTGATCGGCCATCGCGCCGAGCGCTACCATCGCTACGGGTTTGCCGGCCTGAGGATCGGCAAGCGCATCGTGCTCGACGTGGCCGCGAACTGGAAGCTCCTCGCCGAGAACTTCTCGGAATGCTTCCACTGCCCGCCGGTGCACCCCGAGTTTTGCCGCATCGTCACCGCCTACCAGGAGGCGGGGGCGTGGGGGCTGCGCGGCGGCGTCGAAGCGAAGCCCGAATACCGCGCAGGCGCCCAGACGCTGACGCTCGACGGGACTGCGCGCCTGCCGGCATTCGGCGGCCTGAACGAAGAGGAGCGCTCGCGGCTCTACAGCGCCGACACGGTGCTACCCAACCTGTTTCTGAACGTGCACCCGGACTATGTGAACTCGCAGCTGATGTTCCCGACCGGCCCGCAGAGCGTGCGCATGGTGTACGACTGGCTGTTCGAGCCGCGGCACCTGCCGCTTGCCGAGGCCGATCTGCAGCATTATGTGGCGCTCTGGGACCTCACCAACCGGCAGGATGCGCGCAACTGCGAATGGCAGCAGCAGGGCCTGCAGTCGCGCGAGTTCCGCCACGGCGTCTACGTGCCGCAGGAGTTCGACGCGCACCGCTTCGCGCAGTGGGTGCGCGCCGGCCTGGCGCTCAGCGCACCAGCAGCGCCATCAGCCAGACGATGAGTCCCAGCGCGCCCACGATGCCGATGAGCGCGCCCAGACGCGTCTGAAAGTTCGAATCCTCGCCCACCGCGGCCGGCGCAGCGGACGGTTCAGCGACTGCCTCGAAACGCGGATAGCTTCTTCCCACCTTGCCCATGACGTCCCCCTAAAGTCGCCATGACCACGTGAGAATAGTGCGCCTGCGCAGCCGTGGTTGCAGTGCAACTTCAACCACTTTGACAAGGAGCAGTGTGCAATGCAGCCGGTTTTTCGCGACTACGATCAGAAAGCGCTCGACGACGCCTACGACCAGGCGGTGTACGCGCCGAACCGTGACCAATTGCTCGAACGCCGCAACCGCGCTTCGGCGGCGGCGCGCAGGCGTCTGGGCGAGCCGAGGCGCTTCGCCTACGGCGCGGGGCGCAACGAGGGCCTCGATGTATACCCTTGCGGGAAGAGCGGTTCTCCGGTGCATGTGTTCGTCCATGGAGGGGCGTGGCGCGCGGGACGCGCCAGCGAGTGCGCCGCCGCCGCCGAGATGCTCGTCGACGCAGGCTCGCACTACGTCGCGCTCGATTTCGACAATGCGCCCGATTGCGGCGGCGACCTCTTCGTGATGGCCGACCAGGTGCGCCGCGCGATCGCCTGGGTTTACCGCAATGCGGCGGTGTTCGGCGGCGACCCCGAGCGGGTGTACGTCTCGGGCACCTCCTCCGGCGCGCACCTCGCCGGCGTGGCCGCCACAACCGACTGGCAGCCTCGGTTCAGCCTCCCAAACGACATCGTCAAGGGTTACACGCTGTGCAGCGGCATGTACGACCTGGAAGCGCCTCGCCTCTCCAAGCGCAGCGCGTACGTGCGCTTCAGCGACGAGATGGAAGCCGAGCTGTCGCCGCAGCGGCATCTCGAGCGCGTGCGCGCGCCGATCGTGCTGCTCTACGGTTCGCTCGAAACGCCCGAGTTCCAGCGCCAGACGCGCGAGTTCGCCGCCGTCCTGGAGCGCGCCGGAAAAGCCGTCGAGCTGATTCTCGGGGAAGGCTACAACCACTTCGAGATCGCGGAGACGCTCGCCAACCCCTACGGGCTGATGGGACGCGCGGTACTCGCCCAGATGGGACTTCTCACTCGTCCGGCAGGACCGGGCGCACGCGGTGCCCCATCGCCCACATGACGTAGCCGGAGAATGCGTACGACATGAAGAGCGCCCACAGCACGAGCGAGGGCCGCGAGGCGATCACGGAGATCGCGATCACGCACACCAGGATCACCCAGAGCGGCACGCGTTTCTTCCAGTTCACTTCCTTGAAGCTCCAGAACGGCACGTTCGAGACCATGGTGACGCCGGCAAACACCGCGACCATCCACGTCAGGATGGCGAGCCAGCCGGTGGGGGTGAAGCCGAAGTCGACCAGCACCCAGACCAGGCCGGTCATCACCGCCGCGCCCGACGGGCTCGGCAGGCCCTGGAAATAGCGCTTGTCGACGAGCGTGATGTTCGCGTTGAAGCGCGCGAGGCGGATCCCCGCGCCGGCGCAGTAGATGAAGGCGCCGATCCACCCCAGCGTGCCGAGGTCCTTCAGCACCCAGATGTAGGCGATCAGCCCGGGCGCGGCGCCGAAGGCAACCATGTCGGCGATGCTGTCGAACTGGGCGCCGAACTCGCTTTGCGTGTTGGTCCAGCGCGCGACGCGCCCGTCCATGCCGTCGAGCACCATGGCGACGAAGATCGCGATCGCGCCGACCTCGAAGCGCTGGTTCATCGCCTGCACGATGGCGAAGAAGCCGCAGAACAGGACGCCGGTGGTGAAGAGGTTCGGCAGCAGGTAGATGCCGCGCCGGCGCAGGCCGCCGAGCCGGGCGTGCGGCGGCATGTCGTCGTGCCGCGCGTGGGCCGAGTGCTCCTCTACCGGGTCTTCGAGCTCGGGGTCTTCAGCCATGCGAGCACGCTTGTCGCCGCGTACACCTTTTCGCCGATCGCCGCCTTGGCCTGCGCGTCCGGCGGCAGGTACAGGTCCACGCGCGAGCCGAAGCGGATGAAGCCGAACCGCTGACCCCGCACCACGCGCGCGCCCGGCTCAACATAGCACAGGATGCGCCGTGCGATCAGGCCCGCCACCTGCACGCAGGTGAGGTCCTGACCGTCGTCGCGCTGGATCCACAGGGCGTTGCGCTCGTTCGAAGTGGAGGCCTTGTCGAGCGCCGCGTTGACGAAGGCGCCGCCGAAGTACCAGCGCTCCTTCACCGTGCCGTCGGCGGGGGCGCGGTTGGAATGCACGTTGAACACGTTCATGAAGACGCTCACCTTGAGCGCCTCGCGCTTGAGGTACGGGTCGTGGCTGCGGCTCACCTCGACGATGCGGCCGTCCGCCGGCGAGAGCACCGCGGCAGGGTCCTCCGGCGCCTCGCGCGGCGGGTCGCGGAAGAACTGCAGGATGAAGACGGTGGCGAGCCACAGGGGAGCCGACCACCAGCCGAGCCACCAGGCCGCCAGCGCCGATGCGGCGAGCGCCGCGAGGACGAACGGCCAGCCCTCGCGGGCGATGATCGGATGCGGCCAGGGCGGCGTCACGCGCTCCTGCGCTCCTCAGTTGCGCGAAGTGTCGACCAGGCGGTTTTTCCTGATCCAGGGCATCATCTCGCGCAGCCGCGCCCCGACCTTCTCGATCGGCAGCTCCGCGGTCATGCGCCTGCGGGAGAGCAGCGTGGGCGCTCCGGCGCGGTTCTCGAGCACGAACTCCTTGGCGTACTCGCCCGACTGGATGCGGTACAGGATCTCCTTCATGCGCCTGCGCGTGCCCTCGTCGATGATCTTCGGCCCCGAGACGTACTCGCCGTATTCCGCGTTGTTCGAGATCGAATAGTTCATGGTGCCGATGCCGCCCTCGTACATGAGGTCGACGATGAGCTTCAGCTCGTGCAGGCACTCGAAGTACGCCATTTCCGGCGCATAACCCGCCTCGACCAGCGTGTCGAACCCCGCCTTCACCAGCTCGACGCAGCCGCCGCACAGCACGGTCTGCTCGCCGAAGAGATCGGTCTCGGTCTCTTCCTTGAAGTTGGTCTCGATGATGCCGGCCTTGCCGCCGCCGATCGCCGCGGCGTAGGAGAGCGCGAGGTCGCGCGCCTTGCCCGAGCGGTCGCGATGCACTGCGATCAGCATCGGCACCCCGCCGCCCCCGCTATAGGTCGAGCGCACGGTGTGGCCCGGCGCCTTCGGCGCCACCATCCACACGTCGAGGTCTTCGCGCGGCTGGATCAGGCCGTAGTGGATGTTGAAGCCGTGCGCGAAGGCGAGCGACGCGCCTTTCCGGATATTGGGCTCGATGTACTGCTGGTAGATGGCGGCGTGGTGCTCGTCGGGCAGCAGCACCATGACGATGTCGGCGCTCTTGATCGCCTCGTCGATCTCGGCGACCTCGACGCCGCCCTTCTTCGCCTTGTCCCAGGACGCGCCGCTCTTGCGCAGTCCCACGCCCACCTTGACGCCCGACTCCTGCAGGTTCTGGGCGTGGGCATGGCCCTGCGAGCCGTAGCCGAGGATGGTGACCTTCTTTCCCTTGATGAGGGAAAGATCGGCGTCCTTGTCGTAATAGACCTTCATTGGCAATTCCTCTGAGAAACTTAAACGCGAAGCAAAGTGGGACTAAACCCGCAACACCCGGTTGCCGCGCCCGATTCCACTCGCCCCGGTGCGCACGGTCTCGATAATGCTCGCCTGGTCGAGCGCGTGGATGAACGCATCGAGCTTGCGCGTGTCGCCGGTGAGCTCGATCGTGTAGGTGTTGTCGGACACGTCGATGATGCGGCCGCGGAAGATGTCGGCCATGCGCTTCATGTCCTCGCGCTCCTTCGCCCCGGCGCGCACCTTGATCAGCATGAGCTCGCGCTCGATGTGCTCGGCCTCGGAAAGGTCGATCACCTTCACCACCTCGATCAGCTTGTTCAGCTGCTTGGTGATCTGCTCGACCACGTCCTCGGAGCCGGTGGTGACGATGGTCATGCGCGACATCGAAGCGTCCTCGGTCGGCGCCACGGTCAAGGTCTCGATGTTGTAGCCCCGCGCGGAGAACAGGCCGGAGATGCGGGACAGCGCGCCCGCCTCGTTCTCGACGAGCACCGAAATGATATGTCTAGTCACAGATCCTCGTAGAGGATCATCTCGGTGATCCCCTTGCCGCCGGGGATCATCGGGTAGACGTTCTCCTTCTGGTCGGTGACGAAGTCGAGGAACACGAGCTCGTTCTTTGCCGCGAAGGCCTCCCGCAGGGCGGGTTCGACGTCGGCGGGCTTTTCCACCAGCACGCCGCGGTGGCCGTAGCCCTCGGCGAGCTTGACGAAGTCGGGCAGCGCGTCCATGTAGGACTCGGAATACCGGTTGCCGTGGAAGAACTGCTGCCACTGCCGCACCATGCCCATGTACTTGTTGTTCAGGTTGATGACCTTGATCGGCAGGCGGTACTGCTTGCAGGTCGAGAGCTCCTGCAGGCACATCTGGATCGACGACTCGCCGGTGACGCACGCGACGGTGGCGCCGGGGTTGGCGAGCTGCACGCCCATCGCCGCCGGCAGGCCGAAGCCCATGGTGCCGAGGCCGCCCGAGTTGATCCAGCGCCGCGGCTGGTCGAACTTGTAGAACTGCGCCGCCCACATCTGGTGCTGCCCGACGTCGGAGGTGACGAAGGCCTCGCCGCGCGTGACCTCGTAGAGCTTCTCGAGCACGAACTGCGGCTTGATGATCGCGGACTTGCGGTCGTAGCGCAGGCAGTCCTTCGCGCGCCACTCGCCGATCTGCTTCCACCAGGGGCCAATTGATTTTTCGTCAATCTTTGCCCCGGAGGATTTTATTAACTTGAGAAGATCCTCCAGCACGTCGGGGATGTTGCCGACGATCGGCACGTCGACCTTCACGCGCTTGGAGATCGACGACGGATCGATGTCGATATGGATGATCTTGCGCGGGTTCTGCGCGAAATGCGCCGGGTTGCCGATGACGCGGTCGTCGAAGCGCGCGCCGATCGCGAGCAGCACGTCGCAGTGCTGCATCGCCATGTTGGCTTCGTAGGTCCCGTGCATGCCCAGCATGCCGAGGAACTGCTTGTCGGTCGCCGGATAGGCGCCGAGGCCCATCAGGGTATTGGTACAGGGGAACCCGAGGGTTCTTACTAAGTCAATCAGTTGAGAAGAAGCGTCCGAGAGCACCACCCCGCCGCCGGTATAGACCATCGGCCGCTGCGCCTCGAGGAGGAGCTGCACGGCTTTCTTGATCTGGCCGGCGTGGCCCTTGCGCACCGGGTTGTAGGAGCGCATGGCGATCGTCTCGGGATAGTGGAACTCGGTCACCGCCGCGGTCACGTCCTTCGGGATGTCCACCACCACCGGACCGGGCCGCCCGGTGGCCGCGATGTGGAACGCCTTCTTGATGGCGGACGCAAGGTCCTTCACGTCCTTGACCAGCATGTTGTGCTTCACGATCGGACGCGTGATGCCGACGGTGTCGCACTCCTGGAAGGCGTCCAGGCCGATGGCGTGCGTCGGCACCTGGCCGGTCAGTACCACGAGCGGGATCGAGTCCATGTACGCGGTGGCGATGCCGGTGACGGCGTTCGTAACGCCCGGACCCGAGGTGACGAGACATACGCCGACCTTCTTCGACGAGCGCGAATAGCCGTCGGCGGCGTGGACCGCCCCCTGCTCATGGCGCACCAGGACATGGCGCACCTTGTCCTGCTTGAAGAGCTCGTCGTAGATGAAAAGCACCGCGCCGCCGGGGTAGCCGAACACGTATTCGACCCCCTCCTGCTGCAGGCACCGCACGACGATCTCGGCGCCGGTGATCTGGCTGGTCTTGATCCTGTCCATTGGAAACCTTTGAACAATAAAGGCTTGGTGCGGTGCGGTCAATATGAGCGGCGTCGGCAGGCAGGCGATTTTGGTACCATCGCCGGC
The DNA here is from genome assembly GCA_035577785.1 of Burkholderiales bacterium. GTDB lineage: Bacteria > Pseudomonadota > Gammaproteobacteria > Burkholderiales > SG8-39 > SCGC-AG-212-J23. Next base: position 6,786 of record DATLUZ010000065.1, on the reverse strand, counting down.
AACAACACCGCCCCGGCAGAGGGTCCTACTGGCTTCCCGCAGCGAGCTGTCGGCGTTTCTCAAGGGCGTCGAGCGGCGCGCGTTCAAGCAGGCCGTATTCGCCGTCCGCGACCAGGACGCGGCGCTCGACATCGTGCAGGACGCGATGCTCCGCCTCGCGGAGAAGTACGGCGACCGCCCGGCGGCGGAGCTGCCGTTGCTGTTTCATCGCATCACGCAGAACGCGATCCGCGACTGGTTTCGCCGCCAGAAGGTGCGCTCGCTCTGGACGACGCTGCTTTCATCGCTTACCCCCAACCGCGAGGACGACGACCAGGATCCCCTCGAAACCTTGGAGCCGGCCTACGAGTCCAACCGCCAAGAGGCGCCCGGGGATCGGCTAGAACAGTCGCAAATACTTGAAATTATTGAGAAAGAGATCACGAAGCTGCCGGAGCGTCAACGTGAGGCCTTCATCATGCGTTACTGGGAGGAATTGGACGTGGCCGAAACCGCGCGCCGCATGCGATGCTCGGAGGGCAGCGTGAAAACGCATTGCTCCCGGGCTACGCATACATTGGCGGCGGCGCTCAAGGCACGAGGCATCACGCTGTGAGCCGGCACGGTCCGCAAACGCTATGAACGAGCAACAATTCGGAAAAAAGGTCCGTCACCTGCTGAACAGCGCAACGCTGGGGACCCAGGTCGAGCGCCGCCTGGTGGCTGCTCGCGAAGCGGCACTGGCGCACCAGCGTGCGGAGCGCGCGCCTGCGCTCGCCTGGGCCGACAACGTGCTCGGCCGCTTCGGAGGCTGGACCACCGGCGCCCTGTACGCGGCGCTTTCGCTCGCCATCCTGGCGGGCGGCGCGACGGGCGTCTACAGCTGGCAGCAGAGCCAGCGCATCGCCGAGCTCGAGGAAATCGACTCGCAGCTCCTCACCGACGACCTGCCGATCGACGCCTACCTCGATCGAGGCTTCCAGAACTGGCTGAAAAAGCGTAACGCGGAGCAGTGATGCTGCGCGCTGCGCTCGTCATGCTGGCCCTCTCCCTGGCTGGCGGCGCCATGGCGCAGACGCCGGAGAAGCCCAAGCCCGCCGCGGAAAAATCCAAGGCCCCCGAGAAAGCCAAGCCCGCCGCCAAGGCCAAGGCGCCTGGGCGCCCGGCCTGGGCCGAGCTCACCGCCGACCAGCAGATGGTGCTCGCGCCGCTCAAGGCGGACTGGGAGAAGCTCGAGGCCGAGCGGCGGCGCAAGTGGATCGGCATTGCGAACCGCTATCCCAAGATGAAGCCCGAGGAGCAGGAGCGCGTCCAGCGGCGCATGCAGGACTGGGCGAAGCTCAGCCCCGAGCAGCGCCGTCAGGCGCGCGAGAATTACAAGCGCATCGCCAAGGCGCCGCCGGAAAAGCGCGAGCAGCTGCGCGACGCCTGGGCGGAATACCAGGCGCTGCCGCCGGAACAACGCCAGAGCCTCGTCCCCCCGTCCAACCCGCCGGCGGAGAAGAAGCGCCGGTGAGCGCCGCGACGCCGGGGCTGCCGCGGCGCCTGGCGAGCATGGTCTACGAAGCGATTCTGCTTTTCGCGGTCGCCTTCCTCGCGGCCTGGGTGTTCTTCTTCGCGAGCGGCGGCCGCGATGCCACCGCCGGCGCCATGCGTCATCTCCTGCAGCTCTGCATCGGGCTCTTCTTCGCCGCGTATTTCCTGTGGTCGTGGCTGCGCGGCGGCCAGACCCTCGCCATGAAGGCCTGGCGCATCCGCTTGATCGATATCACGCCGGCCAGCGCCCTTCTAAGGCTGATTCTGGCCGCGCTTCTCGTGCCGACCGGAATCTCGCTGATCTGGGCCTTGTTCGACCGCGACCGGCAGTTCCTGCACGACCGGCTCGCGCGCAGCCGCCTCGTGCTCGCCTAGCGGCGCTCCACCCACCACATCATCACCAGCGCCGCGGCGAAGAACGCCGCGCTCGGCGCGAAAGCCGCCGAGATCGGCGGCCAGTTCTGGAGCAGGCCGATGTGCGCGATCAGGCTGTTCAAGGCGTGGAACAGGATCCCCAGCATGATGCCGAGGAACACCTTGACGCCGACGGCGCCGGCGCGGCCGGAGCTGTAGCCGAAGGGCAGCGCGAGCGCCATCATCACGAGCGCGGCCACCGGATAGAGGATCTTCTTCCACAGCGCGATCTCGTAGCGCTCGGTCTTCTGGCGGTTGCCCGCGAGGTGCTGGATGTACTTGTGCAGCGCCCACACCGACATCTGGTCGGGCTTGACGATGAGCGCGTCGAGCATGTCGGGGCTGACCGCCGAGCGCCATTCGCGCTCCGCCTCGCGCACCGTGCGCGGCCCGTCCGGAGTGAATTGCGTGCTGACCACGTCGAGCATCAGCCAGCGGCCGTTGCCGCGGTACTCGGCGCGCTGCGCGTTGGTCATCCGGTGCAAGCGGTAGTCGGCGTCGAATTCGAAGATCCGCACGCCCTGGAGCGAGCTGGCCTGCCGCGCCTCGCGCACGTTGATGAACGAGCCCTCGTCCTTGAACCACAGGCCCGACTCGAGGCCCTGCCCGATGAGCGAGCTCATTGCGCGCAGCTTCACCTTCTGCGCGGTCTCCTCGGCGTACGGCGCGGCCCATTCTCCGAGCACGAACGTGACCACCACGAAAACAAGCCCGATCTTGCCGAGCATCAGCGCGGCGCCGAGCGGCGACAATCCCGAGGTGCGCATCACCGTATATTCCGAATTGGCCGCGAGCTGCCCGAGGACGAACAGGGTGCCGATCAGCACCGCGATCGGGAACAGCTCGTAGGCGTGCGCCGGCAGCGACAGCAGCACGAACAGGAATACCGCGCGCAGGTGATATTCGCCCCGGTCGAGGTCGCCGAGCTCCTTGATGAGGTCGAAGAACGCGAACAGCGCCAGGAACCCGAGCAGGACGAAGCCCACCGCACCGAAGATCTGGCGGGCGAAGTAGCGCTCGAGGGTGCGGATGCGCGGCCCGCCGATCATCGGCCCAGGCGCAGGCGGATGACCTGCATGCGCCGCGCGAACATGAACACCAGCAGCGCGATCATCAGAGCGTGCACCAGCCACAGGCCGATGCCGAATTCCATGCGCGCCTGCGAGACCCGCGCCTGGCTTACGCTGAGGAGGTTGGAGTAGACGATGTAGGTGAACAGCGCGAACAGCAGGTTCACCGAGCGCCCGGCGCGCGGGTTGACGAAGCTCATCGGGATCGCGAGCAGCACCAGGATCGCCGCCGACACCGGAATGCCGACGCGCCACAGCACTTCGCCGAGATTCACCGGGATCGGATTGGCGAGGAGCTGGGCCGTGGTCATGCTCTTCGTCGAAAGCTGCGGCTGCTTGCTCTCGGCGGTCTCGATGCGCGCGGCATAGCGCTGGAACTCCGTCACCCGGTACTGCTCGTCGCCGGGGGCGCCCTCGTAGCGCCGGCCGTTCTCCAGCACGATGAAGCGGTCGCCGTTGGGCGCGGTCTCGGTGCGGCCCACCCGGCTCATGCTGACGCCGCTTTTCTGCTGCTGCACCGAGCTCACGAACACGTTCTGCACCGTCGTGGCGTCGCCCGACATGGATTCGACGAAGTACACGCGCTCCTTGTTTCCGGTCTCGCCGAACACGCCGGGGTTGATGCGCGAGACGTCGTCGCGCGCCTCCAGCCGCGTCACGTACTGCGCGCCCATCTGCGCCGCCCACGGCGAGATGATGAGCGACAGCGCGGCGATCACCGCGACCTGCGGCAGCGCGAACAGCATCACGGGCTTGAGCCACGCGGTGAGCGGCAGCCCGGAGGAGAACCAGATCACCATTTCGGAGTCGCGCCAGCTGCGCGTGAGCGTGAGCAGCACCGAGATGAACATGGTGAGCGAGAGCAGCACCGGCAGCGTGCCGAGCGCGAAAAAGCCGAGGAACGCGATCACCGCGTCGGTGGGAATCTGGCCGCCCGCGGCCTGGCCGAGCAGGCGGATCAGCCGCGTGACGAGGGCGATCGCGAACAGCGTCATGAACACCGCGCCCGCGAGACTCGCGAATTCCCTGAGCAGCGCCCGATGGAAGATCATGCGATACTTTCCCTCGTGGAATTTAGCATAAAGGCTCTCTCTCCCGAGAGCGTGAAAAGCGGCTGCGTAGTGCTCGGCGTGCACCGCGATCAGGAGCTCACGCCGGCGGCGAAGCGCGTCGATCAGGCCGCGCGCGGCGCGCTGAAAAAAGCGCTCGGCGACCTGCCGGCGAAACCGGGCTCGACGCTGCTCCTGCGCAGCCTGCCCGGCGTCGCCGCCGAGCGCGTGCTGCTCGTCGCTCTGGGCGAGCGCAAGGAATTCGCCGAGAACGCGTACCGCGACTCGGTGCGCGGCGCGGCCAACGCGCTCAGGGAGCTGGACGTCAAGGACGCGGCGGTTTTCCTCGTCGACACCAAGGTCAACTCGCGCCCGGTGTCGTGGAACCTGCGGCAGGCGGTGCTCGGCACGCGCGAGGCGTTCTACCGCTTCGACCTCCTGAAGACGCAGAAAAAGCCCGAGCCCGCGTCGCTTTCGCACGTCACGCTGGCGCTCGGCCACAACGCGCAGCTCGAGCAGGCCCTCGCGGAGGCGCAGGCCACCGCCGACGGCGCCGACCTCGCGCGCACCCTGGGCAACCTGCCGAGCAACATCTGTACCCCCGGCTACCTCGCCGAGGAAGCGAAGAAGCTCGCTCGGCAGTTCAAGCTGCAGCTGGAGGTGCTCGAGCGGCGCGACCTCGAGCGCCTGGGCATGGGCGCCTTCCTCGCGGTAACCAACGCGTCGCACCAGCCGCCGAAGCTCATCGTGCTGCGCTATTCAGGCGGCGCCAAGGGCAAGAAACCGATCGCGCTCGTCGGCAAGGGCATCACCTTCGACACCGGCGGCATCTCGCTCAAGCCCGCGGGCGAGATGGACGAGATGAAGTTCGACATGTCGGGCGCGGGCTCGGTGCTCGGCACGCTGCGCGCGCTCGCCGGCATGGAAGCGCCGGTCAACGTGGTCGGCGTCATCCCCACCTGCGAGAACATGCCGGGCGGCCACGCCACCAAGCCCGGCGATGTCGTGACCACGCTTTCGGGCCAGACCGTCGAGATCCTCAATACCGACGCCGAGGGTCGACTCATCCTCTGCGATGCGCTCACCTATGCCGCGCGCTTCGAGCCCGAGGCGGTGATCGACGTGGCGACCCTGACCGGCGCGTGCGTGGTCGCGCTCGGCCACGTCGCCACGGGCCTCTTCGCGAACGACGACAAGCTCGCCGAGGAGATCCGGGAAGCCGCCGACGATGCGTGGGACCGCGTCTGGCAGCTGCCGCTGTGGGACGACTACCAGGAGCAGTTGCGCTCGAATTTCGCCGACTTCGCCAACATCGGCGGGCGGCCCGGCGGCAGCATTACCGCCGCCTGCTTTCTCGCCCGCTTCACCCGCGAGATGCGCTGGGCGCACCTCGACATCGCCGGCACAGCGTGGAAGAGCGGCCGCGAAAAGGGCTCCACGGCGCGGCCAGTGCCGCTTCTGGTGCGCTTCGCGCTGCGCCGCGCCGGCAAGAAATAAGCTCTTGACGACGATCGACTTCTACTTCAACGCGGAAGATCGATTCCAGGTCGCCTGCCGCCTCGCCGGCAAGGCGCTGGCGCAGAAAAAGCGCATGCTGATCTACGCCCCCGAGCCGGAAGCCGCGAGCCGCATCGACAAGCTGCTGTGGACCTGGCCGGCGATCGGCTTCGTCCCGCATTGCGCGCCGCACGACGCGCTCGCCGCGCAGACCCCGGTGCTCATCGCCTCCGACCCCGGTTCCCCGGGCGAGTGCGAGCTGCTCCTCAACCTGGGCGCCGAATGTCCGCCGCACTTCGAGCGGTTCGAGCGCCTGCTCGAGGTGGTGGCCACCGACGAAGCCGAGCGCCAGGCGGCGCGCGCCCGCTATCGCTTCTACCAGTCGCGCGGGTACAAGATCACGAGCCACGACCTGGCGAGGGATGCGCAGTGAGCGCCACGGACCCCGTCGACAGCGACGTGCCGCTCCTGACCCAGGTGGTCGATGACCTGGCACCGGAGCCGCCCGCGCCCGCCGTGCCGCCGGCGCCCCCCGCCGCGTCCGTGGACGAGGCCGCCCTCGACGCGCTCGCCGACCAGCTCGAGCGCGCGCTGCTCGAGCGCCTCGGGCCCGAGATCGACCGCGCCACGGCGCGGGCGCTGAACGGCGTGCGGGCGGAGCTCACCGTCAGCGTCATGACGATCGTCCGCGAGTCCGTGGCCGCGGCGGTGGCGCAGGCGCTGCACGGGCAGAAGAAGGACTGAAGTGCTCGACAAGAGCTTCAACCCGGCTGCGATCGAGCAAGGGTGGTACGAGCGCTGGGAAGCGGCGGGCTATTTCCGCCACAAGGGCGACGGCAAGCCCGCCTACTGCATCCAGCTTCCGCCGCCCAACGTCACCGGCACGCTCCACATGGGCCACGCGTTCCAGCAGACGCTGATGGACGTGCTCACGCGCTACCACCGCATGAAGGGCTACAACGTCCTGTGGCAGCCGGGCACCGATCACGCAGGCATCGCGACACATATGGTGGTGGAGCGCCAGCTGGAGGCCGAGGGCACCTCGCGACGGGCGATGGGCCGCGACGCGTTCGTGAAGCGCGTGTGGGAGTGGAAGGAAAAGTCCGGCTCGACCATCACGCGCCAGATGCGGCGCCTGGGAGCTTCGTGCGACTGGTCGCGCGAGTACTTCACGATGGATGCGCCACGCTCGCGCGCCGTCACGGAAGTCTTCGTGCGGCTCCTCGAGCAGGGCCTCATCT
>DATLUZ010000064.1:0-4533 GCA_035577785.1 Burkholderiales bacterium | reverse complement strand
CGCCTCCTCCGCGGGCTATACCAGCGACGCGGTTCTCTCGGTGTTCAAGAAAAACGGCCTGCCGGCCGACAAGACCGCTGCCATGGCGGCGATCCGCGGCAACCACCGCTACTCCGCGCTCGTGCCCGAATTTCCGTTCTCCTACCGGCGCATCATCGAGGGAGACAAGGTGCGCGTCGGCGGACGCGACTGGGAGGCGATCGTCGGCCATGGCCACGCGCCGGAGCATCTCTCCCTTTTCGCGAGCCAATTGAACACCGTGATTGCCGGGGACATGCTCCTATCGACCATCTCGACCAACGTGAGCGTGTGGTCTATCGACCCGGAAGGCGACCCGCTGCGCCTGTTCCTCGAGTCGATCGATCGCTACCGCCGCCTGCCGCAGGACGTCCTGGTACTTCCGTCCCATGGCAAGCCGTTTCGCGGGGCGCACCTGCGGGTGCGCCAGCTCGAAGAGCACCACGAGGCGCGCTTCGCCGAGCTGAAGAACGCCCTCCAGGGCGAGCCGAAGAGCGCGGGAGACCTGCTGAGCGTGCTGTTCCGCCGTCCGCTGGATACGCACCAGACTTTCTTCGCGATGGGCGAGGCGATCGCCCACCTGCACTATCTGTACTATGCCGGCCGCGCGCAGCGGGGTATCGGCGCGGACGGCGTCATGCGCTACGCTAGCGCATGACCCAGAATCCTCCAGAACTCACAACAATCTGCGGCAGCGTCGCCCAGCGCTCGTCGCGGCTCCTCGCGGACTTCGCGCAGAAGCAGGCCGCGAGCCTCTCGTCGGCGGTGCGCGACGAGATGGGCATTGCCCGTGCCTTCATGGAGCTCTACGCGAAGATGGCCGCCGATCCGGCGCTACTCGCGAACACCTCGATGAGCATGTGGGCCGACTACATGCGGCTGTGGCAGTCGACCTGGCTGAAGATGCTGGGGCTGCAAACCCTGCCGGTCGCCGAGCCAGCGGCCGGCGATGCCCGCTTCAAGGACGAGGACTGGTCTTCGAACTTCGTCTTCGACCACATCAAGCAGTCCTACCTGATCGCTGCCCGGCACATCCAGCAGGCCGTCGCCAACGTGGAGGGACTGCCGCCCGAATCGGAGAAGAAGGTGGCGTTCTTCACCCGCCAGTACGTCGATGCGCTGGCACCGTCCAACTTCCTGATGACGAACCCGCAGGTCCTGCGCGAGACGCTGCGCACCGGGGGCCAGAACCTCATCCGCGGCATGAACAACCTGCTCGCCGACCTCGAAAAGGGCGGCGGCCAACTGCGCGTCTCGATGACCGACGAGAGCGCGTTCCAGCTCGGCCGCAACGTCGCCACCACGCCGGGCAAGGTGGTCCACCAGACCGCCCTGATGCAGCTCATCCAGTACCAGCCGACCACTAAAGAAGTGCACAAGCGGCCGCTGGTGATCATTCCGCCGTGGATCAACAAGTACTACATCCTCGATCTGCGCGAAAAGAATTCGTTCATTCGCTGGGCCGTGGCGCAAGGGCACACCGTCTTCGTGGTTTCATGGGTGAATCCCGACGCGGCGCTCGCGCAAAAAGGCTTCGACGACTACATGCGAGAGGGCGCACTCGCGGCCTTCGAGGCGGTGGAGAAAATCACCGGAGAGCGCGAGCTCAACGCCATCGGCTACTGCCTGGGCGGCACCCTCCTCGGGGCTACGTTGGGATACCTGAGCAACAAGAACCAGAACCGCGTAGCGAGCGCCACGTTTTTCGTGAGCCTGCTCGACTTCTCGGAGCCGGGCGAGCTCGGCGTGTTCATCGACGAGGAGCAGGTCGCAAACCTGGAAAAGAAGATGAACCAGCGCGGCTACCTCGAGGGCTCGGAGATGGCAGGAACCTTCAACCTCCTGCGGGCGAACGACCTCGTGTGGTCCTTCGTGGTCAACAACTACCTTCTCGGCAAGGATCCGTTCCCGTTCGACCTTCTGTACTGGAACGCGGACTCGACCCGCATGCCGGCGCGCATGCACAGCTTCTACCTGCGCAACATGTACATCAAGAATCTGCTCGCCGAGCCCGGCGGCATCGAGCTCGGCGGCGTGCCGATCGATCTTGGCGCGGTGCGCACGCCCGCCTACTTCATTTCCACCGTCGAGGACCACATCGCTCCCTGGAAGACGACGTACAAGGGCGCGAAGTACCTGGGGGGACCGGTGCGATTCGTGCTCGGCGGCTCCGGCCACATCGCCGGCATCGTCAATCCGCCGGCGGCGAAGAAGTATCACTACTGGGCGAACGAAGAGCTTCCCGCCACGCCGGACGCCTGGTTCGCCGGCGCCAGCAAGATTCCCGGCTCGTGGTGGGAGGACTGGGAAGCGTGGATCGAGCGGCTGAACGGCGGCGCCAGGGTGCCGGCGCGCGCGCCGCAGGACGTCCTGGAGGACGCGCCCGGCAGCTACGCCATGCTCCGCATCGCTAAATAGAAAGGTCTCTTGGTTTCCGCGGTGCGCGGGCCGCGAGGCGGTCGTAAAGCCATCCCGGCATTGCCCTCAGCAGCACCGAAACGGCGGCCATCTGCCATGGAATCACCGCCAGGCGCCGGCGCGCGGCGATGGCGCGCGCGATGCGGCGCGCCGCTTCGTCGGCAGGAAGTAGAAAAGGCATGCGGTAGCGGTTGACGCGAGTCATCGGGGTGTCGATGTACCCGGGACAGACGCAGACCACCGAAACGCCGCTGCCGTAGAGTTCCGTGCGCAGGCTCTCCAGCCAGGTGATGGCGGCGGCCTTCGAGGCGCAGTAGGCGCCGTTTCCGGCGAGCCCGCGGAAGCCCGCCACGCTGGCGATGCCCGCGAGCGTTCCACGGCCGGCCTTGCGCATCGCCGGCGCGAATGCGGCGAGAGTGGCGGCGAGCCCGGTGAGGTTGACCTCGAGCACCCGGCGCAGCTTCTCCATGTCGGCGATCTCGTCCGAGTGCGTGCCGACGCCCACGCCGGCGTTGGCGATCACCAGGTCCGGCGCCCCGTAGCGCGCCACGAAATCCCTCGCTGCCTCGGCGAGGCCCAAAACATCGGTCACGTCCAGCGGATAGGAGACGACGGTGCCCGGCAGCCCGGCGCCCGCCTCGCGGCGGGAAATCAGGCCGAGGATCGAGTCGCCCGAGGCGTAGTGGCGGGCAAGCGCCTCACCGATGCCCGAGGAGGCGCCGGTGATGACGACCCGCATGCGAAGGCTATTTCTGCTTGCGAACGAGTGCCACGAGCCCGTCGACCGACTGCAGCATGCCTGGCTGCGTGCGGCCCTGGTCGGCGCTCACGGTGTAGCGGCCCGCTACCGCCATGGCCGGCGTGCCGTCGATCTTGTAGGCCACCGTCTGCTGGACGGCGCGCTTGACCTTGCTCTGCACGCCGAACGACTTCATGGTGTCCATGAATTTCTTCGGATCGACACCGTTCTTCTGCAACCACTCGCTGAACGCGGCCTCGTTGTCGGTGCGCAGGCCCCCCTTGTGGATGGCGTCGAAGAGTGGCCGATGAAGCTTCTCCAGCACTCCCATTGCCTCGAGGGTGTAGAAGATGGCCGCGTCATGGCCCCAGCGCGAGTTGAAGACGGCCGGCACGCGGTGGAATTCAACGTCCGGCGGCAGTTTCTTCAGCCAGGCCTCGACGTACGGCTCGAGGCTGTAGCAATGCGGACAGCCGTACCAGAAGAACTCGATCACCTGGATCTTGCCGTTGTTTTCGACCGGTTGCGGCGGGTTGAGCTCGCCGTACTGGATCTGCTGCGCGCCGGCGCCGAGCGGCAGCGCCAGGAAGGCTGCAAGGACGATTGCGACTACGCTTCTCATGCTTACGGCTGCTCCTTGATCTTGACCAGGCTGGCGTCGATGTTCGCCTGCGCCAGCGCCTGGCGGATACGGTTGATCTCGTCGAGCTTGTTGTACGGTCCCAGGCGCACGCGGTACCAGGTTCCCTTGTCGGGCAGGTTTGCCGGCTCCACGCTCGACTCGAAGCCGAGGATCGCAAGCCGGGCCTTCTGGTTGTCGGCGTCCGCCGGGTTCTGGAACGAGCCCGCCTGGATGAAATAAACGTCCTTCGGGCCATCCTGTTGACCGCGGCCCGATTTCATCCGGTCGCGCAGCTCCCTTTCGGAGACGGGTTCTTCCTGCCCGGGCAGGATCTTGTAGAAGTCGAACTTCGGCTTTTCGGCCGGCACCGCGGCCACCGCGCCCGCCGGAAGGCCGGCGATGGCCGGGGCCTTGGCCGCGGCGGCGTCCTTCTCGGCCTGCTTGGACTTGGCGGTGAGGAAGGGCACCGGGGTCTTGTTGAGATAGAAGGCGATGGCGAGAGACACCGCGAGGCCCGCGATCAGCCCGACGAACATGCCCAGCATGAAGCCGCCCGCCGCATGCTTGCGCGTGGCGGAAATTTTTTTGCGTTTTGGGATAGCCATGCTCACATCTTCTCCGGCGCGCTGACTCCGATGAGCGACAGGCCGTTGGCGAGCGTCTGGCGCACCGCGGCGCAAAGCGCAAGCCGCGCAGCGCGCAGCGCCTCGTCTTCGACGAGGATACGCTCGGCATT
>DATLUZ010000063.1:0-35664 GCA_035577785.1 Burkholderiales bacterium | reverse complement strand
GCTCGACAACGAAGCGCTCACCAATCCCAACATCAAGGAAGGCGCGCAGAAGGCGGGCAGCGGCTACGGCCTGCTCGAGTGGCCGGCTCTGCTGCGCTCGCTCGAGCGCGACGATCGCTCGTATCGTGACTGAAGGCCGGCCCCGCGTCGGCTTCATCGGCGCGGGCCGGGTCGGCAAGGGGCTCGCGCTCGCGCTTTCTCGTTCCGGTTACCAGCTCGTCGGCGTCGTGGGTCGCGGCCTGGAACAGCAGAAGTCCGTCGTGGGCGCCTCGGACCTGGTCTTTCTTACCGTTCCGGACGATTCGCTGAGCGCGGCCTGCGCGGAGCTCGTCTGGAGCGACAAGTCGGTGGTCCATTGCAGCGGCGCTGCCGGGCTCGAGGTTCTGCAGCATGCGAAGAACCAGGGCGCGCGGGTCGGCGGCTTCCATCCCTTGCAGATGTTCGCTGACCCGGAGGTCGCGGCGCGTGGCCTGAAAGGCTGCGCCGTCGCCGTGGAGGCCGAAGAGCCGCTCGCAACGATCTTGCTTCGCATGGTGGCGGACCTCGGTGCGCGAGCGTTGCGGGTGCCTCCCGGCGCGCGCGCCGCCTACCACGCGGCGGCACATTACGCCGGGCCGTTCGTCGCCGCTCTCCTCGCCGAGGCGGTGACGATCTGGTCGCGTCTCGGCATCCCCGAGAACGATGCGCTGGCCGCGCTTCTGCCGCTCGCGCGCGGCAGCCTGGACGCGATCGAGCACTCTGGATTGCCGCGGGCCATGGCAGGCTCGGTGGCGCGCGGTGATGCCATGACGCTCGAGCGCCACCTGGCTGCCCTCGGCGGGTTCGACCCGGCGCTGCGCGATTTCTACTGCCGCCTGGCGCTGCGGACGGTGCCGCTGGCACTCGCGGCCGGCAAGCTCGACGCCGCAGGCGCGGCTCGCATTCGCGAGCTGCTGGAGACAGGCCTGGCTAGAGCTACTTAGGCGGGAAGTCGTAGTTAAGGCGGAAGCTGCCGTCGCGCTCGAGCACCAAACGCGCGGTGGTCCAGCCCTGGCGCTCGGCAGGCTCGAGCTTGCGCAGCCCGATCAGGGCCGTTGGCGGAGCGTCGGTGTCGCAGGGAGCAAACGACTCGGGCTTGTCCGCCGCATCCTTGCGGAAGACGAGATAGCGCACCTTGCCGGTGGAATCGCCCGGGTGCGCCAGCTCGACGATCATATGCGCGCTCGCCCAGCCCTGGGGCAGCCCTTGCGCCATGCAGCGGAAAATCTCGGTGATCGTCTCCATCTGGGTCGAGTTCGCCTCCTGCGCCAGGCCCGCGTGAAACGGAAACGGCACGGCCGCGGCGGCTACGAGGAGAAGGCGACGCATGGTGCGATCATTCTAGGGTGAAAGCGCCGGCGAAGCTGGTCTGCCTGGAGACGTACTGGAACGAGAAGCTGTTCGAAAGCTACTCGGTCAAGCCCTTCTTCGAGGGCCTCGCGCCGCTCGTGAGCCCGCCGCTCAAGGTGGCGCACCGGTTCGTCGAATCGGCGCAGGGCCTGGCGTATTACGCGCGGCGCCCGGACGGAGTGATGTGGCGCCAGGCGGATCTCTTCGACGCACCGGTCTATTACCTCGCATTCCATGGCAAGCCGGGCACGGTGATCTCGCTGACCGGCGACATCGGCGCCGAGCCGATCATGGAAGCGTTCGCGGGCTACGGGCGGGGATACCGCAATCTCGTCTATTTCGCCGCATGCAGCGTGCTGCGCGGCGTGCAGGGGAAGCGCTTCGCCAAGGCGTTCCTCAAGAAGACCGGCGTTCGGGCGGTGATCGGCTACACGACGCGCGTGGACTGGATGGCAAGCCTGGTCGCGGACCTGCTGTTCCTCCACCGGTTTTACCGCGACCCGTCGCCTTGGCGAAATTTGCGGCGTATCTTCCGCTCCGTGCAGCGCGACTATCCCCGGGCGCGGCGCCTCGGGCATCTTCTGATCACGCGGGAGTGACATGACGTTATCCATTCGAAGGGTGGTGACCGGCCATGACGCGCAGGGCAGGGCGCGCGTGGCGATCGACGAGGTCTGCCGGAACGTGATTTCTCGCCGGCCGAACCATGCGAGCTGCGTGGTGTGGTCCACCGGCGCATTTCCGGCCGACAACGGCGACGAGCGGGATGGCGCGGCTCGCGAAGTGGCCACGACCGACCAGAACGGCACGGTGTTCCGGATCGTCGAGTACGCTCCCGGCGTCGCGCCGCGCAACCATCGCACCGAGTCGATCGACTACGCGGTGGTGCTCGCGGGCGAGATCGACATGGAGCTCGAGGGCGAGACGGTGCGCCTGCGCGCGGGCGACGTGCTCGTGCAGCGCGGCACGGTGCACAACTGGGTCAACCGCGGCACCGCGCCGTGCGTCATCGCCTTCGTCCTGGTCGCCGCGAAGCCGGTGGAACGGAACGGGAGAAAGCTGAATGCGGTCGGTTAGATTTCTTGGTCTTGCGCTCACCCTGGTCTGCGGGTTGGTGTGGGCACAGGCGGATTACCCCGCCCGTCCCGTCAAGGTGATCGTGCCCTCGCCGCCCGGCGGCGGCACGGACATCCTGGCGCGCGTGCTGGCGCAGCACTTCTCCAAGGCGCTCGGCCAGCCGTTCGTCGTGGAGAACAAGCCCGGCGCCGGCAACATGATCGGCATCGAAAGCGTGGCGCGGTCCCCGGGAGACGGCTATACCCTCCTCGTCACGGCGAGCACCCTCGCGCTTAACTCGGTGCTCTACAAGAAGGTCCCCTACGATCCGGTGCGCGACTTTGCGCCGATCACGCTTGCCGCCACCGCGCCGAACGTACTGGTCGTGAATCCGGCGCTGCCGGCGAAGTCGCTCGCCGAATTCGTCGCGCTTGCGAAGGCCAAGCCCGGGGCGCTGAGCTATGGCACGCCCGGGATCGGCACGTCGCCGCATCTTTCCATGGAGCTCCTGAAGAGCATGGCCGGCATCGACCTGCAGCATGTCCCCTACCGCGGCACTGCGGCGGCCGTGACCGACGTCATCGGCGGCCAGATCGCGGCAACGTTCGCCAACGCGCTTACCGCCAAGCCGCATGTAGACTCCGGGCGGGTGCGCGCGCTCGCGGTATCCGGCCCGAGCCGCGTCGAGGCGTTTCCCACGGTGCCCACGGTGGCCGAAGCGGGCGTGCCGGGCTACGAGGCGATGCAGTGGTACGGGATGGTCGCGCCTGCCGGCACGCCGCCGCAGATCATCGCCCGGTTGCACGCCGAGGCCGCCAAAGCCCTGCAGAGCAGCGAGATGAAAGAGAAACTCGCGCTCGACGGCGCCCAGCCGGTCGGCAGCACGCCGGCCGAGTTCGCCGCGCTGATCCGCCGCGAGCTCGACAAATGGACGCGCGTGGTGCGCGCGGCCGGCATCGAGCTTCAGTAGCTCAAAGAAGCTTCGCCCGGGCCCTAAAGGAGCCGCGCCCGCGCGGCGGCCGCGGTGCGCGTTTCGACGCCCAGTTTCTCGTAGATCCGCTCGAGGTGCTTTTCGATGGTGCGCGGGCGCGCACCGAGAATCGCCGCGATGTCGCGGTTCGTCTTGCCGGCGGCGACCCACTCCAGCACTTCGCGCTCGCGCGCGGTGAGCGTCGCGCAGGGCGCCGGCGCCTCGCCGCCGGCCAGGCGGTACAGGTTCGCGAGGTGCGGCCGAAGAGTCTCGGCGAGCTGCAGCTCGTGCTCGCCGAATGCGCTAGTCGCGCGGTTGAAGACGAAGCTGACGAGAAGCCGCCGGTCTACGTAAATCGGCAGGGCCATGGCGTGGCGGATGCCGATCGGGCGGTAGTAATCGTTGTAGAGGGGGGTTTCCACGAATGCCTCGCTCGGGACAAGATCGCTGATCCGCCGCGTCACCGCGCCCGGGTTGCGGCCATGGGCGCGCACCAGCGGATGCTCCGGAAAATAACGGTCGAAGACTTCGATCTGGCGCGCCGAAATCGCGCCCGGCGCGTCGCTCACCACGCTGCGGTGATTGCTGTCCAGGTCGCACACCGAGAGGGTGGTGAGCTCCGCGCCGATCAGACCGGCGAGCGCGGCCACGCCGCACCGCGCGAAGCCCCCGGGCGCACCACAACCGTCGCCTATGGCGTGGAGGGCGTCGAGCGCCGAATGCAGATCCCGGCTCGTGAGCGCGGACATCGTCCGAGCGTTCTACCTACTAGTAAGTCACTTGTCAACCGACTGGTTGGTAAGTTTCCGTGCTACCCTCCGGCCGTGGCGAGATCGAGCCAAGCGGGCCAGGCGGGCGACAGCGCCCAGCGCATCCTCGACATAGCCGAGCGGCTGGTGCAGACCCGCGGCTTCAACGGCTTCAGCTATGCCGACATCGCCGAGGCAATGTCGATGACCAAAGCGAGCCTGCACTATCACTTTCCCTCCAAGGCCGACCTCGGCAGGCGCCTGATCGAGCGCTACGAGCAGACGTTCCTCGAGGTGCTGAAGGGAATCGATGCGACCGGCGCGGCGCCACGGGAGAAGCTCAAGCGCTACACCCGCATCTACGCAGACGTGCTGCGCGACAATCGCATGTGCCTGTGCGGCATGCTTGCCTCCGACTACGCGACGCTGCCCAAGGCGATGAAGGAGGACGTGAGGCATTTCTTCGACGTCAATGAGCAGTGGCTCGCCGGCGTCCTCGAGCATGGCCGCAAGGGCGGCAGCCTGGAGTTCAAGGGATCGCCGCTCGAGGTCGCGCGCGTCATCGTCGGCTCGCTCGAAGGCGCGATGATGCTCGCGCGCTCCTACGGCGAGGCCGCGCGCTTCGACACCGCCGCTGAGCGCCTGATCGCGTCGCTGTAGCTGTGCCTACGTAGTCCTACGCATTTCCTGTCGCTGCGGGCCGGCTTCAAATACCGCATCCTTTCCACCGACAGGAGGGCCGCATGAAGCAGGCCGAACGCAAGGACTTCCGCAAGCCCGACGAGATTCGCGAGTTTCCGAAGGGGCGGGTCGAACTGATCAGCATCGGCGGCGCGACCGTGGGCCGCGCGGTGTTCGAGCCGGGCTGGAAATGGTCGACCTCGGTGCAGCCGCTCGCCAGGACGAAGAGCTGCGAGGCGCCCCACTTCCAGTATCACGTCTCGGGCGTGCTGCGGATCCTCATGGACGACGGCACCGAGTTCGACTGCCGTGCGGGCGACGTCTCGCTGCTGCCCTCCGGCCACGATGCCTGGGTGATCGGCAACGAGCCCGCCGTGGTGGTCGACTTCCAGGGAATGATCGACTACGCGAAAGCCCACTCTCACTAGGAATACGGGGAAAACCATGAACCTTCTGGACGGACGCAACTTCATCGGCATCGTGCTCGAGCGCGGCAAGACCGAAGGCGACGCCGACACCATCATGTTCAGCGCGGGGCGCTTCCGCTCGAGCGCGTGCGACCGCTACGAATACGGCGACGGCCCGTACACTGCAACCGCGGCCGGCGACACGGTGAGCTTCGAAGCCCGCACGGAAAGCCCGAAGTACGGCAGCCTCCTCTGGCGCGGGGTCGTGCGCGGCCCGCGCCTCGACGGCACCCTCACCATGGTGCGCGACGGCAAGACGCTGGGCGAGAAGTGGGTCCTCGCCGGAGAAAAGGCCTGAGCGCCGTGCCGCGCGTCGCCGTGATCCAGCGCCCGCCGGTCTTCCTCGACCGCGCCGCGACCCTGGAGAACGCCGTCGCCTCGCTCGCCGAGGCGGCGGCAAACGGCGCGCGGCTTGCCGTGTTCCCGGAGGCGCTGGTTCCCGGCTATCCCGCGTGGATGTGGCGGCTGCGGCCCGGGCCGGACATGGCGCTTACCGAGCGTCTCCACGCGCGGTTGCGGGCCAACTCGGTGAGCCTCGCCGCGGACGATCTCGCGCCGCTGCGCGAGGCGGCAAGGCGACACGAGCTTGTCGTAGTGTGCGGCCTCCACGAACGCGACGATGAGCGCGGCGGCGGCACGCTCTACAACAGCGTCGTCACCATCGGTGCGGACGGGGCCCTGCTGAACCGCCACAGGAAGCTGATGCCCACCAACCCGGAACGCATGGTCTGGGGCTGTGGCGATGCCACCGGGCTCAAGGCCGTCGCCACGCCCTGCGGGCGCATCGGCGCGCTGATCTGCTGGGAAAGCTACATGCCGCTCGCGCGTTATGCGCTGTACGCGCAGGGACTCGAAATCTACGTGACGCCGACGTACGACAGCGGCGAGCGCACCGTCGCGACGATGCAGCACATCGCCCGCGAAGGCGGCTGCTGGGTCGTGAGCTGCGGATGCGCTTTCCAGGCGCGCGACATTCCCGACGCAGTTCCAGGCAAGAGCGAGCTTTTTCGCAACCCCGACGAGTGGATCAATGCCGGCGACTCGGTCGTGGTCGCGCCGGGCGGCAAGGTTGTCGCCGGGCCGCTGCATGAGGAGCGCGCCATCCTTTACGCCGAGATCGACCTGGAGCGCGTCGGCATGGCGCGCCGCAGCCTGGACGTGGTGGGGCACTACGCGCGTCCCGACCTCTTCGATCTGCGCGTGAACGTCCGGACGCAAAGCGTGGTTGAATTGCGCTGATGGACTTCTATCACGACCAAAGCCGCGCGCTGCAACAGCGCTTCGACAGCCGGCGCATCGCCGATCGCCTGGCCGAAAAGCTGCTGCGCGCCGAGTTCAGCGAAGAGGATCGCGCATTCATTGCCGAGCAGTGCTTCTTCTTCCTGGCGAGCGCCGATGCGCAGGGCCAGCCCGACTGCTCGTACAAGGGGGGTGCGCCCGGATTCGTGCGGGTCGTCGCGCCGGACACGCTCGCCTTTCCGAGCTACGACGGCAACGGCATGTTCAAGAGCCTCGGCAACATTTCGGCCAACCCTGCCGTCGGCATCCTGTTCATCGATTTCCAGAAGGGCAAGCGGCTGCGCGTCAACGGCGATGCTGCGCTGCACTTCGACGATCCGCTGAAGGCGGGTTATCCCGAGGCGCAGGCGATCGTGCGCGTGCGCGCGCGCCACATCTTCCCCAACTGCCCGCGCTACATCCATCGCATGCAGCTGGTCGAGGCTTCGCCGTATGTGCCGGCGCCGGACCGGCCGACGCCTGTTCCAGGCTGGAAGCGCAGCGACGCCTTCAAGGACTACCTGCCCAAGGAAGGCTGACCGGGGTTGACGGCGGCCAGTTGACAGGGGTCGCCGAGTTGCTTCAAGCTTAATCTATTGAGGCTTGGAGTACAACGCCTGCTCGCAGACCGTGAAACCATCGCCCGCGCCGGCGACCACCGAGCGCTGCGCATCTGGCTGCGGCTGCTCACCTGCACCCAGCTGATCGAGCGCCGGGTACGCTCGCGCCTGCGCGCGCGCTTCGCCACCACGCTGCCGCGCTTCGACCTGATGGCGCAGCTCGAGCGCCATGCCGAGGGCCTCAAAATGAGCGAGCTGTCGCGGCTGCTGATGGTTACCGGCGGCAACGTCACCGCGATCGTCGACCAGCTCGAGAAGGAAGGCCTGGTCGAGCGCCTCGAGGAGCCCGCCGACCGGCGCGCCTTTCGCATAAGCCTCACCCGCGCCGGCGAAAAGAGCTTCGCCGAGATGGCGCGGGCGCACGAGGCGTGGGTGGTCGAGCTCCTCGCCGGCATGAGCCGGCGCGACCAGGACGAGCTCCTCAAGCTCCTTGCCAAGCTGAAGCAGCACGCCGTGGAGGTCGCTTCATGATCCAGCCCAGGCACTTTCTGTGGCGCACCGAGGGAAAGGTGGGCGTGATCACGCTGAACCGCCCCGAGCGCAAGAACCCGCTCACCTTCGAGTCGTACGCGGAGCTGCGCGATCTTTTTCGTCAAATGGAAAGTGAAAAGGAGATCAGGAGCCTCGTCCTCACGGGCGCCGGCGGCAATTTCTGCTCGGGCGGCGACGTGCACGAGATCATCGCTCCGCTCACCCGCATGGGGTCCGACGAGCTGCTCGAGTTCACGCGCATGACCGGCGACGTGGTGAAGGCGATGCGCCGCTGCCCGCAGCCGGTGATCGCCGCTGTCGAGGGCGTGTGCGCCGGCGCCGGCGCGATTCTCGCCATGGCGAGCGATCTCCGCTATGCCGCGCCGAGCGCAAGCGTGGCCTTTCTCTTCGTGCGCGTCGGCCTCGCCGGCTGCGACATGGGCGCCTGCGCGATCCTGCCGCGCATCGTCGGCCAGGGCCGCGCCGCGGAGCTTCTCTATACCGGCCGGTCGATGGGCGCGGAGGAGGGCTTCGCCTGGGGTTTTTTCAACCAGGTCTGCGATCCGGTTCTCGCGAAAGCGCTCGACATGGCGACCGCGCTCGCCGAAGGGCCGACCGCGGCGCATGCCATGACGAAAAGGATGCTGCACGAGGAATGGAACGCGGGCGTGGACCAGGCGATCGAAATGGAAGCGGTGGCGCAGGCGCGCCTCATGCAGAGCCGGGATTTTCGCCGCGCCTACGAGGCATTTGCGGCTAAGCAGAAACCGCGGTTCCAGGGCGACTGATGGACCGGCTGGCACACTACGACTGGCCCTTTTTCGAGGAGCGGCATGCGAAGCTCGCGATCGAGGCCGACGCGTGGGCGCACGCGAACCTCGCGCACGCCCACGGCGCGGACGCGGATGCGATCTGCAAGCGCCTGGTGCAGGACCTGGGCTGCGCCGGATTCCTCCACCACTGCGTGTCGGAGCGGCCCGACGTTCGCTCGATCGCGCTGCTGCGCGAAGTGTTCGCCTACCACGCCGGGCTCGCGGACTTCGCCTTCGCCATGGCGGGCCTCTCGACCATTCCCATCTCGCTCGCCGGGACCGCCGAGCAGAAGGAGCGCTACCTGCGTAGAGCGGCCGCCGGCGAGGCGATCGGTGCGTTTGCGCTCTCCGAGCCGGAAGCCGGCTCCGACGTGCAGGCGCTGAAAACGCGCGCGTCGCGAGATTCCGGCGGCTGGCGCCTCGACGGCGAGAAAACCTGGATCTCCAACGGCGGCATCGCCCACTTCTACGTCGTTTTCGCACGGGCGGAGGAGGGCATCAGCGCCTTCATCGTCGAGGCCCCCGAAGTCGACGCCTCGCAGCGCATCGACATCGTGGCGCCGCACCCCATGGCCACGGTCCGGATGAAGGACGCCCGCGCAGAGCCGCTCGGCGGGCCGGGCCAGGGCTTCAAGCTGGCGATGCGCGGCCTGGACATCTTTCGCACCACGGTCGCCGGTGCAGCCCTCGGCTTCGCGCGCCGCGCGCTCGACGAATCGCTCGCCAGGGCGCGCAGCCGCAGCATGTTCGGCCAGACCCTCGCCGACTTCCAGATGACGCAGGCGAAGCTCGCCGACATGGCGACCGGCATCGACGCGGCGGCGCTGCTCACGTATCGCTCGGCGTGGAAGAAGGACACGGGCGCGGCGCGCGTGACGCGCGAGGCCGCGATGGCGAAGATGTTCGCCACCGAGTCGGCGCAGCGCGCGGTCGACGAGGCGGTGCAGATCTGCGGCGGGCTCGGGGTGATGCGCGGCCACCCGGTGGAGAAGCTCTACCGCGAGGTTCGCGCGCTGCGCATCTACGAGGGTGCGACCGAAGTCCAGAAGATCGTCATCGCGAGGGACCTCCTGAGATGACGCGCTACACCGCGCACGTCGATACTTTCGCGCGCGACAACCTGCCGCCGACCGCGGCCTGGCCCGAGCTGCTGTTCGAGCTGCCCGAGCTGCAGTACGCGGGGAGGCTCAATTGCGCCACCGAGCTTCTCGACAAGCCGGTGACCCGCGGCTACGGCCACCGCATCGCCCTGCGCACCCCCGACGGCGAATGCAGCTACACGCAGCTCTTCACGCAGGCGAACCGCATCGCCAACGTGCTGGTGCGCTCGATGGGGCTCAAGCCGGGCAACCGCGTGCTCTTGCGAGGGCCCAACAATCCGATGATGGCGGCGTGCTGGTTCGCCGTGATGAAGGCGGGCGGCATCTGCGTGGCCACGATGCCGCTGCTGCGGGCGAAGGAGCTGACCGAGATCATCCAGAAGGCCGAGGTCTCGCACGCGCTCTGCGACAAGCGCCTGGAGGCGGAGCTCTCGAGCGCCGCGGCCGCGTGCCCGACGCTCAAGCAGCTGAGCTACTGGCACGACGACGCGCCAGACGCGCTGGACGCCTTGTCGCTCAAGCAGCCGCTCTGGTTCAACAGCGTGCCGACCGCGGCCGAGGACGTCGCGCTGATCGCGTTCACATCGGGAACCACCGGCAAGCCGAAGGGCACGCTGCATTTCCACCGCGACGTGGTGGCGATGTGCGACGCGTTCCCGCGCTCGATCCTGCGCACGCAGAAGGACGACATCTTCTGCGGCACGCCGCCGATCGCCTTCACCTTCGGCCTGGGCGGCGTGCTGTGCTTCCCGATGCGCCACGGCGCCTCCACCGTGCTGGTCGAGAAGCACACGCCGGAGACGCTGCTCGAGACCATCGAGCGCTTCAAGGCCACGGTGTGCTTCTCGGCGCCGACGATGTACCGCCAGATGGCGGCCCTCGCGCGCGACTTCGACCTGTCGTCGCTGAAGCGCTGCGTATCGGCGGGCGAGGCGCTGCCCGACGCTACGCGCGAGCTGTTCCGCGAGGCGACCGGGATCGAGATCATCGACGGGATCGGGTCGACCGAGATGATCCACATCTTCATCTCGCACCTTGCGGAGCGCGCGCGCCGCAACGCCACCGGGTATGCCATCCCCGGCTACCGGGCGACGGTGCTCGACGAGGAGGGCCGGGTGTGCGCCCCGGGGACGGTGGGACGCCTCGCGGTGAAGGGGCCGACCGGCTGCCGCTACCTCGCCGACGAGCGGCAGAAGGACTACGTGCAGAAAGGCTGGAACATCACCGGCGACGCCTATCTCATGGACGAGGACGGCTACTTCTTCTACCAGGCACGCACCGACGACATGATCATCTCGGCGGGCTACAACATCGCCGGCCCGGAGGTCGAGGGCGCGCTCCTCGCGCACCCGGCGGTCGCCGAATGCGCCGTGGTCGGTACCCCGGACGCCGAGCGCGGCACCATCGTGAAAGCCTTTGTGGTTCTGAAAAAAGATGTCGCGAAGGAGGTTTCGATGGTCAAGGCGCTGCAGGAGCACGTCAAGCACGCCATTGCTCCGTACAAGTATCCGCGCGCCGTCGAGTTCGTCGACACGCTGCCGCGCACGGAGACGGGGAAGCTGCAGCGGTTCAAGCTAAGGAGCGCCTGATGCAAGTCCTTCAGCCGCCTGGTTGGGCACGACCCCGGGGCTTTGCGAACGGCATCGCCGCGCAGGGGAAGCTGGTGTTCATCGCCGGGCAGATCGGGTGGACCGGGCAGGGCGAATGGAAGGAGCGCTCGTTCGCCGGGCAGTTCCGACAGGCGCTTTCGAATGTCATTGCTGTCCTGAAAGAGGCGCAGGGCAAGCCCGAGCACATCGTGCGCCTCACGTGGTACGTGCTCGACAAGGAGGAATACCTTTCGTCCTTGAAGGAGGTCGGTGCGGCCTATCGCGACCTGATGGGCAAGCACTACCCGACGATGGCGGTCGTGCAGGTGAGCGGCCTGGTAGAAAACGACGCGCGCCTGGAGATCGAGGCCGTGGCGGTAGTCCCGGAGAAATGAGCATGAAAGCAAGCGTCATCGGCGGAGGGCCGGGCGGTCTCTACTTCGCGCTGCTGGCAAAAAAGGCCTGGCCGCGCTGGGACATCACGGTCTACGAGCGCAACCGCCCGGACGACACTTTCGGCTTCGGCGTGGTGTTCTCCGACCAGACGCTCGACACGTTCAAGGCCTACGACCTCGTCACCTACGAGCGCATCCGGCGGCGCTTCGCCTATTGGGGCGACGTGGACGTCGTCTACAAGGGGAGCGTGATGCGCTCGGGCGGCAACGGCTTCTGCGGCTGCTCGCGCGTCGCGCTGCTCAACATCCTGCAGGACCGCGGCCGCGAGCTCGGCGTGCAGATGAGGTTTCAGCGCGAGGTCCAGGGGCTGGAGGAGTTCGCCGAGTCGGACTTGGTCGTGGTGGCCGACGGCATCAACTCGGTGATCCGCTCGAGATACAAGGAGCATTTCCAGCCGAGCGTCGACCTGCGGCCGAACAAGTTCACCTGGCTCGGCTCGACGCGGCCGATCGACGCCTTCAAGTATTTCTTCCGCGAGACGCCCGAGGGCGTCCTGCTGGCCCACGTCTACCAGTACGAGCCGGACCGCTCGACCTGGGTGATCGAAATGGACGAGGCGACCTGGCGCAACTTCGGCTTCGACAGGCTCTCGGAGGCCGACATGCTGCCGGTGCTCGAAGGCGTGTTCGCCGAGGAGCTCGCCGGGCACCCGCTCATCGCCAACCGCTCGCTGTGGCGCAATTTCCCCAACATCACCAACAAGACCTGGGTGATGCAGGAAGGGAAAATGAGCGCTGTCCTGGTCGGCGATGCCAAGGCCACTGCGCACTTCTCCATCGGCTCGGGAACCAAGCTCGCCATGGAGGATGCCATCGCGCTGTTCGAAGCTTTTAAGACAACCAATCAGACGGTGTCTTCTGCGCTCGGGTTGTACGATACGGCTCGGCGCGAGGAAGTCGAGAAAACCCAGCACGCCGCCAACGTGTCGCTCGCCTGGTTCGAGCACATGAAGCGCTACTGGGGCATGGAGGCGCCGCAGTTCGCCTTCGGGGTGATGTCGCGCTCGAAGCAGATCACCTGGGAGAACCTCGAGCTGCGCGACGCCGCGTTCGTGCGCGAAGTTCACAAGTGGTATGCCACGAGGGTGAAGGACCAGGGGTTCGATATCGACCTCGACAATCCGCCGGTACCCATGTTCACGCCGTTCCGCCTGCGCGACATGGTGGTCGAGAACCGCGTGGTGGTATCGCCGATGGACCAGTATTCGGCGCTCGACGGCGTGCCGGGCGACTGGCACTTCGTCCACCTCGGCAGCCGCGCTGTCGGCGGCGCCGGACTGGTCTACGTCGAGATGACCTGCCCCTCGCCGGAGGCACGCATTTCGCCGGGAGATACGGGTCTCTGGAACGAGACCCAAAGAGACGCTTTTGGAAAAATAGTCCGGTTTTGCAAAACCCATTCAAAAGCCAAGCTGTGCATGCAGCTCGGGCATTCGGGGCGCAAGGGCTCGACCCAGCTCGGCTGGGAGCGCATGGACCATCCGCTCGAGTCGGGCAACTGGCCCGTGGTTTCCGCTTCGCCGCTGCCGTACTACGAGGGCGTTTCGCAGGTCCCCAAGGAACTCGACAAAAAAGGAATGCAGAAGATCGTCGACGACTTCGTGCGCTCGACGACCTATGCGGACCAGGCCGGGTTCGACATGCTCGAGCTGCACATGGCGCACGGCTATCTTCTTGCCAGCTTTATCTCGCCGCTCACCAACAAGCGTACGGACGGCTACGGAGGAGGTATCGAGAACCGGATGCGCTTTCCGCTCGAGGTATTCGGCGCCTGCCGCGCCGCCTGGCCTCGGGCGAAGCCGATGTCGGTACGCATCTCGGCGACCGACTGGGCGCCCGGCGGGCTTTCCGGAGAGGATCTCATCGCGCTGACGCGCATGCTGAAGGACGCCGGCTGCGACCTCATCGACTGCTCGACCGGCCAGACCGTGCCGTACCAGCGTCCCGTGTACGGGCGCATGTACCAGGCGCCCTATGCGGACTGGGTCAGGAACGAGGTCGGCATCGCGACCATGACCGTCGGCGCGGTCACCACGCCCGACCAGGTCAACACCCTGCTCGCCTCGGGAAAGGCGGACCTCGTGGCGCTCGCCCGGCCGCACCTCGCCAACCCGTATTTCACGCTCCAGGCTTCGGCCTGGTACCAGCATGTGCCGCAGCACTGGCCGCAGCAATATCTGACCGCGCGCGACCAGGCATTCCGCAACGCCGAGCGTGAGCGCGCCGAGCTGAAGGACCTCCGCATCAAGGCGCGTCCGGCGAGCCACGAGGTGGTCGAGCCCGGGGTCAAGAGGGCGGCGTGATCGTCCTCTGGGAGCTCGGCGGCGCGAACGACCGGCGCTACAGCCTGTTCTCCTGGCGCACGCGGATGGCGCTCGCGCACAAGGCGCTCGAGTTCGAAGCCCGTCCGGTGCGCATGAGCGACAAGGCGGCGATCGCGTTTTCGGGCGGCAAGACCGTTCCGGTCATCCGCGCCGGCGAAGACGTGGTACGCGATTCCTGGAAGATCGCCGAGCACCTGGAATTGCGCTACCCGCAGCAGCCGCTTTTCGGCGGCGACATCGGCCGCGGCGTCAGCCACGCCTTCAACACCTGGGTGGACCGCGCGCTGGTCGGAGCGATGCTCCAGGTGCTGGCGCCCGAGATCCACGAGCGGGTGGACGCGGCCGACCGCGAGCACTTCCGCGCGATGGCCGAGCGTGCGACCCGTACTACGCTCGAGGAGCTGCGCTCCGGGCGCGAGCAGGCGCTACAGCGCCTCGGACGGGGCCTCGAGCCGATGCAGGCGCTCCTCAAGCGGCAGGCCTACGTTTGCGGAGAACAGCCGGCCTATGCCGACTACGTGCTGTTCTCGATCTTCCAGTGGGCGCGCATCATGAGCCCGCGCGAGCTGCTGGCGCCGGAGGATCCGCTCTCGGCGTGGCGCGAGCGCGTGCTCGATCTCTTCGGCGGCTTCGCGCGCAACGTGGTCACCGCATGACTCAAAACCCATGAGTGAAAAGCAGCGTTGCAAGTGGCCGAGCAATCCGCTTGCCATCGCCTACCACGACGAGGAATGGGGCGTCCCGGTACACGACGATCGAAAGCTCTTCGAATGCCTCACGCTCGAGGGGGCGCAGGCCGGGCTCTCCTGGGACACCATTCTCGCCAAGCGCGACAACTACCGGCGCGCGTTCGCGCGCTTCGACCTGAAAAAAGTCGCCGCTTACGGCGCGCGCGAGCGCCGGCGCCTTCTCGCCGATGCGGGAATCGTCCGCCATTCCGGCAAGATCGATGCCACCATCGAGAACGCGCGCCGCGTGCTCGAGCTGCGCAAGGAATTCGGCAGCTTTTCCAAGTACATCTGGAGCTTTGCGGGGCGCGACGCCGAGGCGCTCTCCAGGGACCTGCGCCGGCGCGGTTTTCGCTTCGTGGGGCCGACCACGGTGTATGCGTTCATGCAGGCGGTCGGCATGGTGAACGACCACGAAGAATCCTGCTTCAGGCGCCACCAGCTCGGAAAATGAGCGGAAAATGAGCGGAAAATGAGTGGAAATGCGTGGCAATGACTAGGATGCGCGCGATTTTCGGGCTAATGCTTCTCCATTCGGGCTGCGTCTTCGCCGGCTATGACGCCAACGAAATCGCGCTGGGCGCTTCGGAAAAGGCCGTGCTGAAGCAGTTCCCGACGGCGCACTGCGCAGCGCTGCAATGGAAGAGCAGGGCCGCGGAGCGGCGCTGCGACGACTCCAAGATCGTGTTCGGCGGCGTGCCCGGGCGCATCACTTTCTATCTCAAGGGCGATCGCGTCGAGGCGTTCGACATGCGCTTCGACACCAAGGACGCGGACCGCATGGCGGCGTTCCTCAAGAAGCGCTACGGCGCGCCCGCGGAAGAGACGCGCGCAAACCCCGAAGCTCGCGGCCCGATCTACAAGGTGGAGTGGAAGAAGGGCGAGGAACGCGCCGTGCTCACCTCGCAGACCCAGAAAAGCCGCTCCTCGCTCACGGTGTGGCGCGGGGACTTCGAGGACGAGATCTACCGCGTCCGCTAGAGCTTCTTCAGCACCGCGATCGCCTTGGCGGCGTCCTCGGCGCTGTCGCAGGCGATGTAGCTGATGAATTTCTTGCCGATCGCCACCGCCGACACGCCGCGGAAGCTGACGCCGGCGTTGCCGAGCGCGCGCGCGATCTTCGACCCGAGGCCCGGCTTGTCGCCGCCCTCGACGCGCACCGAGTGGATGCTTTCGGGCTTGCCGAAGCCGGCCTCCTGGGCGGCCTTGACCGCCTTGGCGCCCTTCACCGGCGTGACGAACATGACGCCCTGTCCGGGCTGGTCGGTGCGCCGCGCGAGCAGCATTTCGAGGTTCGCCCCGCCGCGCGCCAGCGCCTCGAGCTTGTCGGCCGCGCCGCCGGCGCGGTCCTCGATCGTGGCCGCCCATACTTCCGCCTTCGTCGCCTTGAGTGCCATCGCTTCCTCCAGGAAAAAGCCGCGGGCGTCATAATGCATCGGTCGTGGCCAAAAAGGTGACTTTCGCGGCGGTGCGCGCCGCGCTCGGTGGTAGCGCGGAGTTCGCGCTGCTCGACGTGCGCGAGCAGGGGGTGCACTACCGCGGGCATCCGTTCTTCGCCTGCTCCGCGCCGCTCTCCAGGCTCGAGCTCATGGTCCGCGACCTGGTGCCGCGCGCCGCCGCGCCCGTGGTCGTGCTCGACGCCGGTGAAGAGGGGCTGGCCGAAAGGGCGACCGAGCGCCTGGCCTCGATGGGTTACAGCGATGTTGCGGTTCTCGACGGCGGCTGCGCCGGCTGGCAGGCCGCGGGCGGCGAGCTCTTCAGCGGCGTCAACGTGCCCTCCAAGGCCTTCGGCGAGTTCGTCGAGCACCATTACGAAACGCCTCGCATCTCTGCGAACCAATTGAATGAATGGGTTGCGGACGGCAAGAGGCTGGTGATCCTCGATTCCCGCCCGTTCGAGGAGTACCACCGCATGAACATCCCGGGCGGAATCGACATGCCGGGAGCCGAGCTCGCCTGGCGAGTCCACGACGTCGCGCCCGACCCGGACACGCTCGTGGTGGTGAACTGCGCCGGGCGCACGCGAAGCATCATCGGATGCCAGTCGCTGCGCAACGCCGGCATTCCGAACCGCGTCGTCGCGCTGAAAGACGGCACCATGGGCTGGGACCTCGCCGGCTTTGAGTGCGAGCGCGGCGCGGGCCGCGTTGCGCCGCCGCCGTCCGAACGGGGGAAAGCGAAAGCGCTGGCCGCGGCGGAGCGGGTTGCCGCGCGGTTTGGCGTCAAGTTCACGACGCCGCACGAGGTCGGCAAGTGGCAGAAGGATGCAAGCCGCACCTTGTACCTGCTCGATGTGCGCACGCGGCAAGAATTCGAGCGTGACCACGTGGCGGGCTCGCGGCACGCTCCGGGCGGACAGCTGGTGCAGGCGAGCGACGAATACGTCGCGGTGCGTAACGCGCGCGTCGTGCTGATCGACCCTGAGCGCGTGCGCGCGGTGATGACAGCGTCGTGGCTCGAGCAGATGGGCTGGAACGAGGTCTACGTGCTCAACGACCTCGCGGGGCTCGCCATGGAAAGCGGCCCACGTCGGCTACCCGAGATTCGGAAGTGGAACAACCTCGTCTCTCCCGAATCCGTGAGCGGGACGGTTCTCGATCTGTCCACCAGCTTGCGCTTCTATCACGCACACTTTCCGGGCGGGTGGTGGGGCGTGCGGTCCCGCTTGTCCGAAGCCAGAGAAAAAATCGGAGACGTGCGCAGTCTCGTCCTCACCTCAGAGGACGGATTGCTTGCGCATCTCGCCGCGCCGGAAGCGGCGGCGCTATGGCGGCAGGCGCGCGTCAGCGTGCTCGACGGCGGAAACGCGGCCTGGATTGCCGCCGGCAAGCCGGTTGAGGGCGGCGTCGAGCGGGCCACCACGACGCGCGACGACGTCTGGTACAAGCCCTACGATCACGCGTCGGACTACAAGCAGCACGCGCGCGACTATCTCGCCTGGGAGGTCGCGCTGGTGGATCAAGTGAAGCGCGATCCGACCATCCGGTTTCGCAGCTACTGATCCATTTCGTCGCCGATCCCCGACAGAAAAACGAGGAAATAGAAGATTCATATTGCGCCGTGTATCGTCCGCGCCGTTCCATTCGAACAGGCGAGGAATCACAAGATGCGCATCCATCCCCTGGTAGCGGGCGCGGCCGCGAGCGTGATCGTGGCCTGCGGTGTGGGCGTTGCGGCCATGACCGGAGTCCTGCCGCGCACGCAGGCGGAGAAGGCCGAGGCGCTGCCGCCGGCGGCGAAGAAAGAATGCGCCGAATGCGGCACGGTGGTAAGCGTGAGGCTGGTGGAGCAGAAGGGCGAAGGCACGGGGCTCGGCGCGGTGGTCGGCGGCGTGGCGGGCGCGGTGGTCGGCCACGAGATCACGCACGGCCGGGACGTCGGCACGGTGGTCGGGGCCGCCGGCGGCGCCGTTGCCGGGCACCAGATCGAGCGCCAGGCGCGGAGCACCCAGCACTACGAAGTCCGCGTGCAAATGAGCGACGGTCAGTCAAGAATTGTGAAATTTTCCGCGCCGCCGGCGTGGAAGCAGGGCGACAAGGTGAGACTGCAGGACGGCAAGCTCGTGTCGGCATAGCCCGACGGCGCTCGATGTGCTATTTATAGAAAGGTGAGAACAAGAACAAGAAAAGCCGCTTGAGCCAGCGCTGGATCATCCAGGACGCGGTCAGGCGGATCCAGGATCTCGTCGCCGAAGCCATGGGCCGGAACCTCCCCGGCGTGGTCGGCGCGCGCCTCGAGCACATCGTCCAGAGCGTCGCCGCGAGCGAGGTTTCCTCGGTAGGCGACGCCTACTCGTGGCGCGAAGTCTCGATCCTGCTCGCCGACCTGCGCGGCTTCGCCTCCATCGCCGAGTCCTACCCTGCGCGCGTGGTCCTCGACACGCTGAACCGCTGCTTCGCCACCCTGACCGAGGTGATCGTCCAGCACTACGGCATCATCGACAAGTTCATGGGCGACGCGATCATGGTGGTGTTTCCCGGCGACCAGGATGCCGCGCACGACCACGCCCGGCGCGCCATCCTCTGCGCCGTGCAGATGCAGATCGCGATGGACGAGCTGCGGCAGAAGCAGCGCTCGGAGAACGTGCCGGAGATGTTCCTCGGCATCGGCGTGAACACCGGCAAGGTGATGACCGGCCTCATCGGCTCCGACCGCTATCGCGCCCACACCGTCATCGGCGACGAGGTGAACCTCGCCTCGCGCATCGAGGCGTTCAGCCTGCGCGGCCAGGTGCTTTGC
The DNA here is from genome assembly GCA_035577785.1 of Burkholderiales bacterium. GTDB lineage: Bacteria > Pseudomonadota > Gammaproteobacteria > Burkholderiales > SG8-39 > SCGC-AG-212-J23. The sequence goes on along the minus strand of DATLUZ010000063.1, from coordinate 16,757 downwards.
AGCCAGTCGACCTACGAGTTGTGCCAGGACTTCGCCGACTGCGGCGCGCCGGTGCAGGTGTACATGAAGGGCAAGGCCGAAAGCGTCCTGATCCGCGAGGTGAAGGGCATTCCCGCGCTCGGCAAATTCGTGCCGCGCAGGGAGCTGCGCCGCTCGGCGCGCGTCGAGGTGCTGCTGCCCTTCGCCTACCAGATCGTCAGCCGCAAGACGGTGCTCGCGACCGTCGACACGGGCACCATCCACAACATCGGCTATGACGGCGTGCTGGTGGAGATCGAGCGCCCGCTGCCGCTCTACGCGGAGATCAAGATTGCGGTGAACCTCGTCAGCCTCGGCTACCGCGCCGAGGACGTCTACGGAAGGATCGTGGACGTGCGCGAGGACAAGGGCCGCTGGTTCTGCGGCGTGGAATTCACTTCGGTCACGCGCCAGGCGAGCGAGAAGATCCGCCTCTTCGTGCAGATGCTCATCCCGTCGTACGTGCCGGTGCAGGCAACCCGCGAGCCACCTTCAGCGCAGGAAGCAGCCGTCGGTGACGTCGATCACCGCGCCGTTCAGGATCGCCGGAGCATCGAGAGCTAGCCAGCGGATCGCCTCGGCTACCTCTTCCGGCCGGCCAACCCGCTTCGTGTACACCGCGCGCATGAGCTGGGTGATGCGCTCGGGCTGGGCGTTCTTGAGGAGCTCGGTGTCGATCGGACCCGGCGCGACGGCATTCACCTGGATGCCCTGCGGCCCGAGATAGGAAGCGAAGCTGCGGGTGAAGCTCACCACGCCCGCCTTGGTGACCCCATACCAGAGGTCGGTGTGCGCCATGAATGCCGCGACCGAAGCCACATTGACGATGCGCCCGGAGCCGCGCTCCGCCATGCCCTTCGACGCCGCCCGGATCAGCTCGACCGGCGCCTCCAGGTTCACGCGCAACATGCGGGTTCTAGCCTCGTCCGTATAGCGATCGATCGGCAGCGCGGCCTGAATGCCGGCGTTGTTCACCAGCACGTCCAGCTTGCCGATTCGCATGATGAGAGCGGGAATTGCGGCGAGGTCCGTCAGATCGAACTGGATCGGCTCCGTGCCGGCTGCGGGTTGAGCGAATTCCTTGTCGAGGACGAAAACCTGCAGCCCCGACTTGACAAGCGCCTCGGCAGCGGCGCGACCGATACCGCGGCCGGCGCCGGTGACGAGGGCGGTCTTCACAAGGCTGACTCTAAGCCGAGCTTAGCCCGGGCATGTCGAACCCGGCGGCCCTGAGCTCGGTGATGAGCGCCTCTTCCTGCGGCACGGTCAGCTCGACGAGCGGCGGCCGGCAGGTCTTCCACTCGCGGTCGTTGCTGAAGTGCGCCACCGCCGCCTTCAGCGCCGGGATCATGGGCTGCTTCTGCACGATCTTGCGCGTCGCGCTGATGCCGGCCTGGAGCCGCTCGGCGTCCGCCGAGCGCCAGTTGCGGTAGACGTTGGCGATCGGTCCTGGATTGATGTTGCCGGTGGCGGTGATGCAGCCCTTGCCGCCGTGGCGCATGTTGTCGAGCAGGAACACCTCGCTCCCTGCGAAGACGTCGAAGCCCTCCTTCGCGAACGCGTCGAGCATCGCCTTGGTGTTGGACCAGTCGCCCGAGGAGTCCTTTACACCGGCAACGATGCCCGGGTATTTCGACAACAGCTTCTCGATGAGCGGCAGCGTGATCGCCACCTGGGCGACGGGCGGGATGTGGTAGAGGTAAAGCTGCAGGCGCTCGTCGCCGACGCGTTCGATCACCTCGGCGAAGTTGCGGTACAGCCCCTCGTCCGAAACCCCCTTGTAGTAAAAGGGCGGCAGCATCAGCACCCCGGCGCAGCCCAGCTCGACCGCGGCGCGCGTCATCTCGATGGAATCGGACAGCGCGCAATGGCCGGTGCCGGGCATCAGGGCCGAGGCCGGCACGCCGCCGGCCACGAGTTTTTCAAGTAAAGATTTTTTTTCAGAAACAGAGAGCGAGTTTGCTTCGCTGTTGGTGCCGAACACGGCGAGCCCCGCGCAGCCGCTCTTCAGCAGCCACCGGCAGTGGCGCACGAAGCGCTGCGCGTCGGGCGCGTAGTCCTTGCGGAACGGCGTGATCACCGGGGCGAGCACGCCCTCGATGCGCTTCACCTTCGTCATGGCTGGCTTCATGTCAGTCCACCTTTGCTCCGGATGCCTTCACGATCGGCGCCCAGCGCGCCAGCTCTTCCTTCATCATGGTCGCCATCTGCTCGGGCGAGCCGGGAATGATGTTGTAGCCGAGGTCGTGCATGCGCTTCACGAATTCGGGCGCCTTGGTTGCCTGCACTGCGGCGGCGTTCAGCTTCATGATGATGTCGCGCGGCGTAGCGGCCGGCACCATGATGCCGAACCAAACGCCGGACTCGTAGCCCTTGACCCCGGCTTCCGCGATCGTCGGCAGATCGGGAAGCGCCGGATCGCGCTTCGCGCCGGTGGTGGCGATCGCGCGCAGCTTGCCGGACTTGATGTGCGGGAGGGACGACGGGATGTTGTCGAACATCATGTTGGTCTGCCCGGCGAGGAGATCGGTGACCGCCGGCGCGCTGCCCTTGTATGGGATGTGCACGATGTCGGTGCCCGTAAGCTGGGTGAACATCGCGCCCGACATGTGGATGCTGGTGCCGGCGCCGCTCGAGGCGTAGGTCAGCTTGCCCGGCTCCTTCTTCGCCAGGTTGATCACGTCCTGGACCGTCTTCGCCGGCACCGACGGGTGCACCACCAGCACGTTGGAAAGCGACACGATCGGCGCGACCGGCGCGAGATCCTTGTTCGGATCGAGCGGCATCTTCGCGTACAGCGCCGGGTTGATGGCCTGGATGCCGCTCGTGCTCATCACCATCGAATAGCCGTCGGGCGCCGAGCGCGCCACGTCGAGGACGCCGAGGTTGCCGCCGGCGCCGGGCTTGTTCTCGACCGCCACCGGGTGGCCGAGGATCTTGGTCATCTCGTTGGCGGTGGCGCGGGTGGCGATGTCGACCGCCCCGGCCGGCGTGAACGGCACGACGATGCGCATCGGCTTGGACGGGAACGCCTGGCCGAAGGCCGCGCTTGAGAGGGCAAAACAGAAGACAACAGCGAACAGACGCGACACTAGGGGGCCTTTCGAAGGTAGAGTGACCCCGCAATTATGGCCGACCTCGCCCGGGCGGTGAATATCGCCGATTTGCGGCGCATCGCGCAGCGCCGCCTGCCGCGCGCGATCTTCGACTTCTTCGACGGCGGCGCCGAGGACGAGACGACGCTGCGGGACAACTGTGCCGCGTTCCAGCGCGTCCGCCTGCTGCCAAAAGTGCTCGTCAACGTATCGAAAGTCGACACCAAGGCTTCCATTTTCGGGCGTGAGGCGGCGCTGCCACTCGCCGTCGCGCCCACGGGGGGCATCAGCGCCGGACGCTACGGCGCCGAGCTCATTCTTGCGCGCGCGGCAAAGGCCTGGGGCGTGCCCTTTACCATGGCCACTCCTTCGGCGTTCTCGATCGAGCGTCTGGCGGAGGAAGTGGGTGGGCGCTTGTGGTTCCAGCTCTATTGCGTGAGAGACCTGGAGTTCCGCGCGAAGCTCGTCCGCAGGGCCAGGGACGCGGGCTACGAGGCGATTCTCGTCACGGTGGACCTTCCGGTATCGGGCAAGCGCGAGCGCGACCCGCGCAACGGCTTCCATACGCCCTACAGCCCGAACTGGCGCAATTCCAGGGACGTGATCTTCAAGCCGGCATGGGCGCTCGACATGCTGCGCAACGGGCTGCCCGGCATGGCCAACATGGAGGGCTACCGCTTCAGCGCGGCGCCCGGCACCGACATCGTGACGGCGGTCGGACGCGAAATGGACGCCGGGCTCGACTGGGACTACATCAAGCAACTGCGCGACCAGTGGCCGGGCAAGCTGCTCCTGAAAGGCGTTGAGCGCGCGGACGACGCCGAGCGCGCCGTCTCGGTGGGCTGCGACGGCGTCGTAGTCTCGAACCATGGCGGCCGGCAACTCGACGGCGCGACCGCCACCCTGGACGCTTTACCGCATATCTCGAGAGCGGTGGGGAGCAAGCTGACGCTGCTGCTCGACGGCGGTGTGCGCCGCGGCGTGGACATCCTGAAGGCGCGCGCCCTCGGCGCGAAGGCGGTGCTCACGGGCCGGGCGACGCTCTTCGGCGCGATGGCCGGCGGCGAGCCGGGAGCGAAGCGGGCGCTCGAGATCCTGTCGAGCGAGCTCGTGCGCGCGATGCAGCTCTGCGGCGTGCGTTCGGTCGCCGAGATTACGTCCGAGCTCGTTGACCCCGGCTAGGCAGCGCCGAGCTCGAGCACCACGGCGCACATGCGACGGGTGCTCGAGCGGGCGCGTCCCCTTTACAGCGACCGCAGGAAGTTGAACAGGTCCTGCTTCTGGAACTCCGAGAGACCGTTGAACTTCGAGATCACCGCGTTCGCCTCCGAGCCGGTGCTCGAGTGCGCCTGGATCGCATCTTTCAGGTCGTCGGTGCGTCCGTCGTGCAGGAAGAAGATCCGCTGACCGAGGCCCCATAGCGGCGCGGTGCGGAACTCCCTTCCCGTGGCCGCTCCCTGAGAGATGCTGTCGGCGAGCCCGACGCCCATGTCATGGATCAGCAGGTCGGAGTACAGGTTCGCCGTCTGGAAGCGCAGTGCCTCGACCGTCGCATTGCCGGTCCTCATCGAGGGCGTGTGGCAGAGCGCGCAGCCGATGCTCGAGAACGTGCTCCTGCCGCGGCCGATCGAGTTCAGGCCTCCCGGGGTGTCGGGGTCCGGCTTCGGCGGCGCGAGGAAGCGCTGGAAGTTGGCGAAGTTCGCCACCGCCGGTGTCGCCGCCAGGGCCGCCGTCAGCCGCGTCGCGGCGTTGTCGGCCGCGTCCGTGTTCTGCACGTCGTTCGGGACCCGGGCGAACTGGCACGAAGGCGTCTGGTCGCGCTCGTTCTGAAAGAGCTCGTTGGTGATGCCCATCTCGACGTTGTAGGCCTCGCCGGAGAAGATCATCAGCGACACGTTCTGCGCCTTCCAGCCGAAGCGCGTGATGCTGCCGTCGTTGCCGTTGCGGTTGGGCCGGCCGCTGATGCCGAGGGCCGATTTCGTCGACGAATCGCGCGAGCGGTTGACGAGGATCGTGGTGTCGGTGATCTCCTCGATCAGCCCCGCGCCGAACACCGGGGTCGGGATGCGGAAGATCACGTTGCGGTTGGCAAGCTGGGTCGCGAAGTCGGGCTGCGCGAGCACGCAGCCGGGCGCGTCGTCGCGGCCCTGGATGGTGAAGATCGCGTGCACTCCGCCGTCAGGCGATCCGTCCGCGTTTTTCACGAAGCGCGCCTCGCGCACCGGGCCGTTCAGCCGGATGAACGAAGGCAGCTTGTTGTCGGCGCCCCGCAGGCTGGCGAACGCCACCTGCGGATTCACCTTCGGGCTGGTGCCGCCGCTCGCCGGCTGCGCATGGCAGCCGCCGCAGGCGTCGAGGTTCATCGTCGGGCCGAGGCCGTCGGGGACGTCTTCGACTCCGTTGAAGTCCGTCAGGCCTTGGTTGAAGAACGCGAGCTGGTTCGCGGTCAGCCCCGGCAGCGGCCCGCCGGCATCGGGCTCGCCGCCGCGCACGCCCGGGTCGCGCGCGACGAAATCAACCGAGGTGGCGATCTGCGAATGGAAGAAGAGGAAACCGACTACGGACGTGACAACCAAAGGGACTGCGTCCCTGAGTTTCATGCGACCTCCCACCCCCGGTTATCCCCGAAAACAAACAGAAAGAAGCAGGAAAGAAGCGCAGGTGAGAAGCGCTGCTGCGCGGCCGTTTGTTATTACGCCGCGTCGTTCCTCCGCCCGAATGTTGTACTTGATCCGGATGAAAAGCTAAAGACTTTTTTGTTACTTGGAAAGGTGCGACAAAACGTCGCACCCTAATTAAAACTTCGGACGTAGTCGGGCGCGCTGAACAGCCACTCGAGCGCATCGTAATAACGCTCGGCGCTCCGGCCGCGATAGATATCGTTGCGGATCTCGCGCTCGAGCCCGTCGGGCACGTGGAAGATCATGCCGACGAGGCGGTTCGCCGAGACCTGCACACGCGAGGCGCGCACCACGCGCCGCTTCTGGTACGCCTGGAACGCTTTCTCGAAGTCGCCGTCGAACGCGTCCGCGCAGGCGCCGAGGCAAACGGCGTCCTCCATCGCCATGGCAGCGCCTTGCGCCATGTACTGCAGCATGAAGTGCGCCGCGTCGCCGAGGAGGGTGACGGGCCCGCGCGTCCAGTTCTCCACCGGCTCGCGATGCACGAGCATCCAGCGGCGGTACTCCCGTGGCGTGCGCATCAGCTTGAGCGGCTGGTCGCAGTAATGCGCAAAGAAAGGCAGCACCTCCTCTGGCGTGGCGAGCTCGTTGTGCCCGCCGCTCGTGTGCTTGCCGATCACCGTGGCGACCAGGTTGAAGAGCTTCCAGCCGCGCAGCGGGTAGTGAACGATGTGCGTGTTATGGGCCGCCCAGAGCGTGGCTGCGGCCCAGCGCAGGTCCCTGGGCACGTCGTTCGCGTCGAGCACCGCGCGGAAGCACATGTGCCCGGTAATGAGCGGCAGCTTGTCGCCGACGATGCTTTCGCGGATCACCGAGCGCCCGCCGTCGGCGCCCACCAGCGCCGCGCCTTCGATCGTTTCGCCGTTCGCCGTATTGACGACGACTTTCCTGTCCTCGGCCCGGAAGCCCGCGACACGCGTGCGGGTGCGCAGCTCGATCAGGTCCGAGAGCGACTTGCAGCCGTCGAGCAGCGAGCCGTGGATGTCGGCGCGGTGCGTGACAGCGTACGGATTGCCGAAGCGCTGGGCGAAACGCTCGTCGAGAGGAATGTCGATCACCCTCTCGGCGCTCACGCCGTCCATCATCAGCAGGCGCTCGATGAAGACCGCTTCCTTCTTCACCAGGCCCCCGACCCCCAGGGCATCGAGCGCGTGCCAGGCGTTGGGCGCGAGCTGGATGCCGGCGCCGATCTCGCCGAACTGCGGCGCCTGCTCGAGCACCATCGAGCGAAACCCCTTGCGCGCGAGGGCAAGCGCGGCCGCGAGCCCGCCGATGCCGCCGCCTGCGACGACGACCGGCCGAGTGTTGCGAGCTGCGTCGCTCGGCTTCATTGCGGCATGTTAGGCGGTTCCGTCAGAAAAGCACGGCGATGCCGTCGAGCTCGCCTTCGGAGTTCACGAGCTCCACGCGCTTGCGGGCGATCCTGAAGCCTTCCCCGGCGCGGCGCAGCCGGTGCTGAACCAGCGCACCGTACAGTCGCTGTTTCTCGTTGCGGAACTCGGTCAAATGAAGGGTCGAATCGACGGTGATTTCGCCTCCGTTCTCCTCGGAAACCGTCACATTGCCTACCTGATGCACGGTGCGGGCGAGCGGCTGGCGGGCATGCGCGCGAGGGTGGCGCGCCTGCCTGACGCGCAGCTCGAGGAGCGTGCGGTCGTCGTGGATGATGGAGGACGTCTCAAAGGGATCTTTCTGGTTTTGCTCGAGCGGAACCCAATAGGTCGCGTCGTCGGTAAAGAGCCCGAGCCATTCCTCGTAGCGCTGGGTGTCGAGGAGCCGCGCCTCGTGGTAGAGGAATTGCTCGGGAGTCATTGCTCCGACCCCTTGGTAGTCGAAGGGGTCGTCATGTATTCGAGCCAGGCCCGCATCTGGCCGCGGATGAAGACTTCGCTTGTTCCCGTGGCGCCGCGCGTGGCGCCCGGTTCGGCCACGTCGCGCCCGGCGCCGCGTCCGATGTACGCCCACTCGACCGCGCCGGAGGCGAAGCCGCGCTGGATGCGCTCGTAGACCTCGAGGTCGTCGGTCAGCACCCAGGACGCGGTGCCATTCACGACGTTGGAGAAGGCGATGGTGTCGTGGAACATGCGCGCCGGCGCCCGGTTCATGCGGAAGGTATACGTGTAGACCACCGAGCGGTCGACCGCGAGCGGGTGGATGAACCGCAGCTGGCGAAACTGGCTCATGAAAGACGCGTTCGGATAGAGGATGGTGTTCCAAAGGGTCACGCGCAGGATGCTGTCTGCTTTCTCCTGGCCGTGCTCCCTTGCGAGGATCGCCCGGTACTCCTCGAACGCCGGGTTGCCGAGACCGGCGACCAGGCGCGAATCGTCGTGGTAATCGCCCATGTAGCCGTGGCCGCGCGGCGTGGTCCAGATGCCGGTCGCCTCCCAGACCGACTCCGGCGCGCCGTTCTGCCGCATCTGCCGCACGGCGATGTCGTAGTAGTGCTCCTCGCCCGGCTTGCCCGGCTCGGGTGCATTGCGCGCCGCCGCCACGGAGGACGCGTGCACCCATGCCGGGTGCGCGCCGTCGAGGTGGTTCTCGAGCATCAGCTTCCAGTTGCCGTTGTAGGCATGCTTGAAGACGCCGCCCGCCACCTCGAGCTCGCCGCCAGGCGCGCGATCGACGAAGTCGTCGAGCGATGCTCTGGCAGGACCCAGAAAAGCCTGGAGATCTTCCCCTTTAGGAGAAAGTGAAGCGAAGATAAAGCCGCGATACGTTGCGACCCTCGGGACCGCCTTCAGCCGCAATTCGCTCAGGTTCCCTTTTTCATACCCGGTGCCAAAGGGCACGGCCTGCAGCGTGCCGGCGCGATCGTAGCTCCAGCCGTGATAGGGGCAGACGAACCGCTCGGCATTTCCACGCCCTTCGGCGCACACCATCGCACCACGGTGGGCACAGCGGTTGACCAGGACGCCGATTCCTCCGTCGTCCTTTCTTGCGACCACGACGGGTTCGCGGCCCATCCTGGTCGTGAAATAATCGCCCGGCGTCTTCACCTGGCTTTCGTGCCCAAGCATCAGCCAGGCGCGGCCGAAGATGCGCTCCATCTCGAGCTCGAAGATCGCCGGGTCCGCATACACCGAGCGGTGCACGCGATCGGGCTGCACCAGCATCGCGAGCTGTTCGTTGGCCGCCATGTCCCGTTGACAAGTGAGTGCCGTTCTTTATTCTAGCCGCGACCGACAGGTCCTTTGACATGTTCAACATTCGCATCGGCGTTGCGACCATCGCGTCGTTCCTGGCTGCCTGCGCTGGCGGCGGGCCCACCGCGCCGGAAGGCGAGGCGGCGGATCTCATTCTCCATAACGGCAGGATCGTCACTGTCGACGGCGGCTTTACCATCGCGCGCGCGGTTGCCGTCCGCGGCGATCGTTTCGTAGCAGTGGGCGACGACGCGCGCATACGCCTGCTCGCTTCGGCGAAGACCCGGCAGATCGATCTCCGCGGCCGCACCGTCATCCCCGGGCTGATGGACGGGCACCTGCACAACGCGGGCGGCGGGCCAGGGGTAGACCTGTCGAGCTCGCGCAGCGTGAACGAGCTGCTGGCGGCCGTTGAGGCGCGAGCAAGGGCGTCAGCCGCCGGCGCGATCATCGTCTCAAACGGCGACTGGCACGAGGCGCAACTCAAGGAAAAGCGCCTGCCGCACCGACGCGAGCTCGACCGCGTCGCGCCACGCAACCCCGTAGTGCTGGTGCGCGGCGGGCACGAGTTCATCCTGAACTCCGCAGCGCTCGAGCGCTGGGGCATCTCCAGAGCGACGGCGAGCCCGGCGGGCGGCGAGATCGGACACGACGCCGACGGAGAGCTGAACGGCGAGCTCGTCGACACCGCGCGGGGCCTGGTCAAACTGCCGCCGCCGCCGAAACTCACGCCGGAGGGCATCGCGGCGCAGATGCGCCTTCTCAACAGCGTCGGCCTCACGAGCGTGCGCATTCCCGGCTCGTTCCAGTTCGGCGGTGACATCCTGGCGCCGTACCGGATGTTCCAGGAGCTGAAGGCCAAGGGCGAGCTCACGATGCGGGTGAACTACCTGATGCGCATTTTCGACTTCTCGAGCGTCGAGAAGGTGCGCGCCACGATCGCGAGCTGGAACGTGCGCCCGGACGAAGGCGACGAGTGGCTGCGCATCGGCGGCATGAAGACGCTGATCGATGGCGGCTTCGAGGGCGGCCACATGCGTGAGCCGTACGCCGAGCCGTACGGCCGCGGCGGCAAGTTCAAGGGCATCCAGGTCGTGCCGATCGCCGACTACAACGCGGTGGTAATGGAGCTCAACCGCCAGGGATGGCGCGTGGCGACGCATGCGGTCGGCGACGCGGCGGTGGACCAGGTGCTCGCGGCGTACGAGGCGGCCGACAGGGAGCGCTCCATCCGCGACCGGCGCTGGACGATCGAGCACCTCTTCATCGGCCGCCCTGACCACTATCCGCGCATCCGCGCGCTCGGCGTCGTCGTGTCGGCGCAGGACCATCTCTACCTCGCCGCGCCCAGCCTGGCCAACTACTGGGGCCGCGCCCGGGCAGAGCAGGTCACGCCGGTGCGCACGTTCCTCGATGAGAAGCTGCTCGTCGCCGGCGGCACCGATTCGCCGGTGATTCCGTACAACCCGTTCTGGGCGATGTACCACTTCGTCACGCGCAACACGATCTCCGACGGCGTCTACGGCGCGAGCCAGCGCATCACGCGCGAGGAGGCGCTCCGCATCTACACCATCAACAACGCCCGCCTGACGTTCGAGGAGGGCATCAAGGGGTCGATCGAGCCGGGCAAGCTCGCCGACCTCGTCGTGCTTTCCGCCGATTTCCTCACCGTGGCCGAGGGCGCCATCCCGTCGATCAAGCCGCTTGCCACGATGGTCGGCGGCAAGTTCGTCCACGTGGCCGCGCCCGACGAGCTCGGGGTCGGGCGCTGATGAAGCGCCTCGTCCTCGCGTACCTGCTCGCGCCCAGCGGGGCGATTCCCAACCATCCGCGCTGGCCGGCGGCGTGGCGCAACCGCGCACGGCGAAGAACGTGCAATGCATAATTCGGGTCGGCTTGCCGCCCGGCGATCCGGTGCATGGGACCGGCGGGCCGCTCTTCGAGCACTGGAAATGATGCATACCGCTTCGTGACAGGAAGGCTCATGGACGCTCGCGTCGAAAAGAGAAACAAGCCCGCCATTCTCGGTGCCGGCAAGCACCGCTACCGCGTCGTAGAGAACTGGGCCAAGCTGCCGGAAGGATGGGAGTTCAAGGATGTCGCCGCGGTCGCGGTCGATAGCAAGGATCGCGTCTACTGCTTCAACCGCGGCGAGCACCCGATGATCGTCTTCGACCGCGAGGGCAACTTCATCCGCTCCTGGGGGGAGGGCACGTTCCCGCGCGCGCATGGGCTGCACATCGACGCGAACGACATCCTGTACTGCACCGACGACGGCGGTCACGTCGTGCGCAAGTGCACGACCGAGGGGAAGGTGCTGCTCGAGCTCGGCGTGCCCGGGCAGGCGACGCCATACATGAGCGGGAAGCCGTTTCACCGCTGCACGCACACGGCGCTCTCCCCGCGCGGCGACATCTATGTGAGCGACGGCTACGGCAACGCGCGCGTGCACAAATTTTCGCCGAACGGCAAGCTCCTCAAGTCCTGGGGCGAGCCTGGCACGGACGCCGGCCAGTTCAACGTCGTGCACAACGTCGTGACCGACGCGGAGGGCTGGGTGTACGTGGCGGATCGCGAGAACCACCGCGTGCAGGTGTTCGACGGCAACGGACGCTACGAGACGCAGTGGGCAAACCTGCACCGGCCCTGCGCCCTGTACTGCTGCCGTGGAAGACGGCCCCAATTCGCGATCGGCGAGCTCGGCCCGTCCATGCCGGTCAACCGCCAGCACCCGAACATCGGCCCGCGGATCTCGTTCGTCGACGCAAAGGGAAAGCTCATCGCACGCCTTGGGGGAGAAGACGGGCCTGGACTGGAGCCGGGCAAGTTCATAGCGCCGCACGGCCTGGCCATCGACTCCCGCGGCGACATCTACGTGGGAGAGGTGAGCTACACCGAGTTCCCGCGCCTTTTTCCCGAGCAGAAGACCGCCTGGCGCATGCGCTCGTTACAGAAGCTGGAGAAGCTCAGCTAACTTCAGAAGCTCGAGAAAGCTCGCCTGAGAGTCCTGATCGTCGGTGGCGGCATCGGCGGGCTTTCGCTCGCTCGCGAGCTTGCGCTGCGCGGCATTTCTTCCAGGATTTTCGAAAAGACGTCTCAGCTAAACCCGGTCGGGGCGGGCATCATCATGAACCCCAACGCCATGCGCGTGCTCGAGCGCAATGGCCTCGCCGAAGCGGTGCGTGCCGATTCATGGCCGTACCTCACGCGCGAGACCCGCGACCGGAGCGGACGGCTCCTCGCCACGCGCGACTACCGACCGCTCTACGAGAGCGGCAAGCTCTCTCAAGGCGCCCTGGTACACCGCGCGCATTTGCTGAACGTGCTTTACCGCAGTGTTCCTCCAGGAATGGTTTCCTTCGGGAAAACGGCGTCCGCGGGCGACTTCTCCGGATATGAGCTTGTGGTTGGTGCCGACGGTATCCACTCGCAGGTCCGTCGCGAGCTGTTTGGTGAAATTGCACCGCGCTACATGGGCTACCGCTCGCACCGGCTCATCATGGAGAACGTCGCCGGGGTGCGCTGCTTCACCGAGTACCTGGGGCGAGGGCAGCGCATCGGTCTTGTGCCGATTTCCGAGTCGAAGCTCTACGTCTGGACGACGTTTAATTCGCGGCGCAACGCCAATCCGCAGGTCGACCTCCCGCGCCTCTTCGCGCAGTTCACCGACGCAAGGCTGCAGCGCCTCTTTGCCGCGCTGCCGCCCCATGAGGCCGTCATCACCACCGAGATCGAGGAGCTGTGGTCCGACGACTGGGTCCGGCTGTCCGCGCACGGCGCCGCCGTTCTGCTCGGCGACGCGGCGCACGCGATGACCCCGAACATCGGCCAGGGCGCCGGAATGGCGATGGAGGACGCGGCCGTGCTCGCGGAGGAACTGGCGAGCGGGGTCGAAATCGAGCATGCTCTGGGGAATTACGCACGGCGGCGCAAGCCGCGCGTCGACACGGTGGTGCGCATCTCCCGCGAGGTGGGCGAAGACGGGCAGCGTGCCTTCGCTCCAGCCTGCTGGCTGCGCGAGCGCCGCATCGAACGCGAGGCGCGCGACGTCGAAAAGGCGCAGGCAGAGCTGCTGCGCCTGCTCGCCTTTTCTGGATGAAGCCATGGCCAAGATCCGTCATATCGCAATCACCGCCGAAGATCCTTTCGTCACCGCAGAGCTGTTCAAGAACGCGCTGGGGCTCGAGGAGATCTCGCGCGGCGACAGCGACCTCGCGCGCGAGGTCTACCTCACAGACGGCTACATCAACCTCGCGATCGTCTGCTGGAAGCGGACCGCGGAGACGCCCAATCCTTATCCGGAAGGCTACGGACTCGACCACTTCGGCGTGCAGGTGGACGATCTCGAGCGCGCCGAGGCACGCGCACGCAAGGCGGGCGCCGTCTCCCAGCCGCCGCCGCCGGTGGACCTGTCGCGGTTGAGCGGAAACACGATCTTCTTCGAGAAGAAGCTGACTCTTGCCGGCGTCAAGTTCGACCTCTCTGGACACGGATGGCCGGTGACGCCGCAAAAGTAGCGCTCGAGGCCACCGCAGTCCGCAAGAGCTTCGCCAAGGATGGGCGCAGCCTGGCGGTGCTCGACGTCGAGCGCTTCGCGGTGCACGACGGCGAGTTCGTCACCGTCATCGGCCCGAGCGGCTGCGGCAAGAGCACGCTGCTTCACATCATGGGCGGCTTCATCCAGGCCGAGGCGGGTACGATCCAGGTCCACGGCCGGCGGGTGAACGGCCCCGGCCCCGACCGGGGGATGATGTTCCAGGAGTTCGCACTCTTCCCGTGGAAGACCGTCGCCGGCAACGTGGCCTGGGGTTTGGAAGCTCAAGGCCTTTCCAAAGAAAAGGTACAGAAGAGCGTAAATGAACACCTCGCCATGATCGGCCTCACCGAGTTCCGCAACCATTACCCGGCCGAGCTCTCCGGCGGCATGAAGCAGCGAGTCGCGCTCGCGCGGGTGCTCGCGTTCGACCCCGAAGTCCTGCTGATGGACGAGCCCTTCGGGGCGCTCGACGCCCAGACCCGCGAGGCCATGCAGGAGGAGCTGACCCGCCTCTGGGAGCGCAGCGGCAAGACCATCGTCTTCGTCACCCACGACATCGACGAGGCGGTCTACCTCGGCGACCGCGTCGTCGTCCTGACCGCGCGCCCCGGGCGCATCCGGGAAGAAATCAGGATCGATCTGCCACGCCCGCGCGCTCTGGAGATCAAGAAGTCCGTGCAATGCCACGAGTACCGCAACTACATCTGGGACCTGATCCGCAGCGAGTCGCGGAGGCAACGCCCGGCCTGATCATATTCGAGGGAGGCGATCGTGCAAATGACGTCTGCTAGGATGCTCGCGGCTCTTATTGCTCTCGCCATCTCCGCCATGGCATCGGGACAAGAACGCTTTCCAAACATCCCGCGCGATCAACTGACCGACGCGCAGAAAGAGGTCTACGACGCCATCGCGGGCGGCCCGCGCGGCGGCGTGCGCGGCCCGTTCGGGCCGCTGCTGCGCAGCCCCGAGCTCGCCGACCGCGTGCAGAAGCTCGGCGAGTACCTGAGGTTCAAGAGCTCGCTGCCGGCGCGGCTGAACGAAATGGCGATCCTGATCAACGCCCGGTTCTGGGACTCGAAGTACGAGTGGAATGCGCACAAGCCATTCGCGCTGAAGGGCGGCCTTGCCGAGTCGATCGCCGACGACCTCGCGCAGAACAGGCGGCCGCGCAACATGAAGGCCGACGAGGAAGTCGTCTACGACGTCTGCATGGCGCTGCACAAGACGCACTTCGTCGACGATGCGCTCTTCAAGCGGGCGGTCGCCGCCGTGGGAGAGCGTGGCGTGGTCGACCTCATCGCCGTCAGCGGCTACTACACCCTGATCTCGATGGTGCTCAACGTCGCGGAGATTCCGCTACCGGCCGGGGCCAGCGCGCCCTGGTAGGCGGCGACGCGGCGAATGTTGAAGCGTACCTGGCTGACGGCGTCGCTGTTGCTCCACCCGCTGGTCCTGCCCGGTGCATTCGCAGAGGAGGCCGCGCGTCCCTCTTACGCCACCGTTCGGGCGAGCCCCGACGGCATCGGCAAGGTCTATCTGGGTCGCGAAATCGCACAAGTGATGACGTTTCACGGCGCGCGATGGCTGGAGCGCCCCGAGCGCATGGAGGAGGAACGGCCGGATCGGGTGCTCGCGACGCTCGACCTGAAGCCCGGCATGAGGGTGGCGGACGTCGGCGCGGGCAGCGGCTATTACTCCTGGCGCATCGCCGAGCGCGTGGGCGCGGGCGGCACCGTATACGCGGTCGACATCCAACCGGAAATGGTCAGGCTCCTGCAGCAGCAGATGACCCAGCGCGGCGCCGCGAACGTGAAAGCGATACTCGGCACCCACACCGATCCGCGCCTGCCTGAGGCCACCCTCGATCTTGCGCTGATGGTGGACGTCTACCATGAGCTCGAATACCCGTACGAGATGCTCGACTCGATTACGCGCGCCCTCAAGTCCGGCGGGCGTCTGGTATTCGTCGAGTTCAAGGGAAACGATCCGACCGTGCCGATCAAGCCCCTGCACACCATGACCGAAGCCCAGGTGCGCAGGGAAGCCGCCGCGGTTCACGCCCTGGAATGGCAGAAGACGGTCGGCGACCTGCCCTGGCAGCACGTCATTGTTTTCCGCAAACGATGATCAAGAAGCGCTGGCATCGGCGTCCGATGAATGCGCGTGCGGGAATACGCTATTACCGCGGCAGGTAGCTCTGGTCGACCATCGAGTCGACGTTCACCGGCTTCTCGAGCCACTGCAGCTTCTCCAGCATGAAGGCGGAGAGCTTCTTCAAGCTCTCGACGTCGACGCGCGCGTTCGGATCGCGCTTCCAGTCCGCGTTCTTGAGGTAGATCTCGAGCGGCGTGCGTACGAACCCGGCCTTGTGCAGGTCGGCCTTGGCCTGCGCGGTGTTGGCTAGGTAGTACTTGGTGACCGCGACGTAATCGGCTAGGAAGGCGCGCACCGCGTCGGGGTTTGCCTTCAGGAATTTCTCGCCGAAGAAGATGTCGAGCAGCTCGTGGTCGTAGCCCACCGCTTCGGTCGCGGTGAAGAGCTTCCTGAGGCCGCCTTTCGCGACTTCCGCGGAGTAGAACGGCTCGACGAAGGTGCCGGCGCTCACCTTGCCGGTGCGCACCGCGTCGCCGATCGCCGGGAACGCCATCGGCACCACCTTGGTGTCCTTGTCGGGCACGAGGCCGGCGTTGATCAGCCCGGCGCGCGCCCAGAGGTCGGTCGCGGTCTTGATTCCCACGACGCCAATCGTGCCGCCTTTCAGGTCCTGCACCCTCTTCACGGGACCGTCGTCCTTCACCATGTAGGTGGTGCTGAACCACTGCTTTCCCGCGGCCTCCAAGCAGACGCTCGCAACGATCTTCATGTCGACGCCCTGGGCGTGGGCGAAGATCACCGCGAGCCCCGGCGCGGTGCCGGCGTCGAGCTCGCCGGCGAGAAAGGCCTGGAAGCGCTCCGGGTTGGCCTGGAACAGGATCTGCTTGAGCTGATAGCGCTTGCCCTGGTTCGGCGTGAGGTCCGGGCGCGCGCTCATCAGCCAGACCTGCTCCTCGGCGGCGAAGCCGCGTCCGAAGCGGATCAGCGGTGCCGTTTGCGCGGTCGCGGCTACGGTGAAAAGGACGAGAAGAATCGATAGAACCGCTTTCACTGCGTTCCTTTCACACGTAGTAGGTGTCGAGCTTTTCCCAGTATATCAACCGGTCGCGCGCGACCACGACCGCCTTGTCGAGCAGGTAGCCGAGCAGCGCGATCGCGACGACCACCGCGAGCATGCGGTCGGTCC
>DATLUZ010000062.1:0-13456 GCA_035577785.1 Burkholderiales bacterium | reverse complement strand
TCGCACATTGGATGGCACGGTGCACCGCAGCGTTCCGCGGCCCCTTATTCCCCCTACGCCGTCAGGGAAACGCAGGCATCCTCGTATTTGCCCTGCCCCATGGTACCCGGCTCGAAGATCTGGCGTTCGCGAATCCACTTGAACGAATCCTCGAACACCTCTTTCGTATACGGCTCGAACACGATGCGCTCGCCCGGGCCCCAGCGGCGGGTGTCCACCTGCTCGAGGAAGCGCCTGGGAAACTCGTTGCGGTAGTGCCTGGTGTACAGCTCGGGCCGCAGGTCGATGTCGCGCTGCGCGAGGCGCAGGGCGGCGAAGTATTTCTTCAGGTCCTCGCGATCGGGATCGCCGGTGATCATGGTAGCCATCATGAAGCTCGTGTCGATCACCTTGCGGAAGCCGAGCTGCTCCAGGAAATAGTACGGCCCGGAGAACACCGCCGCCGCCGGCACCTGCCGGTCGACGAGCTTCTCCAGCCGCCCGAACAGGATCCCGTCGGCGAAGGAGAGCTTGATGTCGGAGAGCGCCATGTACTGCTCGAGCGCCTGGATCGTCGAGTAGTGGCTGCCCGACTGGTAGCCGACCGAGATCGGCACGCCTTTCAGCTGCTCCGGGTGCCGGATCTCGGACTCGGGCGGGACGAACACCCCGGAGGGCGCGACCGAGTAGCAGTCGGCGTAGAGCTTGCCGTGGCCCACCGACGCCGCGACGTTGACCGTCCAGTGGCAGGCGCAGCTCACGTTGGTGTCGCGGCCCTTCTCGATGTTCTGGAAGGCGCCGACCTTGTCGGGCGTAGCGTGGTTCTCGAAGACGCCGTGGAACTCGTAGTCGAGTCCCTGCGCCTTGAAGTAGCCCTTCTCCTCGGCGACCCATTCGTGCAGGCGGAAATGCGGCGTGATGGCGAACTTAGGCATGTGCGGTCTCCTGAACAGACGATGCTGTGGTCTTTTCCTCGGCGATCATTCTTTCTAGGGTCCTTCTGAAATGCGCCAAGGGCGCGTCGGCGACGATGGCGTTCATCCGGAAATCCGGATCGGCGTCGAGCGTCTCCTGCTGGCCCTCGATGATGAACTTGTCCTCCATGAAGCCCTCGACCATGCTGTCGCGCAGCGAAGCGGCGATAGCGGGATTATCGAGGTCGTAGTCGTGCAGGTAATCCCAGAAGAAGTGCGTCGAGCGCTGCGTTTCGGGCGTGAAGAACTGGCAATTGCGGTATTGCTTCGCGCCCTCGAGGTTGCCCTCGCGCGCGCCGGCGCCGGCGGGCGAGAACAGCGTCTCCATGAAGAAGATTCCCGGGACGTACATGCGCGCAATGTTGCGGCGGTCGACCTTTCCGGCGTGAGGCACCACCTTCTTGTGGAACGGAGGGGCGTCGGCACCCAGGTGCCAGCGCTCGACGCGGAAGCCGTCCTCGAGTCGCTCGATGGCGGTCGGCTTGGACTTGTAGGCGTACTCCTCCGAGCCGCCGAGCGTCTTCGTGTGCACGAAGGCGAGATGCGCGAAGTCGGAGAGGTTGTCGACGATGAGCAGGTAGTTCGCCTTGTAATGCATGTAGTCCGGCCTGCCGCGCCACGCCGGGTCGCGCAGGTACGGAAAGTCCAGGATCTTGCGCGGATCGGCGAGCGCCGAATCGCCCATCCAGATCCACACCAGGCGGTCGCGTTCCAGCACCGGGTAGCTCTTCACGCCGAGGTTCTTCGGAATGTTGTTCTGCCCGGGAATCTGGATGCACTTGCCGGAAGGATCGAACTTGAGGCCGTGGTACATGCAGCGCACGTCGTCGCCCTCACGGCGGCCGTTGGAGAGCTTCGCGCCGCGGTGGCAGCAGCGGTTGTCGAGCGCGACGACCCGGCCGCTGTCGCCCTTGTAGAGGAGCACCGGCTTCTCGAGGATGGTGCGCGCGAGCAGCTTGCCGCCGGCAAGCTCTTGGTCCCAGGCGGCGACGTACCAAGTGTTGGTCAGGAAAGCCACGCCGGTTCTCCTCTCAAGGTCGTAGTTTAAGAAGGCGGCCCGCCGCGATAAATTGCCGTCGCGGAATAGATTGTTCAGAATACCGAACAATGGACTGGAACGACGTCGATGCCTTCTGCTGCGTGCTGGAGCATGGCGGCTTTACCGCGGCGGCCAAGGCCCTGGCGCGTCCCAAGTCGAGCATCAGCGCCTCGGTCTCGCGGCTGGAGGGCGAGCTCGGCGCGCGCCTGCTGCAGCGCACTACGCGCCGCGTGCGCGCCACGGAGGCCGGCGAGTCGCTCTACCAGGACGCGGCACCGATGTTCCAAAGGCTGCGCGAGGTGCGCGCCAACGCCGCGGCGCGCGGCAACGCCGTCGCCGGAAGGCTGCGCATTGCCGCGCCTTACGAGTTCGGCGCGCATCACCTCGGGGCAGTGGCGTGCGAGATGCTCGCGCGCTATCCGGACCTGCGCATCGACATCGACGTCGAGCACGGGCGCATCGACCCGCTCGACCGCAGCTACGACATCGTGTTCTCGTACTTCGACGGCGACCTGCCGGACAGCGGCCGCGTCGCGCGCAACGTGTTCTCGCTCAAGCGCGGCGTATTCGCCGCGCCGGCGCTGCTCGAGAAATTTCCGAAGGTGAAGACGCCGCAGGACCTGGCCGAGCTGCCTGCGATCGCCACCCCCATGGACGCAGAATGGTCCTTCACCGATGCGGAAAACCGGGTTCACACGGTGCCGCTGCGGCCGCGCATGCGCAGCCCGAACGCCGACGTGCGCAGGCGCGCTACGCTCGACGGGCTCGGGGTCTCGCGCATCGTGCTCACCTTCTGCGAGGAGCATGTGCGCCGCAAGCGGCTGCAGCCGCTTCTTGTCGACTACACCTGCGCGCCACTTCGCATCCATGCGCTGCTTCCGGGACGGCGGCTCGTTCCGCCTAAGGTACGCGTCTTTCTCGACCTGCTCGGCGCCAATACACCGGCAGAAAACGCCTAGGCGGCCCTTTTCTCCGCGCGCTGCTCGACCGGCTTTTCCTCCTCGCCAAGGTTGAAGGCCGTATTGACGAGGGCCACGTGGGAGAAGGCCTGCGGGAAGTTGCCGAGGAAGCGGCGCGCCGCCGGATCGTATTGCTCGGCGAGCAGGCCGACGTCGTTCGCGAGGCCGAGCAGCCGCTCGAACAGCTCCCGCGCCTCGCGCCGGCGGCCCTGCAGGCAGAAGTTGTCCGCGAGCCAGAAGCTGCAGGCGAGAAACACCCCTTCGCCCGGCGGCAAGCCGTCCAGGCCCTCGTGCGTCAAGTAGCGCTGCACCAATCCGTCGACGGTGAGCTCCCGCTGGATCGCGTCGACCGTACCCAGCACGCGCGGATCCGTCGCCGGCAGGAAGCCGGTGATCGGAATGAGAAGCAGCGCCGCGTCGAGTCCCTCGGAGCCGTAGCTCTGGACGAACGCGCGGCGCCGCTCGCTGTAGCCGCGCTCGCACACGTCGCGGTGGATGCGGTCGCGCAGCTCGCGCCAGCGCTCGACCGGACCGGGCAGCCCCATCCCTTCGACCATCTTCACCGCGCGGTCGAAGGCGACCCAGGCCATGACTTTCGAATAGGTAAAGTGGCGCGGCGGCCCGCGCACTTCCCACATGCCGGAGTCGGGCTCGACCCATGCTCTTTCCAGATGCGCGAGCAGTGCAAGCTGGAGGCCCCAGGCGACGTCGTCGCGTGCCAGCCCCGACTTGCAGGCCTGGTAGAGCGCATCGATGACTTCGCCGTAGACGTCGAGCTGAAGCTGGTTGGCGGCGGCGTTGCCCACCCGCACAGGCGCCGAACGCTCGTAGCCAGGGAGCCAGGCGATGTCCCACTCCGCCAGGCGCCGTTCGCCGGCAATGCCGTACATGATCTGCATCTGGTCGGGGCTGCCGGCCACCGCGCGTACCAGCCATTCCCGCCAGGACCGCGCCTCCTCGTGGAGGTGGCCGTCGAGGAACGCGAGCAGCGTCAGCGTGGCGTCGCGTAGCCAGCAGTAGCGGTAATCCCAGTTGCGCACTCCGCCAAGGCGCTCTGGAAGCGAGGTCGTCGGTGCCGCCACGATGCCGCCGGTCGGCGCATAGGTGAGCGTCTTCAGCGTGATGAGCGAGCGGCGCACCTGCGCGTCCCACGGACCGGACAGCTTGCACTGCCCCGCCCACCGGCGCCAGAAGCGTTCGGTGTCTTCGAGCGCGCGCCCCGGATCGACCGGGGTGCGCACTTCGACGTGCGAAGCGCCGTGCGTCAGGACGAAAGAGAGAGTCTCGCCTGCCGCAACTTCGAACTCGGCGCGAGTCTTCATGTCTCGGTTCTCGAGCGGCACCGGAGCGCACAGCACCACCTTGTCCGGGCCGGAGATCGCGCGGATGCCCTTGCCCTCGTGCGTCCTGGTTAACCACGGCACCGAGGCGCCGTAGTCGAAGCGCAGGATGAACTCCATCTCCATCGCAACGCGGCCGCGCGTGCCCACGACCATGCGCACGAGATCCGATCGCCCGTCGCTCACCGGCATGAAGTCGATGAGCGTCGCCGCGCCGCTGTCGGTGACGAATTCGGTTTCCAGGATCAGCGTGTCGGGGCGATAGCGCCTTTTCGTCGTTCTTGAGTTACAACCGATCTTCCACCGGCCGTGCCGCGGCTCGCCGAGGAGCGCGGCGAAGCACGCTGGCGAGTCGAAGCGCGGCAGGCATAGCCAGTCGATCGACCCATCGCGCGCCACGAGAGCCGCGCTCTCGCAGTCCCCGATCAGGGCGTAGTCCTCGATCCTCGCGCGCGGCATCACGTGCATATTTCTAACTGACCGCCGCAGCGCCCGGATAGTTTCTCGTCAGTAGGTCGGCGGACCGGCGAAAAGCTGGTACATCCAGACTACGAAGCCCCATCCGCTCACCGCCAGCACCGCCAGGATGGGCGCCAGGAACACCGTGAAGAAGACCCAGGTGCGCCATTCCTCGGTCTTGCGCTGTTGCGCCTCGGGAGTCGTTGCGGGGCGACGGGTCATTGGCCGGCCATGTCGGGGAGTCGGTGGGCGACGCCCTTGTGGCAATCGATGCAGGTCTTGTCACCGCTGGCGAGGGAGCCGGAGTGCGCGTCGGCGCCGCGCTTGCTCTGGCGCGTGAAGTCCATCGCCTGGAACTCGTGGCAGTTGCGGCACTCGAGCGAGTCGTTCGCCTTGAAGCGCGCCCATTCCCGCTCGGCGAGCTCGCGGCGCTTGGCGACGAACTTCTCGCGCGTGCTGATGGTGCCGAAGATGAACCCCCACACCTCCTTCGAAGCCTGCATCTTGCGCGCCATCTTGTAGGTCCAGTCGTGCGGCACGTGGCAGTTGGCGCACTTGGCGCGCACGCCGGAGCGGTTGGTGAAGTGGATGGTGGGCTGGATCTCCTGGTACACGTTGTCGCGCATCACGTGGCAGCCGATGCAGAACTGCTCGGTGTTGGTGAACTCCATGGCGGTGTTGAAGGCGCCCCAGAACACGATGCCGCCGATGAAGCCGCCGATGGTGAGGAACCCGAGGCTGTAGTACTCGCTCGGGCTCGTGAGCGTGCGCCAGTAGCGGCCGGCGAGGTCGCGCATCGGTTACTTCTTCTGCTGCTTCCTGATGAGCGAATCGACGTCCTGGAAGCGGTTCTTGACCGCCGGCTCGGTCTGCATCTGCACCACGTGGCACTGCTCGCAGAAATAGCGCCGCGGCGACACATCGGCGAGGAAGTTGCCGTCGCGGTCCATGTAGTGCGTGATGCTGATCGGCGTCGCCTGCGTCTCCCCGGCGCGCGTGCGCGCGTGGCAGGCCATGCACTTGTTGGCGAAGCGGTCGACCTGGTAGTTGTCGGTCTTGTGCGGAATCGTAGGCGGCTGCATCGCGTAGGAGCGCACGCGCTTCTTGTCGTTGTTCTCGGCGCTGACCATCGGCGCCGCCTTGCCCACCTCGTCCACGCGCGCCCCACCGCGGAGGGGGTCTTGCTGCCCCAAGACCGTGAAGGGAACAAACAACAATCCCAAAAGCAACTTCATACCTTCACCACTTTGCAGGCGCACTTCTTGAAGTCGGTCTGGAGCGAGATCGGGTCGGTCGCGTCGAGCGTCACCTTGTTGATGAGCTGGCTCGAGTCGAACCAGGGCACGAACACCACGCCTTTCGGCGGCTTGTTGCGGCCGCGCGTCTCGACGCGGGTGCTCATGCTGCCGCGGCGCGAGACGATCTCGACCTCGTCGCCGCGGCGCACGCCGAGCACCTTGGCGTCGTCGGGGTGCAGGTAGACCACCGCGTTCGGGAACGCGAGATAGAGCTCTGGCACGCGGCGCGTCATGGACCCCGAGTGCCAGTGCTCGAGCACGCGACCGGTGACGAGCCACAGGGGATAGTCGCGGTCGGGTACTTCGGCGGGCGGCTCGTAGGGCAGCGCGTAGACGTAGGCCTTGTCGTCGGGGTTGCCGTAGAACTGGAACCCCGTGCCCGGCTTCACGTAAGGATCCTCGCCTTCGCGGAAGCGCCACCGGGTCTCTTTTCCGTCGACCACCGGCCAGCGCAGGCCGCGGGTCTTGTGATAGGTGTCGAAGGGCGCGAGGTCGTGGCCGTGGCCGCGGCCGAACCGCGCGTATTCCTCGAACAGGCCCTTCTGCACGTAGAAGCCGAACGCCTTCGCTTCGTCGTTCGCGTATTCCGGGTTGAGCTGCGAGTTCGGGAACTTGTCGACCTCGCCGTTGCGGAAGAGCACGTCGAAGAGCGTCTTGCCCTTGTACTCGGGCTTCTTCTCCAGGAGCTGCGGCGGCCAGACCTCCTCGACCTTGAAGCGCCTGGAGAATTCCATGATCTGCCACAGGTCCGAGCGCGCCTGCCCCGGCGCGTTGACGAGCTGGTTCCAGAACTGCGTGCGCCGCTCGGCGTTGCCGAAGGCGCCCTCCTTCTCGACCCACATCGCGCTCGGCAGGACGAGGTCGGCGCCCGCGGTGGTCACCGTCGGATAAACCTCGGAGACGACGATGAAGTTGTCCGGGTTGCGGAACCCCGGCCAGGTCTCGTTCGCCGCGTTGGCGCCGGCCTGGACGTTGTTGGTGGTCTGGGTCCAGTAGCAATTGAGCTGGCCGTCCTTCAGCATCCGGCTCTGCAGTACCGCATGAAAGCCCGGCTTCTCCGGAATGGTTCCGGCCGGGAGCTTCCACATCTCCTCGGCGATGGCGCGATGCTTCGGGTTCGTCACGACCATGTCGGCGGGCAGGCGGTGCGCGAACACGCCGACCTCGCGCGCGGTGCCGCAGGCCGACGGCTGGCCGGTGAGCGAGAACGGGCTGTTGCCCGGCGTTGAAATCTTGCCGGTGAGGAGGTGCAGGTTGTAGATCATGTGGTTCGCCCACACGCCGCGCGTGTGCTGGTTGAACCCCATGGTCCAGAACGACATCACCTTGGTCTTGGGATCGGCGTAGAGCTGCGCCAGCTTCTGCAGCCGCTCCGCCGGCACGCCGGAGAGCTTGGCGGCGTACTTGACGTCGTACTTGGACACGAACTTCGCGTACTCCTCGAACGAGATCGGCCTGAAGCCGCCCGGGTCGGCGGCGTTCTTCGCCGCTTTCTGCAGCTCGTGCTCGGGGCGCAGGCCGTAGCCGATGTCGGTATTGCCGAGGCGGAACGCGACGTGCTTCGAGACGAAGTCCTTGTTCACCGCGCCGCGCTGGATGATGTAGTTCGCCACGTAGTTCAGGATGGCGAGGTCGGTCTGCGGCGTGAAGGTCAGCGTCTGGTCGGCGAGGTCGTAGCTGCGGTGCTCGAACGTGGAGAGCACCGCCACCTGGACGTGCGGGTGCGCGAGGCGCCGGTCGGCGATGCGCTGCCACAGGATGGGATGCATCTCCGCCATGTTCGAGCCCCACAGCACGAAGGCGTCGGCCTGCTCGATGTCGTCGTAGCAGCCCATCGGCTCGTCGATGCCGAAGGTGCGCATGAAGCCCACGGCGGCGCTCGCCATGCAGTGGCGTGCGTTCGGGTCGATGTTGTTGGAGCGCAAGCCCGCCTTCATGAGCTTCACCGCGGCGTAGCCTTCCCAGATCGTCGACTGCCCTGACATGAACATGCCGACCGAGGACGGTCCCTTCGCCTTGAGCGCGGCCTTCCACTTCTGCGCCATGACGTCGAAGGCCTGGTCCCAGGTTACCGGGGTGAACTCGCCGGACTTGTCGTAGCGGCCGTTTTTCATGCGCAGGAGCGGCCGCGTCAGCCGGTCCTCGCCGTACATGATCTTCGAGAGGAAGTACCCCTTGACGCAATTGACGCCGCGGTTCACTTCGGCCTGCGGATCGCCGTGCGTGGCGACGACCTGGCCGTCCTTGACCGCCACGTTGACCCCGCAGCCCACGCCGCAGAAGCGGCACGGCGCCTTCGACCACTTGAGCTGGGATTGTCTCGCATCGGTGACGATGTTCTGGGCCTGCGCGGGGAGGAGCGCGCCCCCTGCTCCTGCGGCGGCCGAGGCTGCGGAGCGCAGGATGAATTGCCGGCGGTTGATCTTCTCGGTCATGAATTCCCTATGCTGATGGTCGGTTCCGGCCGGCCTGCCGCATTTGATCCCGGCCAAGACTTCGCGCTTCAAGCTGTAAGGGGTTTATATCTATGCGCGTTTCGCTCAAGAATATCGGCGGCGACATCGCGGTGCAAGCCGCGCTCTTTTCCGCCGACCTCGCTGGTTCGCAGCAGTCGGCCTGATTTTGTCCTACTCTTCGACGGTTGAGCCGTCCCTTCGACCTTGTCTTTGGCGTCGTGGCGCTCGCCGTGGCCCTGCTCACGGCCGGCCACGCAGTCATCTACAAGCGCGATCCGCGCTCGGCCGCGCTCTGGGTGCTGCTCGCGTGGCTGCTGCCGATCCTCGGCGGGATCCTGTACGTCTTCTTCGGCGTGAACCGGGTGCAGCGGCGCGCCGCACGCCTGCGCCGCGACCTGGTCCGCGTGCGCACGACCTCGGGGTCGGACGAGCGCCTGCCGGTCAGCGAGCTCGTGCCGCTCGCTCGCCTGGTCGGCGAAGTGGTCGAGCGGCCGCTCCTGCCAGGCAATGCGATCGAGCCGCTGGTCGACGGCGCCGAGACCTATCCGGCGATGCTGCAGGCGATCGACGAAGCACGCGCTTCCATCGCGCTCTCGTCGTATATCTTTCACGCTGACGGCATCGGCGCGAACTTCGTCAATGCGCTGATCCGCGCGCACCAGCGCGCTGTGGCGGTGCGCGTCCTGATCGACGACGTGAGCTGCCGCTTCTCGCTGCATTCCCCGGCGAAGCGGCTGCGCCAGGCGGGCGTGCCGGTCGGCGATTTCAACCCGCCCGTGGTGCCGGCGCGGCTGAACGCATTCAACCTGCGCAACCACCGCA
Source organism: Burkholderiales bacterium (assembly GCA_035577785.1). Taxonomy (GTDB): domain Bacteria; phylum Pseudomonadota; class Gammaproteobacteria; order Burkholderiales; family SG8-39; genus SCGC-AG-212-J23. The sequence continues at coordinate 4,130 of DATLUZ010000062.1, read as the reverse complement.
AGATCCTGGTGGTAGACGGCGGGCTCGGCTTCACCGGCGGCATGAACATCGACCGGGACTACTGGGGCGTGCGTCCCTATCGCGACACGCATTTCCGCGTGCGCGGACCCGTCGTGGCGCACCTCATGGAGGTATTCGCGGACGACTGGCTCTTCACCACCGACGAGGCGCTGCGCGGCCCGGAGTGGTTCCCGCAGATCGAACCGGCCGGCGACTCGCTCGCGCGCGGCATCGAAGCCGGCCCGGACGAGTCCTTCGAGCGGCTGCGCTGGGCCTACCTCGGCGCGATCAACGCGGCGCAGCGCACCGTGCGCATCTGCACGCCGTACTTCCTCCCGGACGGCGGGATCGTGTCGGCGCTCGACGCGGCCGCGCTGCGCGGCGTCGACGTCGACATCGTCCTGCCGGAGGAAACCGACCTGCCCCATGTCCGGTGGGCCATGGTGCACCAGCTCTGGCAGGTGCTCGACCGCGGCTGCCGGGTCTGGATGCGGCCGGGACCGTTCGACCACTCCAAGCTGATGTGTGTCGACGCGCACTGGACCTTCCTCGGCTCCGGCAACTGGGATGCGCGCAGCCTGCGCCTCAACTTCGAGTTCAACGTCGAGTCGTATTGCCGCCGGTTCGGCCGCTGGATGGACCAGCTCATCGTCGAGCGCCGCGCCGGCTCGCGCCGCGTCAGCCTCGACGAAGTCAACGCGCGGCCGCCCGCGATCAAGCTGCGCGACGGGATCGCGCGCCTTTTCGCCCCGCTGCTGTGAACAGAGGTTAGATCTCGATTTTCATTTCTTCAGAGCTTTATATTTGATGCGATGGGGGCGCGCGGCCTCCTCGCCGAGGCGCTTCTTCTTGTCCGCCTCGTATTCCTGGTAGTTGCCGTTGAAGAACCGCCACTGCGAGTCGTCTTCCGCCGCGAGGATGTGGGTGGCGATGCGGTCGAGGAACCAGCGGTCGTGCGAGATCACGAGCACCGAGCCGGCGAACTCGAGCAGCGCCTCCTCGAGCGCGCGCAGGGTCTCGACGTCGAGGTCGTTCGAGGGCTCGTCGAGCAGCAGCACGTTGGCGCCCGAGACCAGCATCTTGGCGAGGTGCAGCCGGCCGCGCTCACCGCCCGAGAGCTGGGCTACGAGCTTCTGCTGGTCCGCGCCGCGGAAATTGAAGCGCGCGAGGTAGGCGCGCGACGGCATCTGGAACTTGCCCACCGTGATCGTGTCCTGCCCGCCCGAAACGTCCTCCCACACGGTCTTCGCGCCCTGCAGCGCGTCCCTCGCCTGATCGACATGCGCGAGCTTCACGGTGCTTCCGAGCGTGATCGTCCCGGCATCGGGTTTTTCTTTTTTCGTGAGGAGGCGGAACAACGTGGACTTTCCTGCCCCGTTCGGGCCGATGATGCCCACGATCGCGCCGGGCGGAACCTGGAACGAGAGCTTGTCGATCAGCAGGCGATCGCCGTAGCCCTTCGACACGCCTGCGAACTCGATGACCTCGTTCCCCAGGCGCTCGGCGACGGGAATAAAAATCTCCCGGGTCTCGTTTCTTTGTTGAGTTTCATAGGAAGACAATTCTTCAAAGCGTGCGAGCCGCGCCTTCGACTTCGCTTGCCGCCCCTTCGGGTTCTGGCGCACCCATTCCAGCTCGGCCTGCATCGCCTTGATCCGCGCGGCTTCCTGGCTCGCCTCGAGCTGCAGGCGCTTTTCCTTCTGCTCGAGCCAGCTCGAGTAGTTGCCCTCCCACGGAATGCCGTAGCCGCGATCGAGCTCGAGGATCCACCCCGCGGCGTTATCCAAGAAATACCGATCATGCGTTACGGCGACCACCGTGCCCGGAAAACGCTGCAGGAACTGCTCGAGCCATTCCACGCTCTCCGCGTCCAGATGGTTGGTCGGCTCGTCGAGCAGGAGCAGATCGGGCCTGGACAAGAGCAGGCGGCAGAGCGCGACCCGGCGCTTCTCGCCGCCCGAGAGCACGTCCACCTTCTGCTCCCAGGGCGGCAGGCGCAGCGCGTCGGCCGCGACTTCGAGCTCGTCGGCGCCGCCTGCGTTGATGATGGCCTCCAGGCGCGCCTGCTCCTCGGCGAGCTTGTCGAAGTCCGCGTCGGGCTCCGAGTACGCCGCATACACTTCGTCGAGGCGCTTCTTGGCCGCCGCGGTCTCGCCCAGCGCCTCCTCCACTGCGTCCTTAACGGTTTTTCCCTCGGGCAGACGCGGCTCCTGCTCCAGATAGCCCACCCGGATGCCCGGCATGCGGATCACCTCGCCGTCGTAGTTTTCATCCGCGCCTGCCATGATCTTCAGCAGACTCGACTTGCCCGAGCCGTTCAGCCCGAGTACGCCGATCTTGGCGCCCGGGAAGAAATTCAGCGAGATATTCTTGAGGATGGTGCGCTTGGGCGGGACGACCTTGCCGACCCGGCGCATCGTGTAAACGTATTGGGCCATGGTTTCCTGAATCCGGTTGCAGCAATGATACGAAAAACGCTCGCGGCCGCGCTCGTCGCCCTCGTTTCAAGTGCGGGCCTCGTTTCAAGCGCGCATGCGCTCGACGGCGTGTCCTTCGAGGTGGGCCAGGGCGAAGACGACACCGACCTGTGGCGCGCCGGCCTGCAATGGAGCTGGCAGCGGCGCTGGTTCGCCGAGCGCTCGTGGACCCTCGGCGCCTACTGGGACCTGCAGCTCGGACGCTGGAGCGGCCCGCTCAAGCCCGGCGAGCCGCACCAGGAGGTCTGGGACCTCGGGATCACCCCCGTGTTCCGCCTCGAGCGTGCCGCACGCACGGCACTCGTGCCCTACTTCGAGGCAGCGATCGGCTTCCACCTGCTGTCGAACCTGCGCATCAACGCCGACACCGACTTCTCCACCCATTTCCAGTACGGCGACCATCTCGGCGCGGGGGTGCGGTTCGGGCCCCAGCAGAGCTATGACGCGTCGCTGCGGCTGCAGCACCTTTCCAACGGCGGGATCGCGCATCCCAACCCCGGCATCAATTTCATCGAGCTGCGGGCGGGGTATCGCTTTTGAGCGCGGCGGCGAGCACCTTGTCGATGCGCTTGCCGTCCATGTCGACGATCTCGAAGCGCCAGCCGTCCCAGTCGGTCCGGTCGCCAGTCTGAGGCAGGCGGCCGAGCAGCATCATCAGCAGGCCGCTCAGCGTGTGGTAGCGCTCCTCCTCGGGCAGCGCCTTGAGCCCGAGCCGGTCCTTGAGCTCCGGGATCGGCATCAGGCCGTCGAGCAGCCAGGAGCCGTCTTCGCGCATCACCGCCCACTGGTCCTCGGCGCGCGCGGAGCGGAATTCGCCGGTGATCGCCTCGAGCACGTCGCGCAGGGTGACGATGCCGAGCACCTCGCCGTACTCGTCGACGACGAACGCAAGCTGCACCCCGGAAGCGCGGAAGTTCTGCAGCAGCTCCATCCCGGTCAGGCTCTCCGGCACGAACACCGGCGGCTGGAGATCGCTTTCCCACTGCGGCGGCTGGCCGCGCAACGCGCGCCTCAAGAGGTTGCGGGCGCTGATGACGCCGACGATGTCGCGCAGCCCGCCGCGCACCACCGGATAGCGGGTGTGCCCGCTATCCTCGAGGCGCTTCACGTTCTCCTCCCAGGGCAGGGCGACATCGAGGCTGACAACCTCGCGCCGCGGCACCATGAACGAGCCGAGCTGGCGGTCGTCGAGGCGAAACACGTTGCGCACCATGTCGTGTTCTTCTTCCTCGATCGCGCCGGACTCCGAGCCCTCGACCAGTAGCGCGTGGATCTCCTCCTCGGTCACGGGGCGCGCCTGCGCGTCCTTCAGCCCGAGCGCGCGCAGCACGAGCCGCGTCGAGCCGGCGAGCAGCGCGACGAACGGGCGCGCGATCCGCGCGAGCAGCTCCATCGGCCGAGCCACGCGCCGCGCCACGGCCTCCGGATCGAGCTGTGCCAGGCGCTTGGGCACGAGCTCGCCCAGGACGATGGAGAAATACGTGATTAGCACCACCACCGCGGCCGTCGCCGCGTATTCCACGAACCTTCCCTCGAGGCCGCGCGCGTGCAGCCATCCGGCGAGCACCGGCGCCAAGGCGGCTTCGCCGACGATGCCGTTCAGGATGCCGATGGACGTGATGCCGATCTGGATGGTGGAAAGGAACCGCGTCG
>DATLUZ010000061.1:0-17848 GCA_035577785.1 Burkholderiales bacterium | reverse complement strand
GCTCGAAGCGCTCGTCGACAACCTGAACGTCGAGGCGATGGCGGAAATCCCGTCGCCGCAGGACGTGCAGGAGCGCCTGCCGCTCACCGAGCGCGCGGCGCAGACGGTGCTCGCCGGCCGCGACGCTCTGCGCGCGATCCTCGAGCGCAAGGACGCCCGGCTGTTCGTCGTCGTGGGGCCGTGCTCGGTGCACGATCCCGCCGCGGCGCTCGACTATGCGGGGCGGCTGCGCCGCCTGGCGGACGAGGTGGGCGACACGCTGGTGCTGGTGATGCGCGTGTATTTCGAGAAGCCGCGCACCTCGGTGGGCTGGAAGGGGTTCGTGAACGACCCGCGGATGGACGATTCTTTCCGCATCGACGAGGGGCTGCTGCGCGCACGCGAGCTCCTCATGCAGATCGCCGAGGTCGGCCTGGCGACGGGCTCGGAAGCGCTCGACCCGATCTGCCCGCAGTACCTCGCCGAGCTCATCACCTGGTACGCGATCGGCGCGCGCACCACCGAATCGCAGACCCACCGCGAGATGGCGAGCGGCCTGTCGGCGCCGGTCGGCTTCAAGAACGGCACCGACGGCGGGCTGGAGGTCGCGGTGAACGCCATCCGCTCGGCGGCGCAGCCGCATGGCTTCCTCGGCGTCAACCAGGCGGGCCGCACGAGCATCATCCGCTCGCGCGGCAACGCCTATGGCCATCTCGTCCTGCGCGGCGGCGGCGGCAGGCCGAACTACGATACCGTCAGCGTGAAGCTTGCCGAGCAGGCGCTCGCAAGCGCGAAGCTCGCTCCCAACATCGTGGTCGACTGCTCGCACGCCAACTCGATGAAGGACTATTCGCTCCAGCCGCTGGTGTTCAACGATTGCGTGCACCAGATCGTCGAGGGCAACCGATCGATCGTCGGCTTGATGCTGGAATCGAACCTCGAGGCCGGGAGCCAGCCGATTCCGGAGGACCGCTCGAAGCTGCGCTACGGCGTCTCCGTGACCGACCCCTGCATCGACTGGCGCACCACGGAGGCGCTCCTGCGCCGGGCCCGCGCCACCCTGCGCCCGCTCCTCGCTAGTCGGGGCTCCACCACGGCGCCTTGACCCTCTCGATGATTTCCTGCGCCAGCTTCGCGCGCTCGTCGCCGCGGCGCTTGTAGACGAGCCCGCCGAGCTCGCCAAGGGTCTTGTCGACCTCCTCCTGGGCGGGGTTCCCGCCCACGGCGTCCACCCAGTAGTTGCCTACCTGGTAGCGCACCGCGTCCGGATGGTGGACGGTCGGCGGAAAGTCGGGCTCGTCTTCGTAGATGACGCGCAGGATGGCCATGCGGGTCGACTTTTATCCGGTAATCCGGGCGGCGTCCATAGTCCGAATTCTTCATGCCGCTTCCAAAATCGGGCGGTACGAAACCTGCTCCTCACGCTGCAACATGAGCCCTCAATGAAACTGGATGAGCAGCGCGCAAGCGATAACGTCGAGGACCGGCGCGGCATCGGCATGGTCGGCGGCGGCCTGGGCGTGGGCGGCATCGTCATCGCGCTCGTCGCCTACTTCCTCGGCGTCGATCCCGCGGTGGTTTCGGACGTCGCGCAGCAGGTGGCGACCCAGAGTCCCGGTTCTTCCCGCGAGGCGCCGCACGGGGCGCCGAAAGACGAGATCGGGCAGTTCGTCTCGAAGGTGCTCGGCAGCACCGAGGATGTCTGGGGCACGCTGGCCTCGCGCTCGGGCTCGCGCTACCGCGCTCCCACGCTGGTCCTGTACGAGGGCCAGGTGCGCTCTGCGTGCGGCATGGGGCAAGCGGCTATGGGGCCGTTCTACTGTCCCGGCGACGAGAGGCTGTACCTCGACCTCTCGTTCTTCCGCGATTTGCAGCGACGGTTCGGCGCGCCGGGGGACTTTGCCCAGGCCTACGTAATCGCGCACGAGGTCGGCCATCACGTGCAGAAGCTGACGGGGGCGTTCCAGAAGATGGAAGCGGCGCGCGCGCGCTCGCAGGCCGAGCAGAACCGCGTCTCGGTGCGCATGGAGCTCCAGGCCGACTGCTATGCCGGCGTATGGGGACACCACGCCGGCACGATGAACCAGCTCGATTCGGGCGATATCGCCGAGGCGCTCAACGCCGCGACGGCGATCGGCGACGACCGTCTGCAGAAAGAGGCGCAGGGGCGCGTGGTGCCGGAGTCCTTCACGCACGGCTCGTCCGCGCAGCGCGTGCGCTGGTTCAAGCGCGGCCTGGATTCCGGCCGGCCGCAGGACTGCGATACGTTCGCGGCCGCCTCGCTTTAAGCCTTCCATGGGTCTTCGAACCCTCGGCCGCTCGGGCCTTCGCATCGCGCCGCTCGTCCTGGGCGGCAACGTCTTCGGCTGGACCGTCGACGAGCCCACCGCCTTCCGCCTGCTCGACCGCTTCGTCGACTCCGGCCTCAACGCCATCGATACCGCGGACGTCTACTCGCGCTGGGTGAGCGGCAACAAGGGCGGCGAATCGGAAACCATCATCGGAAACTGGCTCAAGCGCTCGCCCGCGCGGCGCGACGAGATCGTGCTCATTACCAAGGTGGGCGCGGCGCCCGGCGCCGACGGCAAGGGCCTTTCGGCGAAGAGCATCGCCGCCGGCGTCGAAGCCTCGCTCAGGCGCCTGCGCACCGACCGTATCGACCTCTACCTCAGCCACCGTCCGGATGCCGCCACGCCGATCGAGGAAACGCTCGGCGCCTACGACGCGCTGATGCGGGCGGGAAAGGTGCGCGCGATCGGCGGCTCGAACTCCACCGCCGCCGGGCTGCGCGCGGCGCTCGATGCCGCGCAGTCGAAAAAGCTGCCGCGCTACGAAGCCGAGCAGCCCGAGTACAACCTCTGCGCGCGCGGCAAGTTCGAAGGGCCGCTACGCGACCTGTGCATCGCGCAGGGCGTCGGCGTCATCGTGTACTACAGCCTCGCTTCGGGGTTTCTCTCCGGCAAGTACCGCTCGAAGGCCGATCTGAAGGGAAGCGCACGCGCGGACGGCGTCGAAAAATATCTCAACGAGCGGGGCTTGCGCATCCTGAGGGCGCTCGATGCGCTCGCCCGGACGCACGGCGCGAAGCCCGCCGAGGTCGCGCTCGCCTGGCTCATCGCGCGCGACGGCGTCACGGCGCCGATCGCGAGCGCGACGAGCCTGGAGCAGGTCGACAGCCTCGCCCGGGCGACCGAGCTCAAGCTCTCGACGCAGGAGATCGCGTCGCTCACCGCCGTATCGGATTAGGCAGGTCTAGCGCAGCCAACCCTTGTTGCGCAGAAAAGCCTCGATCTTGCGAACGTTGGAGCCGACCGAGAGCGCGGCGTCCTTGATGTCCTCGCTCCTCACCCGCCACTTCATCGCCCAGTAGAAGAGCTCCTGGTCGTTCGCCCAGTCGATGCGGCTGGGCCGCCTGCCTATCTCCGTCGCGAACTGCTGCGGCATCGCTCTTCCCCAGGTGGTCGATCTCGGGCGGCGATCATAGCCATCGAACGACTCGAGCCGGCGCGTATTGCACAACTTTGCATTGACCCCAGTGGGGGTCTAGAACGAATCCCTGGGCTGGTCTGCGGCGGGCTGCATTCCGCCTTCAATCATCGCGGCGCGCGTTTCTTCAGAGGTGAGAAGGCCGATCAGCTGCCGGGCGGCTTGCGGGTTCTTTGCCTGCGCAGCGATGCCGGCCGAGAAGTAGGTCAGTGTCTGCAGCGGCGGCGGAAACGGTCCGACGATGTCGATGCCGCGCACGGGGGCGAGCTCGCAGAGCTGCTGCACGCCGATTTCCGCCTCGCCCGCGGCCACCACCAGGCCGACCGGACCTTTCTCCACCACGATGCGCTTTTTCAGCTGGTCGGCGATGCCGAAGCGCTCGATGAGGCTGCGGAAATAGAGGCCGCTCGCGCCGACTTTCGAATGCGCGACCGAGCTTGCAGCGAGAAGCGCGCGCACCAGCGCTTCGGCGGATCCGATGTCGGGCTTCGCCGCGCCCGCGCGCACCGCGAGCCCGACGCCCGAGCTGCCCAGCGCCCGGACCTCGGTCACGGCACCGTCCTTCCGCAGGTCCTCCAGCGCCTCGGCGGTGAGGATCAGAAGGTCCGCGCGGGTTCCTTTCGCCAGGCGCTCGAGGATCGCCTGGGTGGCGTCGAAGCGCAGTTCGAGCGGCCCGAGCGCGGCTTCGAAGGCGGACCGCGATTTCTCGAGCACGCCCTTGAGCGCGAGCGAGCTCAGGACGACGGTCGCGGCTCCGGCCACGCAGCTATTCAGCCTTGATGCCGGCGGCCTTGGCGATCTTGGTGAACTTGGCGATTTCGCTCTTGATGTGCGCGGCGAACTCGGCGGGCGTGCCGGGCTTCACTTCGAGGCCCTGGTTCGCAAGCGCGGCTTGCACGTCGGAGCGGCCCAGGACCTTGACGGTCTCGGCATTCAGCCTGGCGACGATCGGCGCCGGCGTGCCCGCGGGCGCCAGGAGCCCGAACCACGACAGGATCTCGAATCCCGGCAGGCCGGCCTCGGCCATGGTCGGGACCTCGGGCAGCGAAGGCGCGCGCTTTTCGGAAGTGACGGCGATCGGCCTGACCTTGGCGTTCCTGATCTGCGGTCCGATGTCGGCGACGTTGGCGAACATGAACGCAACCTCGCCGCCGAGGAGCCCCGCGACCGCGGGCGGCGAGCCCTTGTACGGAACGTGCTGCACGTCCATCCCGGCCATCGACTTCAGCAGCTCGCCGCAGAACTGGTGGGTGCTGCCGTTGCCTGCCGAGGCATAGTTCAGCTTGCCCGGGCTCTTTTTCGCGAGCGCGGAGAGGTCTTTGACGCTCTTCACCGGCAGCGACGGATCGACCACCAGCACATAAGGCACCGAGGCGACGAAGGCAATGGGCGCGAAGTCGTTGACCGCGTCGTAGGGCAGCTTCGGATACACGGCCGGATTCGAGCCGTGCGTGGAATTGTTCGCCATGAAAAGCGTGTAGCCGTCGGGCGTCGAGCGCGCCGCCGCCTCGGTTCCGACCACGCCGCCGGCGCCCGGCCGCGCTTCGATCACGATCGGCTGGCCGAGACTCTCCGAGAGCCGGTTGCCGACCACGCGGCTGATGACGTCGGTCGCGCTGCCCGGCGCCTGCGCGATCAGGATGCGGATCGGCTTGGTCGGGTAGTTCTGCGCGAGCGCGGGTGCGACCACCGCGGGTGCGACCACCAATGTGGACAGCAGCAGGATTAAAGCTTTCATCTTTCGATTCTCGCGATAGGGCAGAATGCGATCCTACCTCGCCATGAACCGCTCGTTTGCGTGGTTCGCTGTGATCCTTGCGGCAGCGTGCCAATCGACCATACCGGCTGCCGGGCCGATCAGCCGGGAACGCATCGCCGCAATCGTCGCGAGCCCCGACCGCAGCGACGCCGATCGAACGAACGACCGTCGCCGCAAGCCCGAGCTCATGCTGGCCTTCATCGGCGTGCGTCCCGGCATGGTGGCGATGGATCTCGCCGCCGCCGGCGGCTACACCACCGAGCTCCTCGCGCGCGCCGCCGGCCCCTCCGGCAGGGTCTATGGGCAGAGCGCGCCGCCCGACCCGAATCGCCCCAAGCCCGCCGCGCCCGAAGGCGGCGCCGTGCCCGCGCCGGCGGCACCGCGGCTAACCAGCGCGCAGCGCCTCGCCGAGAGGATGAAGAATCCGGCGGCCGGAAACATCGTCCCGGTGGTGCGCCCGTTCGAGGACCCGGCGCCGCCCGAGGTGGCGGCGAACGCGCTCGACCTCGTGACCCTGATGTTCAACTACCACGACCTGGGCTATTTCGGCGTCGACCGCGCGCGCATGAACCGCGCCGCATTCGCGGCGTTGAAGCCCGGCGGGATGTACGTGGTGGCCGACCATTCCGGCCGCGCCGGCACCGGCATTTCCGAAGGCGGCACGCTGCACCGCGTCGAGGAAGCGCTAGTGCGGCGCGAAATCGAGGCCGCCGGCTTCAAGCTGGCCGAGGAGGGTCAGTTCCTGCGAAATCCTGCCGATCCGCGCGATCGCAACACGCCCGACCCGCCCATGCCGAAGGACGAATTCGTGCTGAAGTTCGTCAAGCCCTAAATCAACTTAGAGCGTCGTCAGCCATCCGATGACGCCGACGATGGCAAGCAGCGTGCAGACGATCAGTGGGACCTTGTTCCGCTCGACCGACTGCCTGACTCGCATCACTTCGGTGCTGTCTTTTTTCTTCATCTTGGTCATCTTCCCCCCGCTAACGCGAATCATGATGCACCGCCAGGGGGCCGCACCCTAAGGACGTAGTTCCGATTTTCCGGGTCAGCCAGGAGGCTTCGGCGTAAACGCAAGGCAATACCCGTGCGGGCTGATGACGCCCGCGACCACCTTGCACGAGCCTGCCACCTTGGGTCCTTCCCCGGCCACGAATTGCACGCAGTCGTCGCAGTCCTTTCCGTCGTGCGGCCGGTCGCGGTACTGCACTTCGGCCTTCGAGAGCTGCGCGGCCTCAGCGGCTTTCGTCAGAAATGGCATGAGGACGCCACTGCCTAGGAGGCCTGCGTTGCAGATGAATACGCGGCGCCCGTTCATTCGATCACCGTCAGCCGGCCGTTCATCTCCTCGTGCTTGGTGCCGCAGAAGATGTCGCACAGGAAGGTGAAGCTGCCGGTCTTGTCCGGCACGAAGCGCACGCGCGTGACTTTGTCCGGGATCATGTCGGCGCGCAGGTTGAACTCCGGAAGGTTGAAGCCCATCAGCACGTCGCGCGAGGTGAGCTCGAGGATCACCGCCTCGCCTTTCTTCAGCGTCAGCTCGCCGGGGGTGTAGTCGAAGCGCTTGGCGTCGATGCGAATGATCCTTTCCTTCGGCTGCGCCGGCTGGGCCGCGACGTAGGTCGCGATCGAGGCGAGCCCGAGCGCGGCCGCGCCGGCTGCGATGCGCAATGTCCTTGCGTTGAGCTTCATGGCGTCAGGCCTTGATCACCGGGTATTCCGTGATCCGGTATGCCGCTTCCTTCAGCTCGGCATCGACGCTGCGGAAACCGAGACCCTTGTACGGCTGCGCCGGATCCCAGGGCAGCGGCGCGCGGTTGGGCTGCGAGCCCGGCGCGGGCAGCGGGAACATCAACCCCTTCGCCGCGTGGTGCGCGATATGTGCCGTCATGTGGTGGTGCTCCTGGTGGATGTGGCCGTAGAACACCGTCACGTTCTTGAAGGGCATCAGGAGCTCGACCGCCTTGGCGCCGTCGCGCGTTGCCCAGTCCCACTGCGGCGCCAGGTCGAAGAGCGGGCGATGAGTCAGGACCACGATCGGCGCGTCGGCCCGCTGCTGTTTCAGATCGGCGCCGAGCCAGGCGAGCTGCTCCTCGCCGATCAGCGCCCTGGGATCGGACACGTTGTCGAGCGCGATGAAATGCACGCCCTTGTGGTCGAAGGTGTAGTAGGTGGCGCCGAAGAATTCCTTGAACGCCTTGCCTGAATCGAGCGAGGCATCGTGCTCGCCAGGCATGAACCGCACGTTCTTGATCCGCAGCGCGCTCACGATGTCCTTGAATTCGGCCATGCGGCGCCGGCGCTCCACCGGGTCGTCGGTCGTGTGGGTCAGGTCGCCCGTGAACACGATGAAATCCGGCTGCTCGCTCAAGGCGTTGACCGAGGCGACGGCCTTTTTCAGCGTGCCCTTGGCGTCGGGGTTGGGCGCGCCCTCGAAGCCCCAGTGCGTGTCGGATAGCTGTACGAAGTAGAAGTCGTCCTGGCCGGCGGCGCGCGCCATGCCCGGCAGCGCCGAGCCGAAAACCACGCCGATGGTGCCGAGGCCGGCAAGCTGGAGGAACTGCCGCCTGTCGATTACGCTTGTCATTCGCTTCTCCTGATCGGGGTAATGTAGGTCGCTGGACCCACGGCCCTAAGTACCGGGTCCCGGGTGCGGAAATTCCCGGGAATAAATCTCCACAAGCCCCGGTATAGGGCGCATGGCCTTAATTCGAGCTTTTGCCCGCGCCTCGCCTGGAGGAGAGGCCATCGGGCCCAATAGCGGGACGCGAGGCTCAAGGGAGGCCTCGAGCTTGGACGATCAAACCAGGGTCAGGCGCTTCGAGAGCTTCTTCGTTCCACACCTCGACGCGGCCTACAATTTCGCCCGCTGGCTCACGCGCGACGAGCGCAACGCCGAGGACATGGTGCAGGAGGCCTGCCTGCGGGCCTTCAAGTTCATCGACAGCTTCCACGGCGAGGACGGCCGCGCCTGGCTGCTCGGGATCGTGCGCAACACCTATTACACCTGGCTCAAGCGCAACAAGGTCGCGACGCTCGCCGTGCCCTTCGACGAGGAGTCATTCGACGCGGGCGAGATCGAGGCGAGCGGCGATCGCTGCGCCAGCCCGATCGACCAGCTCCTCCAGGAAAAAGACGCAAAGCGCCTTGTCAACGGCGCGCTCGAGCGGCTGCCAGAGGAGTTCCGCGAGGCGATCGTACTGCGCGAGCTGGAAGGCCTCTCGTACAAGGAAATCGCCGCCATCGCGGGCATTCCGCTTGGAACGGTGATGTCGCGCATTGCGCGCGCACGCAAGCTCCTGCTGCAGTATTTGCGGCAGGCGCAGGAGTCATGACCATGGATTGCACGGACATCCGTACCCGGCTGCACGCGTATCTTGACCAGGAGCTCGACCTGCCGAGCGCGATGGAGGTCGACCGGCACCTGGCGACGTGCGACGCTTGCAAGAAGGCTTATGCCGAGCATTCGGCGCTTCAATCGGCGCTTCGCAGCCATGCCACCTACCACGATGCCTCCGCGGGGCTCGCGCAGCGCATCCGCGCGCGCGTGGCTCCCGCCAGGGAGAGGAAGCCGTGGTTTCCCTGGCAGCAGTGGCTGCCGATGGGCGCGGCGGTCGCGGCGACGGCGCTCCTTTCGTGGACCGCGGCCATCCAATACGCGTCGGTGAGCGAGGACGAAGCGACGGGCGAGCGTGTGATCGCCGGCCACGCGCGCTCAGTCGTCACCGGCCATCTCGCCGACGTGGCGAGCTCCGACCAACACTCGGTCAAGCCCTGGCTCAGCAGCCGGCTCGACTATTCGCCGCCCGTGACCGACCTGACCGGCGTGGGCTTTCCGCTGGTCGGCGGCCGGCTGGACTATCTGGACCAGCGGCCGGTCGCGGTGCTCGTCTACCGCCACCGCGAGCACATGATCAACCTCTTCGTCTGGCCTCTGCAGGAAGGCGCGCGCGCGCAGCCGGTGCACCGCCTGGCGAAGCGCGGCTACAACGTCCTGCACTGGAACGACGGCGGCATGGCGTTCTGGGCGGTCTCAGACCTGAACGCGGCCGAGATGCGGGACTTCGCGGCCGCCTACGCCGCCGCGAAGTAACAAACCTCAGAACGGGCTGAAGCCAAGCAGCGCTGCGGCACCGAGCGCGCCGAAGAGCGCCGCGGCCGCGAGGCGCACGGCACGAAGCGGAAGGGCGAAGGGAAGTGCAGTTCCGAGCGCCACCGCCGGCGCATCAGCGCAGAGCATGCCGAGTGTAGTGCCGCAGACCACCGCGATCAGATTGTCGTAGCGCGCGGCGAGCATCAGCGTCGCGACCTGCGTCTTGTCGCCGAACTCGGCGAAGAAGAACGCCGCCGCCGTGACAAGGAACGCGCTGCCCCCCTCGGCCGGGGCCTGATCGTCGTCCATCCGGTCAGGCACTAGAGACCAGGCCGCGACCGCGAGAAAGCTCACGCCGACCAGCCAGCGCAGCAGCTGCACACTCAGGATGCCGCGCAGCCAGGCGCCCGCAAATCCGGCGCAAGCGTGGTTCGCGATCGTGGCGCACAGGATGCCGAGGATCACGGCGACCGGCCGGCGGAACCGCGCCGCGAGAACGAGCGCGAGCAATTGCGTCTTGTCACCGAGCTCGCCGATGGCCACCGCGAGTGTCGAAACGAGAAACGCTTCCATGACGGTCCGTCCGTGAAAAAAAAGACGGCGCCCTCAGGCGCCGTCCGAAGAAGCAACGAATGGAGGGGAGAGGGGCGTTGCTTCCTGATCCGGCATACCTCGGGGAACCACGGCCTATTCCCGAAACACCGCGCTGTTTCGATTCGGGACGCATGTCGCTCCTTGGGCGGTAAGGCAGCGCATCAGCCCAACTTCGAGGAGCTCGATCGTGAAACGCATCATGAAAGCCGGCGCGCCGATCGCCGTCGCCGCCGCCCTCGGCGGATTCGGCAGCACCGCTGGCGCAGAGGGCAAACCGACGTTCCTATTCCCTGGCACCGAGACCTCGGTCACGCTAGGCGGCTATATCAAGCTCGACGCCATTCTGAGCGACAAGAGCACCGGCGTCGACAGCGTCGGCGACCAGATGCTCAGCCCGAGCCTCATTCCAGTAGGCCCGGATGCCGGCGCGCACAAGGAAAATCAGGTGACGCTGCACGCGCGGCAGACGCGGCTCTCGCTCGGCACCAGCACGCCAACCAGCCGCGGCGACCTCACGACGTACCTCGAGGGCGACTTCTTCGGCGACTTGCCGAACGGCAACGAGACCTCCACCAACTCGAGCGGCTTTCGCCTGCGCCATGCGTACGGCGCGCTCGGCGGCTTCTCGGCCGGGCAATACTGGACGAATCTCTTCAACCAGGACGCTTACCCCGAGACGCTCGACTTCGGCGGCGCGCTCGGCGAGCTGTTCGTGCGGCAGGCGCAGGTGCGCTGGACGCAGCCGTTCGGCTCGGGCGAGTGGTCGGTCTCCGCCGAGAACCCCGAGTCGGTGCTTGCCGTCCCGGGCAAGTCGACGACCTTCCGCTCCGACAGCGATCACGTCCCCGACCTCGTCGGCCGGGTGAAGCTCGCCGCCGGGCGCGGCCTCTACAGCATCGGCGTCCTCGCGCGCGAGATTCACGTCGATTCGCCCGCCGCGCCGGCCGCTTCGAGCGCGAAATGGGGCGGCGCCTTCGCGCTGACCGGCATCGTGCCGACGCTGGGAAAGGACGACTTGCGCATAGACTTCAACTTCGGGAATGCGATCGGCCGCTACCAGGTCGGCGGCTTCTTCCCCGACGGCTATGTCGATGCGGCAGGCGAGTTGCATCTCGCGCCGCAGGCGAGCGGCTATGTCGCGTACCGGCATTTCTGGTCGCCGACGCTACGCTCTACGCTCGAGGTGTCGGCCGCGAGCTCGGCGCCGCCCGTCGACACGTTCGCCGGCATCAACAAGGCCGACCGCTCGGAGCACCTCAACCTCATCTGGCGCCCGGTGGCCGGCTTCGATGTGGGTGCGGAGCTGATCCACGCGCGGCGCGTCGTCACCGGCGGCGATTCGGGCACGCTGAACCGGCTGCAGTTCTCGGCGCAGTACAGCTTCCTGTGAACGCGCGACGCATGGTTGTTTCGTTCGCCGCGCTGGCGGCGGTGGTGGCGATCACGGCGGCCGTCTTTCTGCGGCTCGGGTCTCAGGACGCTGAATTCGAGGCGACCGATGTCGCCGGCGTGACCTGGGGGCGCGACTTTCATCTCGCCGGCGCGGACGGCGCGCCGCACGAGCTCGCGGAGTTCCGCGGCAAGGTCGTCGCGCTCTATTTCGGCTACACACGCTGCCCCGACGTCTGCCCGCTCACGCTGGCGACGCTGGGCGAGTCGGTCCGGCTTCTCGGCGAGGACGGCAAGCGCGTCCAGGTTCTGTTCGTCAGCGTCGATCCGAAGCACGACAAGCCGAAGGTCCTCGCCCGGTATGTGCGCTCGTTCCACCAGAGTTTTCTCGCGCTTTACGGCGACACCGCGGCGACGGCGCGAACCGCCGCCGAATTCAAGGTTGAGGTGGGCGAGCATCATTCGATACCGGTGTTCCTCTTCGATCCCGGCGGACGGCTTCGCCTGGTAGCGCATGCCGAAGCGAGCGCCGAGTCGATCGCGCACGACGTGCGGCTGCTCCTGAAAGCGGCGTAGCGCCTACTTCGAGACAGCGGCGTAGTAGTACTGAACGAAGCCGGTTCCCGCGGGCGGTTCGTACTCCATGAACATCGTGCCTGCATCGAGATAGAAGTCCTGCGAGCGCGGCAGGCTGTTCGAGTGCTGGATCGTGCGGGTCGCCTCGCAGACCAGGTAGCGCTCCGGACCGCGGCCGGGCATGGAAACGTTCTTGTACTCGAAGCCGACGCAGGTCTTGTCGGGCTCGGTGAAGTAATCGACCGCGCCTTGGGCGAGCGGCGGACTTTTCGGATCACTACGCCATTGGAGCGTGCCGTTGTTGAAGGACGCGATCACGTACGGCTTGTCCGGGGTGTACAGGTAGCCGATCACCGTGGCATTGGATGCCACGAGCTGCTGCAGGCGGCCATTGGGGGCGGCCTTCGCCGCGGAACCGGAAGGACCCGCCTTGCTCGCTTGCCGCTGACTGGAGTCATCGCAGGCGCCGGCCAATGCGAGGACGGCGAGCGTTGCAATTACCTTGTTGATGATTTCCTCTTAGAGCTCCGGCGCGTAGCGCTTGGCCATCTCGTCCTGCGTCTCGGACGCGAGCTGGAGGCCTGTCTGGTCGTTCAACATCTGCCCCAGGGTCGGCAATGCGGAGCGCTCAACGAGCGACGCGGGATCCCAGAGCCTGGAGCGCATGAACGCCTTGGCGCAGTGCAGGTAGGCGGCCTGGACCTTCACCCGCAAGACGAGAGCTCGCGCAACGCGGCCGGGTTTTCGATGGTCATGGCGCCATTATGCAGGCGCGCGCAGTGCGGCCGCGAGCTCGCGCACGTCGGCCACGCGCTCGAGATCGGCGACCAGCGCGAAGATCCGCTTGACGGTGGTGTCGGGCAGGAAGCCCGCGGCGGCGGTGCGCAGCTTTTCCTCGATCTCCCCCCGCGTCAGCGGATCGGAGGGATCGCCCTTCGGCGCCGCGCGCCGGTCGGAATGCACCGCGCCGTCGGTGGTCCTGATCTCGACCGCAGCGCCGGTGCCTTGCACTTTCGGGTCGGTCTCGACCTTCACCTTTTCGCGCGCGAAGGCGCCGACGGCAGGGTCCCGCAAGCGCCGCGGCTCGAACTGGTCGAGCCAGCAGCGCCGGTCGTGCAGCACGATCGAAGCAACATACGGCGTAGAGAGCAGGGCCGTGAACTTGTCGGTCCAGGCGAGCGTGCCGTGCATGTCGTACACGGTCTTGGATAGACCGACGCGGACGCTGGCGATGCGATCGGGTCTCAGCCCATGAGCGTTGATCAACGCAAGAAGCGAGCTGATGACCGTCTGGATCGAGCTTCCCGCCGGCCAGAGGCGAAGCGCGATGGACTCGAGCTCCCAGCGCGTGCCGAGCTCGTCGGTCACCGCCTCCGGGTTGCCGCCGTCGGAGTAGGCGTTGAAGAGCCCGCCGTCCTTGTGCGCGAGCACTTCGTTCGAGGACAGGAAGCCTTGCTCGGCGAGCAGGGCCGCGAGCAGGCCGGAAAGCGCACCGCGCGCCTGGTGGAACTTGATCGTCGGCGTGCCCCACTGCGCGAAGGTGCCGGCCGATTGGCTGCCGGCCAGACCGAAGGCATTGCGCTGCCGCTCGGCGTCGAGACCGAGCAGCTTGCCTGCCGCCGCAGCGCCGCCGAAGGGACCGATGACGCCGGGCGAGTGCCACCCTCGGGCGCGAAACGCCGGATAGTTCGTGCCGAGGCCGACACGCACCGTGGTCTCGAGGCCGGCTGCCACGGCGCACAGGAGTGCACGCCCGCTCGCCCCGTCGCGCTCCGCAATCGCGAGCGCCGGCGGCACGGCCACCGGGGTGGTGTGGCAGAGCGTCGGCCGGTGCACGTCGCACACCGTGACCGCGGTGATGAGATAGCCGTTGAGCAGCGTCGCACCCGCGAGCGAGAGCGGCGCGCCGCCGATCACCGTCGCCTCGTGCGAGGCTCCCAGCGCCGCGGCGAGCGCGCGGATCTGCTTCGATTCATCACCCTGCCGGCCGGCGATGGCGCTCGCCAGCGCGTCGAGCAGGATGTCTTTGACCCTCTCTGCTACGCGCGGGGGAAGCGATTCGTACGTGAGCCCGGCGACGAAACGCGCGAGCTCGGCGCTGGGAGTGGCGTTCGTCATCGGTCGATCCATCTACTCGAGCTTCGCCCCCGAATCCTTCACGGCTCTGGCCCACTTGCCGAGCTCGGACTTCACCAGCGCGGTGAACTCCTCCGGCGTGGAGATCGCGGGCTCGGCGGCGAGGCCGATCAGCCGCTCGCGCATGTCGGGCATGGCGTAGATCTTCGAGACCGCGGCGTGGATCTTTTCGACGATCGGCTGCGGGATGCCCGCCGGCCCGGCAAGCCCGTTCCAGCCGACCGCGATGTATCCGGGGAGTGCCGCCTCGTTCAGCGTCGGTACGTCCGGGAGCGCACTCACGCGCTCGGCGCTCGTGACGGCGATCGCGCGTGCCTGCCTGTTCTTGATGAGCGGCACCGCAGCCGGGGCGGTGGCGAAGGTCACCGCGACTTCGCCGCTGATCAGCGCAAGGAGCTGCGGCCCCGCGCCCTTGTACGGGACGTGCAGAAGGTCGACCCCGGCCATGCTCTTGAACATCTCCGCGGTGAGGTGCGGCTGCGAGCCGCTGCCCGCGGAGCTGTACTGCAGCGCGCCGGGCTTGCTCTTGGCGAGCGCGATGAGCTCCTGCGCGGTTGTGGCGGGCAGCGACGGATGGACGATCAGCAGCGTCGGCAGGTTGACGAGGTTGGTGATGAGGGTGAAGTCCTTGAGCGGGTCGAACGGCAGGCTCGGATAGATCGCCGGATTGATGGCGTGCGTGCCGACCGTATTGATGAGCAGCGTGTGCGGGTCGCCTCTCTGCTTCGCGACGAACTCGCTGGCGACGTTGCCGGCGGCGCCCGGGCGGTTCTCCGCGATGACCTGCTGTCCCCATTCCTCGGTGAGCTTTTGCGCGAGCGTGCGCGCCAGGATGTCCGAGGTGCCGCCCGGCGGAAAGGGGATGACGATGCGCACGGTGCGCGTCGGGAAGGCCTGCGACCAGGCGGCGCCGTGCAGGCACAGAATCGCGAGCAGCGCTGCGCGGGCGAAGGAGCCCATCCCGGTTTCGTTTAGCATTGGCCGCATGGTCCTGAAACAGCGCGATTATGCGCCCCGTGCGCCGGGCACCCTTGGCGGCGTCCGGGTGCTCGACCTCTCGCGCCTGTTCGCAGGCAACCTGCTGACCCAGATCCTAGGCGACTTCGGCGCCGAGGTCATCAAGGTCGAGCCGCCCGCCGGCGACACGCTGCGCGCCTGGCGGACGAACGGCATCTCCACTCACTGGAAGCTCTACGCGCGCAACAAGAAGAGCCTGTGCCTCGAGCTGCGCAAGCCGCGCGCCCGCGAGCTGCTGCTCGAGCTCGTGCCGGGCGCCTCGCTCTTCGTGGAGAGCTTCAGGCCGGGGACGCTCGAGGCGATGGGCCTCGGACCCGACGTTCTCATGAAGAGAAACGAGCGGCTGGTCGTCGTGCGCATCTCGGGATGGGGACAGGACGGGCCGTACCGCCGCCGCCCGGGTTTCGGCTCGCTGGTGGAAGGGATGTCCGGCTTCGCCGCGATCAACGGCTTCGCCGACCGCGAGCCGGTGCTGCCGCCGATGTATCTCGCCGACGCGGTCGCGGGTCTCTATGGCGCCTCGGCGGCGATGATCGCGCTGCGCGAGGTGGAGAAGAACGGGGGGCGCGGCCAGGTGATCGATCTGGCGCTCCTCGACCCGCTTTTCGCCATCCTCGGCCCGCAGGCGGCGCACTATCGCCTAACCGGAAGGGTAAAGCCCCGCACCGGCAGCCGCTCCACCAATACCGCGCCGCGCAACGTCTACCGCTGCAGGGACGGGCGTTTCGTCGCGCTTTCCGCGTCGACCCAGAAGATGGCCGAGCGGACCTTTCGGGCGATCGGGCGCGACGACCTGGTGGCCGATCCGCGCTACCGCACCAACGCCGATCGCGTCGAGCACGCCGCCGAGCTCGACGCGATCATCGGCGCATTCATCGCCCGGCGCACGCAGGCCGAGAACGTCGCTTTCTTCGAGCAGGCCGAGGTCACCATCGGGCCGATCTACGACACCGCCCAGATCCTCGAGGACCCGCACTTCGTCGAGCGCGAGCTCCTCGCCGAGTATCCCGACGACGAGATGGGCGGCTTCCCGATGCAGCACGTCGTGCCGCGGCTTTTCGGCACTCCGGGCTCGATCCGGGCGCGGGCGCCGAGGCTCGGCGAGCACAACCGGGAGCTGCTCGGTCTCGACCAGGGCACATACGCCGAGCTGGTGCGGGCCGGCGTCGTCGCGGAAGGAGAAGCGAAGCCGGGAGCGGAAGAATGAGAGAGCTGCCGGTTTGGCGCTCGCTCCTCTACGTGCCGGTCAACGTGGAAAAGTACGTCGAGAAGGCCCACGCGCGCGGTGCCGACTGCATCCAGCTCGACCTCGAGGACAGCGTCCCCGCGGCAGAGAAGGCGCGCGCCCGGGCGCTGGTGGCGGATGCGGCCGGGCGGGTGCGCCGCGGCGGCGCCGACGTGGTGGTGCGCATCAACAGTCCGCTCGAGAACGCGCTCCAGGATCTGGATTTCTGCATTTGCGCCGACGTCGACGGCATCGCGATCACCAAGACCGAAAACGCCTCGTATGTGCAAAGGATCGACGACGCGATCGCGCGGCTGGAGGGGAAGCGCAGCCTGCCCGAGGGGCACACCCGGCTGATCGCGATGGTGGAGACGCCGGCCGCGTTCTTCGACATGCCCTCCATCGCGCGCGCCAGCGCGCGCCTCGCGGCGATGAACATCGGGGGCGAGGACTTCGCGCTCGCCGCCGGCATGGAGCCCACGGAAGAAACCCTGCTCATGCCGAAGCAGCAGATGATCTTCGCCGCGCGCTCGGCCGGCCTGATGCCGCTCGGCTTCATCGCGAGCGTAGCCGGCTTCGGCGACTGGGAAGCGTTCCGCCGGATGGTGCGGCGCTCGCGCCAGTTCGGCTTCATGGGCGCGGGCTGCATCCATCCGGGGCAGGTTCCGATCGTCAACCAGGAGTATTCGCCCTCGGCCCAGGAGCTCGAGCTGGCACGCAGGATCGTTTCCGAAAACGCGAAGGCCGAGGCCGCCGGCCGCGCGTCGTTCGCCATCGACGGCAAGATGATCGACGTCCCGGTCGTCGAGCGGGCCCGCCGCCTGATCTCGCGCGCCGCGGCCATTGCGGCGCGCGAGGCGCGAAAGCGCTAGTTCGACCTGAATTACGTCGGTAAGGTGCGTTCCAGCGCGACGCCGCGGCAGTCCATCTCGTATTCGAGTTCGACGACGGGCGGGCGGCAGTAGTGCCAGGTGAGGCCGGCGTTCGCGGCGCCGCGGCGCACGATCTCGTCGGCGAGGAACGGGTGCAGGTCCTGCACTGTATAGACCTGCGTGGCGGTGGTGTCGGCCCAGGTGAAGCCGAGCGCCGCGAGGCGAGCTTCCATCGTGGCCAGAACGAAGCGCGCTTTCTCCCGCAGGCCCGCCGGGGTCACGTCGCCGCGGCGGACGATGAAGTCGCGGTAGTTCGGCTTGCCTTCCGGCGCCTCGCCGCTTCCTGCGACGATGAAGCTCCGACTTTCTCCGCCGTCAATGTCGGTGTAGCAAAAAGCGTGGAGGGACGGCTGTGAAGGCGGATTCAGGGCGGGGCAGACGTTGCTGCGCGCGACCGGGTTCACGCTTCCGTCGTAGAGGGCCCATTCCTTCAGCTTCGCGGCGTACACCTCGTTGAATTCGCGGAAGCCCTGTTCCGTGAAGGGCGCCGGTGAGCGCAGCTCGCATGCGCAGAAGGCGCCGATCGGCCGGCCGGCGGAGCGGATTGTGTGCTCCGCGAGGCGGAAGCCTTCCACGAGCGGCAGCGCGCGGGCGAGCCGCACGCGCACGATGCGATGGCCCGGCTCGGCCGCGACACCGCCCGAGTACTGAAAGACGGCGTT
>DATLUZ010000060.1:0-6824 GCA_035577785.1 Burkholderiales bacterium | reverse complement strand
CGCCTGGCTCGGGCTGTTTGCGCCGAACGGGACGCCGAAGGAGATCGTGGGGCGCCTCGAAGAGGCGATGCTCAGGAGCATCGAGACCCCCGAGATGAAGAATCGCCTCTCGCAGTTAGGCGGCGAACCGATCCCCGCCCGGGCCGCGGAGTTCTGGAAATTCTTCAACGACGACGTCGAGCGCTACGCCCGCCTCGTGCGCGAGGGGAAAGTGAAACCGATTCAGTAGCCCGACGGCTAACGGCGGCGCTTGCGCGTGGCCTTTCGAGTCGGCGCCTGCGCCTGCGCGATCTCCTCGCCGCTGCGCCCCTCGAGCTTGGGCTCGATGTTATCCCGGATCCACTTCGCGTCCCACCACTCGACCGGCAGGACCGCGACGCCGTCCAGATAGACGCCGAAGTGCAGATGGTCGCCGCCGGCGAGGCCGGTTTCGCCCGTTTTGCCGAGGATCTGCCTCTGCTTGATCGAGTCGCCTTCCTTCACGTCGATGGCGCTCAGATGGCTGTAGAGCGTATAGAGGCCGAGGCCGTGATCGAGGATGACCGTATTTCCATAGATACCGAGGTCGCCCGTGAAGGCGACGCGACCGTTGTTCGCGGCTTCGACCGGGTAGTGCTTGGTGACCGAAAGGTCATAGCCCACGTGATACGCGGTGTCGACGGGCTCCTTGTTGTAGGTATACGTGCGCTGGTCGGCGAAGTTCGCCTCGACCTTCGAGTTGCTGAGCTGCGCGAAGGCGCCGCTCCAGAGAATCGGCGCGGTCGACTTGCGCGTGATCTCGGCGATCTTGTCCTCGTTCTCCTTGCGCAGCTTCTTGTTGACGGCGACGAAGACGTCTTTCACAGCGCCTTGCCGCGCGTCGGCGTCCTTCACCAGGGGCACCACCTTGGATTGGAGAAAATTGTCGGTCAGGGCGATGGTGCTTTTCTTGTAGTTGACGTTCTTCAGCTCGTAGACCAGCGGCATCTCGCGCGTATTGCCCGCCTTGTCCGTCGCCACGAGGACGGCTTTCGCGCTGGGCGGCACGTTGTAGGGATGGGCAAAGAGGGCGAAGAAGTTCTCGGGCTGATCCTTGATCTGTCCCTTGGTCCCGGGGAAAAAGTAATCGCCGATCTTCACCCCGCTGGTGACGGTGTCGGGCGAGGGCTTGTAGACGATGGCGCCCACCCCGCCGAAGTTGATGTAGCGGTCATCGGCCACGAGCTGGAGCGTCGGTGGCGTGAGGTCGATTGTCAGGTTCTTCTGCACGACGGTCTCGTTGCCCTTGAAGAAGCCCCAGAGGGAGCCGTCCCGGGCGCTGATCCGCAGGACCGCCGGTCCTTCCTTGAGGCCCCCGATCTTGGACGGGGCGAGCGTGATCTTCTTTTCCCCCACGGGCTGCGCATATTGCTCGGCCGCCAGGCTGTGCTCCGTGCCCGCGGCCGACAGGGTCGCGGTCACGGACTTGAGCCCCGCGCCCTGGTCGCGGACCACGATCTCCAGCGGCGCGACCCCCAGCACGTCGCTGTCCGGCGTGAGCGAAATCTGGGGTGCTTCGCGCTCGAAGCGCGGGGCGAAGTAGTAGCCGCCGAGCGCGAGTGCGGCGACGACGATCACCAGAAGGACGGTGAAGAACGGAAAGCGGCGTGGTTTTTCAGAGGTGAATGCGTTCATGCGGACGAATGGAATTTCTTGCGTTAGGAGTGGTACAGGTCAGCGGATGGTTTGTCCACCTCGCTTTTCAGCGCTCACGGCGCTCGCCTCACAGATTGTTGTCAACCGCGCCGCGATTGTAAGGCCAATCCCTGATCCACGCTGAATTTATCGTCGACACCAGGATGAAAATTTGCACCGCGACTGACGTCGCCAGAGATCTGTAAGCTGACGGCGCAGACCTAGTGCCGCTGCACGAGCGACGCCGGCAGCTCGGGCAGGCGCATGTCAGCCATCAGCGCGACGACGTCGCATGGCATCGGCGCGGGCGGCGCGGGATCGACCTGCGGGCTGACGGTGAGGTTCTCCGCGCTCGCCTTGTAGCTGATGGCCGCGACCCTGAGCTCCTCGCTGTTCTCGCCGTGACGTAGCGCGAGCTCGCGGAAGAAGGGGTCGGCGTCGAATTCCAGCCCGCAGAGCTTCGCCCGGCCCAGGATGCGGAAGGTGTCGAGGTAGCCGCGCATCAGCTTGCGATGGTCGGCGCGCTGCGCCACAGACATCCCATCGACCGGAAGCGCTGTCTGCTGAGCCCACGCGGATGTCGCCGCCGCGAACGCCAGCAGCATCTTGATGAACGGCCGCTCTCGCTGACGGAGTTGTTCTGACAGCGCCGGGATTGTAAGGCCAATCCCCGATTCAGTTTATGGAAATTTCTCGGCGATCGCCCTGGTGGTGCTGCGGCAGGTCGTATTTCTCACCCTGGCGGGACGCGACGCCTAAGCGCGACCTCGAGCGGCTCGGCGCGCGCGGCCTCCCGGTGAGCGGCATTGCCGCACATCTGGCGCGCAAGCGGGGGAAAAATTAACGTTCTGCGAGACTTTAGGAATTGCTCCGCGCAGCCAAACAGTCTATGGTCCCGCGATCTAACAAGAACAGAAGCCTATAAGAGGATTCCGTGGGCAAACCGGAGAAGTTCCGCCTCGGCGAAACGCTGGTACAACAGAAGCTGATTTCCCAGGAGCAGCTCAAGCTCGCCCTCGACGAGCAGCGCCGCAGTGGCCGCAAGCTGGGCCGCATCCTGGTCGAGAACGGCTTCGTCACCGAAGACCAGATCTGCGAGGGGCTCGCGCGCCAGTTCAACATCCCCTACGTCAATCTTAAGTTCGTCAACATCCCGCCCGACATCGCCCGCAAGCTGCCGGAGACCCAAGCCCGGCGCCACCGCGCCATCGTGCTCGAGGAGCGCAAGAACACGTACCTCGTCGCGATGACCGACCCGAGCGACCTCTTCGCCTATGACGAGATCGCGCGGGTGCTCAAGCGCGACATCGATCTCGCGGTGGTGAACGAGGCGCTGCTCTTGCAGACGATCGACCGTGTCTACCGGCGCACCGACCAGATTTCCGGGCTGGCGCGCGAGCTCGAGCAGGACATGGCGGATGCGACCATCAATCTCCGCGCCCTCGGCCTCGCCGCGAGCGTCGACGACGCGCCGGTCGTGCGGCTGCTGCAGACGCTGTTCGAGGATGCGACGCAGGTCAACGCCTCCGACATCCACATCGAGCCGCAGGAACGCCGGGTTCAGATCCGCTTCCGGATCGACGGCATCCTGATCCTGCAGACCGAGGCCGACGCCAAGATCGGAGCGCCCCTCGTGCTGCGGGTTAAGCTGATGGCCGGGCTGGACATTTCCGAGAAGCGCCTGCCGCAGGACGGGCGCTGCAACGTGCGCGTGCGCGAGCAGCAGGTGGACGTGCGGGTCTCCACGATGCCCACGCAACACGGCGAATCGGTGGTGCTGCGGCTGCTGAATCGATCGGGCGCCCTGCGCGGGCTCGACCGGCTCGGCATGCCCGAGCGGCTGCTCGCGCGCTTCCGCGCGTTGAGCCAGCGCTCGAGCGGCATGCTGCTCGTTACCGGGCCGACCGGCAGCGGCAAGACCACCACGCTGTACGGCGCGCTGTCGGAGATCAACAAGCTCGAGCGCAAGATCGTCACCGTCGAGGACCCGGTCGAGTACCGGCTTGCCGGCGTGACCCAGGTGCAGGTGAACGAAAAGATCGAGCTCACGTTCGCGCGCGTGCTGCGCTCGGTGCTGCGCCACGACCCCGACGTGATCCTGGTCGGCGAGATGCGCGACGAAGAGACCGCGCAGATCGGCCTGCGCGCGGCGGTCACCGGCCACCTGGTGTTCTCGACTCTGCACACGCGCGATGCCGCCGGCACGCCGGTCCGGCTGATCGACATGGGGATCCCGGCGTACATGGTGGGGACCTCGCTGAACGCGGTGCTCGCCCAGCGCCTGATGCGGGTCAACTGCGAGAGTTGCGCCGAAAGCTACGAGCTCGATCCGCACGAGCACGCTTGGCTCGAAGCGACCCGGGAGCCGCTCGCGGGAGGGACCAAGTTCGTGCGCGGCCGCGGCTGCTCGCACTGCAACGGCACCGGCTTTCAGGGCCGGCGCGGCATCTACGAGCTGCTGGAGCTCGACACGACGCTCGCCGCCGCCATCAGCCGTAACGATCCAGCCGCCTTCATGCAGGCAACGCAGGAGCGCATGCGCGGCCATACCCTTCGAGCGCACGCGCTCGCGCTTGCCGCCGAAGGCAAGACCACCGTCGCCGAGGTGATCCGGGTCGCGAGCGAAGTGGAGGATTGAAGGTGGCGTTCTTCCTCTACAAGGGGCGCAACTCGCGCGGCGAGGCGGTGCAGGGTCGCATCGAGGGCGCCGACTCGGTCGCCATCGCCGACCAGCTTCTCAACACCGGCATCACGCCGGTGGACATCCGGCCGGCCAGGGCGTCGCCGGAGCTTCGCGTCGATGCGCTGCTCGCGCGCCTGCGCGAGCGTGTGACGCCCACCGACGTCATGCTCATGTCGCGGCAGCTCTACACCCTGTTGCGCGCCGGTGTTCCCATCATGCGCGCGTTGTCCGGATTGCAGGAGTCCGCCACGAATCCGGCGCTGGCACGCGTGCTGCAGGAGGTGCGCGGAGACCTGGAAAGCGGCAAGGAGCTTTCGGCAGCCCTGCGGCGCCATCCGCAGGTGTTCTCGGCGTTCTTCGTCGCGATGGTGCGCGTCGGCGAGATGACGGGGCACCTGGAAGAGGTCTTCCTGCGACTCGCCCAGCACACCGAGTTCGACATCGAGATGCGCGGACGCGTCAAGTCGGCGTTGCGTTATCCGACGTTCGTCATAGCAGCGATGATCGCGGCATTGCTGATCGTGAACATCTGGGTCATCCCGGTGTTCGCGCAGCTCTACGAAGGATTCCACGCCCAGCTCCCGCCGCTCACCCGGGCGCTGATCGCGTTTTCGAACTTCACGATCGGCTATTGGCCCTTGCTGGCGGCCTCAGCCATCGCCGCCGGCGTCGGATTCCGGCTGTGGGTCGCGACGCCGCGCGGGCGTTATGTGTGGGACCGGACGAAGCTGCGCTTCCCGATCGCGGGCAAGATCCTCGTCAAGGCGACGCTCGCACGGTTCGCGCGCAGTTTCGCGCTTTCGGTCCGCAGCGGCGTCCCGCTCGTGCAGGCACTGTCAGTCGTCGCGCGAGTGGTCGAGAACGAGTACATCGGCAGCCGGATCGAGCAGATGCGCGACGGCGTCGAGCGAGGCGAATCGATCCTGCGCACGGCGATCGCCACGGGCGTGTTCTCGCCGGTGGTGCTGCAGATGGTCAACGTCGGCGAGGAGACCGGCGCCCTGGACGAGCTCATGCTCGAGATCGCCGGGATGTACGAGCGGGACGTGGAATACGACCTCAAGAATCTCGCCTCGCAGATCGAGCCGATCCTCATCGTCTGCCTTGCGGTGCTGGTGCTGATCCTCGCGCTCGGCGTGCTGACGCCGATCTGGGGCCTCGGCAAGGCGATGATCCACGGGCGTTGAGCGCATGCGCCGGACGACTGCACTCCTGCGTCCCGCTCGGGGCTTCAGTCTCGTCGAGCTGGTCGTGGTCGTGGTCGTCATCGCGGTGCTGGCCGCGGTCCTGCTCGAGTACCTGACCGAGTACGCCGAGCAGGCGGAGAAGGCGTCCATGGAGCAGGTGGTCACGGCCGTGCGCTCGGGACTTCACCTACGTGTCGCCGGCATGCTCGTGCGCAACGCCGACGCGGAGATTCCGCGGCTCGCCGCGCAGAACCCGATGAACTGGCTCTCGGACAAGCCGCACATCTACGCCGGCGAGTTCGCCGGCACGGCGCCGCTCGAGCTCGCATCGCCGCGCAGCTGGTATTACGACACCGCCGCCAAGCAGCTCGTCTACCGGGTGGCGCGCGCCCGCCACCTCGAATCACCGCGCAACCCTCAGAACGAAATCCGCTTCAAGGTCTGGCTCGAGCAAGGCGTTCTTCCCGGCGGGGAGATGCTCGCCGAGCCGCTGCGCGGCATTCGCCGAGCCGAGTTCGCCGCGATCGAGCCGTACCGCTGGCTCGTCCCCGAGAAGTAATTCACGCCGCGCGCGCGGCTTTTAGCCGCTCCGGCGACGAAGCGCTGTTCGCCTTTGCATCTTTCTACAGTGACGCTTCACGATCTGCGTCTTAGTTCCTGATTTACAGGACAAACCCAGTGCTAGCATCGCATCGTTTGTGGGACAGACATTGCTCGCCTAGATCGTGGGGATCGGGGCCTAGAAAACAGGGAGAGAAGCCGTGACAAAGAATGCTGGATTTACGTTGATTGAGCTGATCGCCGTGATGCTGATCCTGGCGATCCTGGCCGTCGTGGCCGTGCCGCAGTTCGTGGACCTGCGCACCGAAGCGCGCAACGCCGCGACCGCTGGCGTGGCTGGCGCGCTGTCTTCAGGTTCTGCGCTGAACTTTGCTAACCGCTCGTTGAACCCGGCGAACGGTGTCGCGATTGCGAACTGCACCGACGTCAAAAACACGCTCCAGGGACAGGTGCTCCCTGGCGCCGTGGGCGATTATGCGATCACTTCTGCGGCTGTGGCTGCGGGTGCGGCAAAATCCGACTGCGTCCTCACTGGCCCGGGCGGTTCGACGGCGAACTTTACCGCCCTCGGCATCAGCTAGCGCTTCAGCGCCGATCCCGCAACTAAGGTTAACGACAGGGGAACCCGGCGCCGTCTGGGAGGCTGAGGTGAATGCCAAAGAGGGAACGGTAGTGGAAGCTGCCGTTCCCTTTGTCTTTTACGGGACGGGCGAGCGCAGTCGCGCGCGCGGCTTCACGCT
>DATLUZ010000059.1:0-28144 GCA_035577785.1 Burkholderiales bacterium | reverse complement strand
ACCTCGCGCCAGGCCTTGCGACCGCGCGCGAGCAGGGATACGACATCGAGATGTCCTCGCTGCGCGGCCTGGTCGGCCCGAAGGGCTTGCCGCAGGACGTGCGCGAACGCCTGGTGAACGCCGTGGCCGTCTCGCTCGCCGACCCCAAGCGCTGCCCGCTGGAAAAATAGCCTATTTCTCGTAGCGCTTCCTGAGGATCTCGCGAGCGCGCTTCACGACCGCGCCGCACTCCTTAGCGTTGAGCGGCGCAAGACCGGCCGTGAACCCCTTGCGGTCCTTGTAATCGGGCAGCTTCGGCGCCTCGCCCCAGTGCCACGAGGGATGCCGCGCGCTCCGGCTTCTTCCGAAGACATGCATGTGGACGCGGCGGTGGTCGCGGGCGCGCTTGGGTCCTTTCGGCGGCGCGGCGTCGTTCAGCGCCCAGTTGCCCGCCTCGAAGTAATTGACGCAGCCGCCTTCAAGCTGAGGCAGAACGTCGATCATCGCGCGGCCCATCGCGCCCACGAGGAAGCACCAGTGCGCGAGCTCGGTCGGGGTGAGCTCGCTCTGCTCCCACACCGTGCGCGGCGGATTGACGATCACGTGTCCGCCGTCGGCGCGATCGAGGAACGGTGCGCTCGGCACGATGACCGTGCCACCGGGGCCCTTATAGATGACCTTGCTCAAACCGGGAAATCAGGGACGGACGACGTTTTCTACGAACGCAGAACCGTACCGGCGGCTGCGCCGGTGAGCGCGCCCCGTTCCCAGGTGAGCGCGCCGTTGACCACGGTGTACTCGATGCCTTGCGAGCGCATCACCATGCGCTTCGCTCCGCCGGGCAGGTCGTAGAGCCGCTCCATCCGCGCGGCCGAGCCGACGCGCGCCGGATCGAACACCACGATGTCGGCCGCGAGCCCGGGCTTCAGGCGGCCGCGGTCGCGGATGCCGAAGAAATCCGCCGGGTCGGAGCTCATCCGCCGCACCGCCTCGGTGAGCGTCAGCGCCTGCCGCTCTCTCACCCAGGTCCCCAGCACGTAGGTGGGATAGGCCGAGTCGCACAGCATGTCGAGGTGCGCGCCGCCATCGCCGAGGCCGATGAGGATGCTCGGGTCGTTGAGGACCTCGGTCATGCGGTCGACGCGGGTGTTGAACGACTGCATGGTGAACTCGTTGTCGAGATCGTCCTGCAGCGTCAGGTCGAGAAGCGCGTCGACGCCGTCCTTGCCTTGGGACTCGGCGATCTCTGCGACAGTTCGATTTTCGTACTTCTTGAGAGAGGGGTTCTTGACTTCGTGAACCCGGATCCTCGCCCAGTTGCCGAACGAGGCCGGGCGCTTCAGGTCTTCCCTGAACTGGTTCCTGAAGCTGACGTCCCGGTAGACCGCGGCCTGGGCTTGCTTCGACTTGTCCTCGAACACGCGCTTCCAGGAGGGAAACGCCGCGAACGAGAACGGATTGCGCATGTTGATCTCGCGCGTGAGCGGCAGCGGCGAGGTCTGCGGCCGCGCGCCGCGCTCGATCATCGGGCGCGCCCTCCTGAGCGACGTGCGCAGCGCCTCCGGGATGTCGTCGCGGTCGAACATGGCGATGAAGGTGATCGGCCGGCGCGACTCCTCCAGCATGAAGTCGAGCAGCTCCAGCTCCGGGTCTTCCATCACGCCGATCTGCCGCGTCATCGCGATCTCGATCGCGCCCTTGCCGCGCTCCCTGAGCGCGTTGCAGTAGGCCTTGAGCTCTTCGCGGCTCGCATTGCGGCAGGCGAGCGGTCGGCCCTGGTAGCCGATGTGCTGGTTGAGGAGCGTGCTGGAAAAACCGAAGGCGCCGGCATCGAGCGCTTCACCCAACAAATGAGTAATTTGGGACGTTTCCGAGGGAAAGGCTGCGCGTTCCATCGAAGCCTCGCCCATCACGTAGTGCCGGAACGGCGTGAGCGGCGCGAGGAAGGCGAGATTGAGCGCGCATT
Source organism: Burkholderiales bacterium (assembly GCA_035577785.1). Taxonomy (GTDB): domain Bacteria; phylum Pseudomonadota; class Gammaproteobacteria; order Burkholderiales; family SG8-39; genus SCGC-AG-212-J23. The sequence continues at coordinate 26,199 of DATLUZ010000059.1, read as the reverse complement.
TGCGGCGCGCCGCGGCCTGCATGTACTGCGGGAAGCTCTCCCAGTCCCAGGTGATGCCCGCGGCGAGCACCTCGAACGGGATCGCCTCGACGTTCACCAGGTCGCGCATCGCAATTTCGCGCGCCCCGGGGTGGCAGGGCGCAATGCCGACGCCGCAGTTGCCCATCACCACCGAGGTGACGCCGTGCCAGGACGAAGGCGTGAGCGCGCCGTCCCAGCAGATCTGGGCGTCGTAGTGCGTGTGGGGGTCGATGAAGCCCGGCGCGACGACTAAGTCGGACGCCTCGATGGTTCTCGCGGCTTGGCCTGAAATTCGATCTTCGATCGAAAGAATCTTTCCGGCTGAAATGCCGACGTCTGTCCGGCGCCCGGGCGCGCCGGTGCCATCCACTACGAGTCCGTTCCGGATCAGCAGGTCATACATCATTGAGGGTCGATCTTCGCCATTTTCACCCAGCGCTCCCAGCGCTTGGCTTCGGCCTGGAGATGCGCGGCCATCGATTCGGGCGAGCCGGGGAAGGCATCGAGCGCGGCGCGCGCGAGGAACTGCTTCGCGTCGTCGCTGTTGGTGATCTGGTTGAACCAGCCCGCGAGGCGCTCGATGACAGGGCGCGGCGTGCCGGCGGGCACGACGACACCGAACCACGGCGCGATGTCGAACTCGCCGAGGCCCAGCTCGGAGAGCGTCGGGATGTCCGGGAGCGCGCTCTGGCGCTTCGCCGCGGTCACCGCGAGGATGCGGATGCGCTGCGGATGCTGCGTCACCGCCCAGGTGGTGTCGTAGGAGATGAAGTCGACGCTGCCGCCGACCACGCCGGTGAGCGCGTCCACGGTGACCTTGTACGGAACGTAAACCGTGCTGAGGCCCATCTTCTCCTTGAAGAGCTCCGCGGCGACCTGCCCGGTGTTGGAGCCGGTGCCGTAAAAGCCGTTGTTGGGCTTCGCCTTCAGCGACTTCACCAGGTCGTCGATCGACTTGATCGGGCCGGCGGCGTCGACCGCCAGCACGAAGCTGAGCGACGCGACGCTCGTCACCGGGGCGAAGTCCCGGAGCGGGTCGAACGGCAGCTTCTTGAAGATGTACGGCGCGGTGGCGAGGGTCGAGCTCGCCGGGGTGATCATGAGGGTGTAGCCGTCGGGCTTCGATTTGGCGACGAAGTCGCTCGCCAGCGTGCCCTGTACGCCGGGCTTGTTCTCCACCAGCACGGGCTTGCCCGCGAGCTTCGAAAGCCGGTCGCTGTAGTAGCGCACGATGATGTCGGCGCCCGAGCCGGCGGCGAAATTGCAGATCGAGCGGATCTCGCGGACCGGATAGTCCTGCGCCCAGGCCGGCGCCGCCGCCGCTGCGAGCGCGGCCGCGGCCACGACCTTGGCTATGATGTGCATTCCAATCGCTCCTCCTCGCGCTAGTTTAAACCCATGCCCACCTCCTCGCGCCGGGTCGCCATCGTCGGCGGCGTGCGCATTCCGTTCGCGCGCGCCAACACCGCTTACAACGAGGCGACCAACCAGCAGATGCTGACTGCGGCCCTCAAAAGCCTTGTTTCCCGCTTCAACCTGGAAAGGCAAAAAATCGGCGAGGTCGCCGCCGGCGCCGTCATCAAGCACTCGCGCGACTGGAACCTCGCGCGCGAGTCGGCGCTCGGCAGCGGCCTGCACCCTGAGACGCCAGCCTACGACGTGCAGCGAGCCTGCGGCACCAGCCTCACCGCGGCGGTGCAGGTGGCGCACCGCATCGCGGCGGGCGAGATCGAATGCGGCATCGCGGGCGGCGTCGACTCGGCGAGCGACATCCCGCTCACCTACGGCCCGCAGCTGCAGAAGATCGTCCTCACGAGCGCGCACGGGCGCACCGCCGGAGAACGCCTTTCCCCCTGGCTGGGCTTGAGACCAGGCCATCTCAAGCCCTCGGCGCCGGGGATCGCCGAGCCCCGCACCGGGCTCTCGATGGGCCAGCACGCCGAGGAGACGGCGAAGGAATGGCGCGTCGGCCGCGCCGAGCAGGACGAGCTCGCGCTCGCCAGCCACCGCAACGCCGCGGCGGCGTGGAAGGCCGGCTTCTTCGAGGACCTGGTCGTGCCGTTCAACGACCTGCGCCACGACAACAACGTGCGCCCGGATACCTCGCTCGAGAAGCTCGCGTCGCTCAGGACCGCGTTCGACCGCTCCGCCGCGGGCACGTTGACCGCAGGAAACAGCTCGCCGCTCACCGACGGCGCCGCCTCGGTGCTTCTTTCTTCAGAGGAACTTGCCCGAACTCGCGGCTGGAAGATCCTTGCCTACCTGACCTATTCGGAAACCGCGGCGGTGGACTTCGTCGGCATGGCGGGGCCGAAGGAAGGGATGCTCATGGCGCCGGCCTACGCCGTGCCGCGCATGCTCGACCGCGCGGGCCTCGAGCTCCAGGACTTCGATATCTACGAGATCCACGAGGCCTTCGCCGCGCAAGTCCTCTGCACGCTCAAGGCCTGGGAATCGGAGGAATACTGTCGTTCCCGCCTTCAAAGAAATTCTGCTTTAGGGAAAATCGATCGGGCGAAGCTCAACCCGAAGGGCTCGAGCGTCGCCATCGGCCATCCTTTCGCCGCCACCGGCGCGCGGATTCTCGCCACGCTCGCCAAGCAGCTCGCCGAGCGCGGCTCGGGGCGCGGCCTCATCTCCATCTGCGCCGCCGGCGGAATGGGGGTGACGGCGATTCTCGAAAGGTAAGAAACTCGGGGCTCGATGGCGCAGGCAATTTCGAAAGCGGATCTGTTCTCGCGCCTCGCAGAAGGCCACGCCGCACGCACCACGGTGGTGACGCCGAATCGCCGCCTCTCGCAGGGCCTCATGGCGGAGTTCGACGCCCACCAGGCGGCGCGCGGCCTCGCGGCGTGGGAAGCGCCCGACATCCTGCCGCTCGAGGCATTCATGGTCCGGCTGTGGGAGGACGCGTTCTATTCCGAGCGAGATCTGCCGCTCCTGCTCACGGGCGCGCAGGAGCAGGCGATCTGGGAGGAGATCCTTGCCGGCTCGGAGCTTCTTTCCATCCCGCAGACCGCGACGCAGTGCCGCGACGCGTGGCGGCTCGCGCACGCCTGGCGCATCCCGGCGGGTCCCGGCGGCGACGACGCGCAGGCGTTCCGCGACTGGGCGCGCAGGTACGAGGCGCGCACACGCGGCGAGATCGATTCCGCCCGGCTGCCGGACTGGATTCTGGGTTTGCAGAAAGAGGGGGCAAAAACATCCAACCCAAATCTGCTCGTGGCTTACGCATTCGACATCGTTCCGCCCCAGACCAACGAGCTGCTCGCCGCCTTTACGCTCGCGCACTGCGCTCCCGAGCGCGCCGCCGGCAGTGCGATCAAGCTCTCGTTCCGCTCGGCGCGCCAGGAGCTCGAGCGCGCCGCGGCGTGGGCGCGCGCACGCCTGGAGGAGGGGCGGAGCCGCATCGGCGTCGTCGTCCCCGAACTTGCCCGGCGGCGAAAGGAGGTGGCGCGGGTGTTCTCGCGCGTCATGCAGCCGGGCTGCAACCTGCCCGGCATGCCGAAGAGCGCGATGCCGTTCAACGTCTCGCTCGGCGAGCCGCTCGCCGAGGCGCCTCCGGTTCACTTCGCACTGAGCCTCATTCGGCTGTCGTTCCAGGAAATCGACTTCGCCGAGGGAAGCCGCATCGTGCGCTCGCCGTTTCTCGGCGGCGCCGAAACCGAGATGACCCGCCGCGCGCGCCTCGACCGCGACCTGCGCGAGAAGCTGAGCGCCAGCGTCTCGCTCGCCAAGCTCGTGGCCTCGGTCGGCCCCTGTCCGCTCCTGCGGCAACGGCTGGAGAGGGTCTTTCAGCTCAGGACCGAATCGAAAAGCACGTACGCCGGCTGGGCGCGGCATTTCTCCGCGCTCCTCGAGGCGGCGGGCTTTCCCGGCGAGCGCACGACCGATTCCGACGAGTTCCAGGCGCTCGCCAAATGGCACGAGACGCTCGCCGAGCTGGCGAAGCTCGAGCGCATCGCGAAGCCGGTGCCGATCCAGCAGGCCTTCGCCTCGCTCGCGCATCTTTGCGCCGACACGCTGTTCCAGCCCGCCACGGAGGCCGCGGCCGCGCCGATCCAGATCCTCGGCGTGCTCGAGTCGGCGGGGTTGCGCTTCGACTGCCTGTGGGTAAGCGGCCTGACCGACGAAGCCTGGCCGCTCGACGCACGGCCGAACCCGTTCATCGCGGTGGCGCTGCAGAAGAAGGCCGGAGTGCCGCAGGCTTCGCCCGAGGCTTCGGCCGCGCTCGACCGCCGGCTCACCGACGAATGGCTCGGCGCGGCGGCAGAGGTCGTCGTCTCCTGGCCGGCCAAGGAAGAGGACCGCGACCTCGCGCCGAGCCCGCTCATCGCGCAGGTTGCCGACGGCAAGCTGGAAATTCCGGAATTCCCGCGCTTGCGCGATTCTCTTTTCTCCAGGAAAAACCTGATCAACATCGAAGACGGAAGCGGCCCGGCGGTGCCCCCGGGCCCCGTGCGGGGTGGCACGCGGGTGCTCGCCGACCAGGCCGCGTGCCCGTTCCGCGCGTTCGCCCGCTGGCGCCTCGCCGCCCTGCCGCTCGCAGCGCCGCTCGCGGGCCCGGACGCCTCGGATCGCGGAAAGCTGCTGCACGCGCTGATGCGCGAGATCTGGGCCGAGCTGAAGGCGAGCCCGGCGCTTCGGAGCCAGCCGCTCGCTCCGGTGATCGAACGCGCCGCGGCTGCGGCGGTGAAGGAGGCCGGGATCGAGGGCCGCTTCGCCGAGCTCGAGCGCGTGCGTCTCGCGAGGCTCGCCAGCGAGTGGCTCGAGATCGAGAAAACCCGGAAAGCGTTTGAAGTCGTGGCGGTCGAGCAAAAGCGAACGCTTCGCCTCGCCGAGGTGGAATTCGAAGGCCGGATCGATCGCATGGACCGCCTGCTCGAAGGCGAGGGCGGTCACGTGCTCATCGACTACAAGAGCGGCTACCGCGTGACGCCGAAAGACTGGGAGCCGCCGCGCCCCGACGACCCGCAGCTCCCGCTCTATGCGGTGGCGGCGCCGGAGGCGCTCGCCGCGGTCGCGTTCGCGAAGCTGCGGCGCGGCGCTATGCGCTTCACCGGCTTTGGCAGAACCCGCGAGCTCGTTCCCAATGTGAGAGCGGCGAAAAACTGGCCCGCGCTCCTCGCCGAATGGAAGAAGGGAACCGAGGCGCTCGGCGCCGGCTTCGCCGCCGGCGACGCCGCCGTCGACCCGAAGCGCGATCTCAAGACCTGCCTGCGCTGCGACCTGCAGACGCTATGCCGCGTCTACGAGAAGTTCAACGTGCTGGAGGAAGTCGACGAAGAGGAGGGGCCGGAGTGAGAAAAATAGGGACTGTCCCTTTTTTCCCCTTAGGCCCAAACGGGATATCCCTTGGTTTCGCGTGCGTAACCGCCGAAGAGGTCGAGCATGCGCTCGCGCCATGCGAAGACCGGATCGTCGGGCTCCAGCAGGCGCAGAGGCGACACCGAGCGCGCCCACTGGAACGTGCCGAACACGATGTAATCGGCGAACCCGGGCCCCTTGCCCGCGACGAACGCGTTCTGCACCAGCGCCGGCCGCAGCGGCTCGAGCGCGCCGCGGAACTCGGCGAGCCACTTCTTGGGCTCTGCGCCGACGTCCTCCAGGCGACCGCCAAGCCGCTTCTCGCGAGACTCCCGGAAGTAGGCCTTGTCCTTCTCGTGGAGATGGCGGTGGAGGTCGAGCAGGATCGCGCGCAAAAGCGGTGCGTGGAGGGAGCGAACCGCCCAGTGGTGCATGAAAAGCGAAAGCGCGCGCGACTCGGTGCCCTCGAACAGGCCCGGCCGGCTGGGATAGGCCTCGTCGAGGTACACCGCGATCTCGAACGAGTCGTACACCGCGCGCTTGCCGTCCACGATCACCGGCACGGTGGTGGAGCCGGTGAACTCGATGCGCTCCTTCTCGGTGAAGCGCCACGGCAGCGTCTCGAATTCGAGCCCCTTGTGCTTGAGCGCCATCTTCGTGCGCCAGCAGTAGGGGGAAAAGCGCCGGTCGTCTTCGGCGGCGGCGAGGTCGTAGAGCTGGATGGTCACGTGGTTTTTCCCCAAAAGAGGATATGAGCAAAGTTCTTGCCCGTAAACCGTGAAAAAGAGCGATCTCCCCGACGCCGCCGCCCGCGAGGCCGCCCTCGACCCGAGGCGCTCGTTCATCGTCCAGGCGCCGGCCGGTTCGGGTAAGACCGAGCTGCTGGTCCGGCGTTTCCTCAAGCTGCTCGGGTCGGTCGAGCGGCCCGAGGAGATCCTCGCCATCACTTTCACGCGCAAGGCGGCCGCCGAGATGCGCAAGCGCGTGCTGGAAACGACGCCCGAGGCCAAGCAGCTCGGACACCGCCTGCGCATCCAGACCATCGACGCGCTCTGCGCCTCACTCACGCGCCAGATGCCGGTGCTCGCGCGCTTCGGCGCCCAGCCGAACCTCGTGGAGGATGCGCGGCCGCACTACCGCGAAGCGGCCCTGCGCACGCTCAAGGATCTGACGCCCGACGCCGAGCGGCTCCTCGCGCACCTCGACAACAACGTCGGCACCGCCGCGTGGCTCCTCTCCTCGATGCTCGCGAAGCGCGACCCGTGGCTGCGCACCGCCGGCGTGGCGCATTCCCGGACGAAGCTCGAGGCGAGCTTCGCGCTCGAGCGCGCGCGCATCCTCGCCGCCGCAAGGAAGGTGCATCCGGACGCGTCCTTGGACATGGCCAACGAATGCCTCACCAAGGAAAAGGAGTGGCGAAAAAGACCCGCAGCCCCAGCCGCGCTCGTCGCGACGCCTGGGCTGCGCGAGGCGCTGATCGCGCTGCAGGAGATGCCCCCCGAGCGCTACACCGACTACCAGTGGGAAGTGCTCGAGGCGATCCTCAGGCTGCTGCCCTACGCCGCCGCGCATCTCAAGGTGGTGTTCGGCGAGCGCGGCGAAGCCGACTTCACGGAGGTCGCGCAAGGCGCGGTGAGGGCGCTCGGCAGCCCCGACGCGCCCACCGACCTTCTGCTCGCGCTCGACTACCGGGTGAAGCACATTCTGGTCGACGAGTTCCAGGACACCTCGATCTCGCAGTGGGAGCTGCTGACGCTGCTGACGAGCGGGTGGACCGCCGGGGACGGCAGGACGCTCTTTCTGGTCGGCGACCCGATGCAGTCGATCTACCGTTTCCGCGAGGCGCAGGTCGCGCTCTTCCTGCAGGCGCGCGACAAGGGCCTCGGCGGCGTGAAGCTCGAGCCGATCACGCTTTCCACCAACTTCCGCTCCCAGAACAACCTGATCGCCTTCTTCAACGCCTCCTTCTCCCGGATCCTGCCGCGCGAAGCCGACCCGGCCTCGGGCGCGGTGCCGTACTCGCCGGCCGCACCGAATCCCGAACACAAAGCCCGAGGCGGCGAAGCCGCCACCTGGCACGCGCTGCCCGACCGCGAGGCCGAGGCGCAGCGCGTGGTCGAGCTCGTGCGCGAGGCGAAGGGCCGCACCGCGATCCTGGTGCGAAAGCGCGACGCGCTCGCCGACATCGTCCCCGCGCTCAAGGCCGCCGGCATCCGCTTCCGCGCGATCGAGATCGAGCACCTCGGCGAAAAGCAGGTGGTGCAGGACCTCTACGCGCTCACGCGCGCGCTCTCGCATCCCGGCGACCGCATCGCCTGGCTTTCCATCCTGCGCGCGCCTTGGTGCGGTCTTTCCCTATCCGATCTTCACGCGATCGCCGGCGGCGACCGCCATACCACCGTGTGGGAGCTCATCCAGGGAAGCAAAAAGCTCGAGCGCTTCCGCCAGATCTTGGGTGAAGCGATCGCGAACCGCGGCCGCGGGAGTCTGCGAGAGCGGGTCGAGGGCGTATGGCTCGCGCTCGGCGGCCCGGCCTGCGTCGCGAGCGCGACCGACCTCGAGGACGCCGAGATCTACCTCGACGAGCTGGAGAGCCTCGAGCGCGCGGGCGAGCTCGAGGACCTCGCCGCGCTCGACGAGAGCCTGCACCAGCTTTACGCGCTGCCCGACCTGGAGGCCACCGACGACGACCTCCAGATCATGACGATCCACAAGGCGAAGGGCCTCGAGTTCGGCACCGTGATCGTGCCGGGCCTCGACAAGGGCCCGGGACGCAGCGACACGCCCCTCTTCCTGTGGAGAGAGCGCTCGAGCGGTCTGCTTCTCGCCCCGATGAGGGAAAGCGGCGCGGAAGAGGATCTTGCCTACCGCTACCTCCGTAACCTCGAGGTCGAAGCCGAAGATCTCGAGGCGGCGCGCCTGCTCTACGTCGCCGCGACGCGCGCCGAGAATCGCCTGCACCTTCTCGCCTGCACGAAATGCGAAGACGACGGCACGCCGCGCGCGCCGGCGCCGCGCTCGCTCCTCGCCCGTGCGTGGCCGGTGGCGGAGCCGTACTACGCGCGCGCGGTGCCCGAGCAGCTCGCCATGGATTTCATGCACGCGCCGCGCTCGCCTTTCACGACGCTCACGCGTCTCGCGCTCGACGTCGAGCGCGTCGCCGCGCCGGAGCCTGTACGCTGGAGTGAAGCTTCAGGGAAAACCGAAAGCGAGCCGATCGAGTTTTCCTGGGCCGGCGAGACCGCGCGCCACGTCGGCTCGGTCGTGCACCGCTGGCTGCAGCGCATCGCCGAGGACGAGCTGCGCGGCTGGAATGCGGCGCGTGTTGCCTCGCTCAAGAGGACATTCGCACGCGACCTTCAGCGCCGCGGGGTCAATCCGGTCGAGCTGGAGCGCTCGGCCGAAGCGGTGGCCATGGCGCTCGGCAACACGCTCGCCGACGAGCGCGGGCGCTGGATCCTCGGACCGCACGAGCTCGCGCGCAGCGAATACCGTATACGCGTCCACGCCCCCGAGGGACGGCGGACGTACGTGATGGACCGAGTGTTCCGCGGCAGCGACAGCCGGCTCTGGGTGGTCGACTTCAAGACCAGCCGGCACGAAGGCGCGGCGGTCGAGGCGTTCCTCGACCAGGAACGCACCCGCTACGCCGCCCAGCTCGACGCCTATGCCGCCGCGCTCGGCGGCGCGAGCCGCGGTCTCTATTTCCCGCTTCACACCGGCTGGCGCGGCGACCCGGGTCGGGAATGACGCCGAGCCCGTCCGGGAATAGCAGTGAACCCTTGTTTGTTGGCCCGATTGCGGCAAGACTTCGGCTCCCCCCACCACTCGGAGGTTTCATGAAGCTTTCGGCAATCGTTGCAGCAGCGTTCCTGGTTTCGTCGGGTATGACGGCGTCTTCCTATGCGCAGGACAAGAAGGAAAGTGCGAAGAAGGGCGGCGGCGGGCAGATGACCTTCTTCGTGACGAGCGAAGGCAGTGGCAAAGGCGCGGATCTCGGCGGCCTGAAGGGCGCCGATGAGCACTGCAATGCGCTCGCCAAGGCCGCGGGCTCCAAGCTCACCAACTGGCACGCCTATCTCAGCACCACCGAGCCCAAGGGCGCGGCCGGCGTCAACGCGCGCGATCGCATCGGCAAGGGCCCGTGGCGCAACGCCAAGGGCGTGGTGATCGCCAAAAACGTGAATGACCTGCACTCCTCGAACAACAAGATCAACAAGGAGACCGCGCTCACCGAGAAAGGCGAGCAGGTGAAGGGACGGGGCGACCAGCCGAACGAGCACGACATGCTGACCGGCTCCGACCCCATGGGCATGTACTCCACGGCGGGCGGCGACACGACCTGCGGCAACTGGACCAAGAGCGGCGACGGCTCGGCGATCCTCGGCCACCACGACCGCCAGGGGCTGGCGGACACGCGCCACATGAAGTCGTGGAACTCCTCGCACGGCAGCGCCGGCTGCAGCCAGGAGGCGCTGGTGAAGACCGGCGGCGCCGGCAAGTTCTACTGCTTCGCCGGCGGGCAGTAAGCGCGCACCGTAAGAAAACGCCCCCGGCCACGGACGACCGGGGGCGTTTCCCGCCTTTCAGGGTCACAATCTGTGGCCTTGATTCGATAAGAACGCATGACCGCAACCGATCGCGTCGCTATCGTCGTGGTCCACGGCATCGCCGACCAGAAGCCCGGCCAGACGGTGAGGGAGGTGGCGAGGCTGCTCTGTGTGAGCGAGCACGGCACGCTGCCCTACGAGCAGGGCGAGATCCAGGGCGTGGTGGTGCCGGTCGAGAAGCTCGAGCCCGGAGGCGGGCCGCTCGCCGAGGCGGCAGCGCCGGCGCCGATGGTGCAGGAGGCGCGCAGGCAGGTGCGAGCGAGACGCGCGCCGGGAACGCCGAGCGGCTTCTATCAGGCGCACCAGGCCGCGGTCGCCGAAACCGCGGTTCGCGCGCCAGGACAGGTTGCCGACGAGTTGGAAGGGAGGCGCGCAGCGCCGGTGCCAAAGGATCTCGGCATGGCGCTGAACGACTATCTGCTCGGCCGGCTCGTGCTGCCCGAGGACGAGGCGCTCTACGAGTCGACGCGCGTGTCGCTGCGCCGCCGGCGGGACCACCGCACGCTCGACGTGTACGAGATGTATTGGGCCGACCTGTCGCGCCTGCGAAAGGGCGGGCTGGGCGCGCTGTCGGCGCTCTATCAGCTCTTCTTTCACCTCAGCACCCTCGCGGCCGACGTGGTCGACCAGATCTCGCTCGCCGCGCGCGGCGGGGCGGGGTGGAGGCTCCTGCAGCGCTTTCATGCCTGGGCGGCGTGGCTGATGAAGGGGCCGATCGCGCTGCTCCAGCTCGCCATGCTGCTGATGCTCGCGTTCGGCTCGGCGGCGCTGGTGTCGACGGAGCTGCAGGGGCAGCTTCTCGCCGCCGCGTTCGGCGTGACGGCGGTGGTACTGGTGGCGCTCGCCGGTCTCGCGTGGCTGCGCGATTTCTCCGGTGCGTGGCGCTGGGTCAAGCTGGTCGTGCTCCTCGCGGCCGCCGTCGCCAGCGTCGGCGTGGCGCTCTTCGCGCTCACGGCCGATGAATGGGTGCCGCTGCTCTACTTCGCCGCGTGCGCGCTCGCCGCGCTGTTGCTCGGCGCGTACCTGGTCGAGCGCTACTCCGGCCTCACGCAAGGCGTGCGCGTGCTCGGCCACCTGGTGATCGTCGCCGCAGTGGCCGCGCTTTGCATCGACGGCGTGGCGTTCCTCGCCGAGGCCACGACGCAGTTCGAATGGATGGTCGTTGCGGCGCTGCACGTGACGGAATGGCTCCTCGCCGGCGAATTGCTGGCCTGGGCGCTGTTCGTCCTGGTGCAGGTCGCGGCGCTCGCCGCCGGATGGTGGCTCGGCCGCGGCGGCGACGGCCCTACGAAGGCGTCGCTGCACACCGCGCGGCTCGGGCTCATCGGGTCGAGCTCGCTCTTCGTGGTGCTGTCCCTCGTGCTGTGGTCGATCGTGAGCTATGTCGCGGGGCGCGCGCTGCAGAACCTCCCTTATCACCCGATCCTTTTCGGCAACGGCGAGCGCTCGGCCGAGATTTTCCTGGAGGGGCGCGTGCAGACGCTCGGCGCCTTCTTCACGCCGCTCGTGCTCGCGCTGCTGCTTGCGTTCGCCGCGGCGCTGCTCGTGCTGCTGCCATCGCTGCTCGAGGAGATCGCCCCGACGCCGAACGTGGATGCGCGCGGCGTGAGGCAAGGCGCGCCCGAGTGGGCGCGGCGCCTCGGGGGCTGGCTCTCGGCGGGCGTGCGTTCGCTCGGCACCGCGGCGCGGTACCTGGTGCCGCTCGGGGCGATCGCCGGCAGCTTCCTTTACCTCGCGTTCGTGCTGCGCACGTTGACGCTGACGATGGGTATCGGCGGAGAGCTCACGGTCTGGATCGTCGACGTGCTCGATGTCTTCGAAGGCGAGACGCTGGTCGCGGTCGGCAAGTGGCTCGCGGGAGGCGCGCTGACGCTCGCCGCGCTCGGCGCGCGCTTCACCCAGACGTTCGGGCGCCTTCGCGTCGCGATCGACGCGGTGCTCGACATCGACAACTACTTCGCCGATCCGCCGAACCGGCGGCCGCCGCGCGCGCGGATTTTCTCGCGCTACGCGTCGCTCCTTGCCTACCTGCGCGCCGCGGGCTATGCGCGCGTCGTCATCGTCTCGCACAGCCAGGGCACCGTGATCAGCGCCGATCTCCTGCGCCACCTGCACGCGCAGGGCCGGCTGCGCGAGCTCGTCGGCGACATGCGCCTGTCCCTGGTCACCGTGGGCTCGCCCCTGCGCGACCTGTACGCCGAGCGCTTTCCGCTGCTCTACCGCTGGATGGGCGCGCCGGAGAAGGTGTTCGCCAGTGCGGGCCCGGGCGCGGCCGAGCTCGGCGCGACCGAATGGGTGAACGCATGTCGCTCGGGCGACTACGTCGGGCGCTTCATCTGGACGCCGAGCACCGACCCGGCGCTCGCCGGGCCGAAATTCGGCGTCGCCGTCGTCGGCGCCGACGGCCGCGTGAGCGCCGAGCGTTCCGGCGACCGCAGCGAGTTCTGCCTGGGCGCCGGCGCCCACACGCACTACTTCAGCAACGACGCGCTCGCGCTCGCGGTCGAGATCGAGCGGCTGGCCGGCGCCGCCGCGGCGAACTAGAATGGGCCATCCCCAACGACGAGAGGAGCACCGCGATGCTGACGCTTTTCTACGCCCCCAACGCCTGCTCGATGGCCGCCCATATCGTGCTCGAGGAGAGCGGGCAGAAGTACGAGGCGAAGAGGATGGACCTCGCCAAGGGCGAGCAGAAGACGCCCGAGTACATGAAGATCCACCCGCTCGGGCGCGTGCCCGCGCTCAAGCTCGACGATGGCACGCCGCTGTCCGAGAACACCGCGATCCTGCCGTTCCTCGGCAAGCGCTTCGGCCTGTGGCCGCTCGACCCGGTGTCGGAGGCGAAAGCGCTCTCGACCATCGGCTTCTTCGCTTCGAGCGTGCATCCCGCGCACGCGCACATCGGCCGGCCCGAGCGCTACACCGAGGACAAGTCGGCCTTCCCGGGCCTGCAGGCGATGGGCAAGAAGAGCTTCCACGATTACCTCAAGCAGATCGACGGCCTGTACGCCGGGCGCGAGTGGCTTTCCGACGCCTACTCGGTGCTCGATCCCTACGCCTTCGTGTTCTACGCCTGGGGTGTGCGCCGCGAGCTGCCGGTCGCGGAGCTCAGGAACTACACCGCGCTCAAGGACCGGATGCTGCGGCGCCCGGCGGTGCAGCGCGTGGTCGCCGACGAGGGCGTGAAGACGGGATGAGCCGCGCGTTCGAGCTCGCGGTCCCCGTGGGCGCGGCGGACCACGTCCTCGGCGGCGCGCACGCCCCGGTGACGATCGTCGAGTACGGCGACTTCGAGTGCCCCAACTGCAGGCAGGCGGCGCCCGCGGTGAAGCTCATCCTCGAGCACTTTCGCGGCAAGGTCCGTCTCGTCTGGCGCCACTTTCCGCTCGAGGGTGTGCATCCGCACGCGCTCAACGCCGCGCTCGCCGCCGAGGCCGCCGGGGCGCAGGGCAGGTTCTGGCCGATGCACGACGCGCTGTTCGAGAACCAGGCGCATCTCAAGCCGAACCACCTGCGCGACTACGCGCGGCGCCTCGAGCTCGACACCGCGCGCTTCGAGGCCGACATGGAAGAGCAAGCTTACCTGCAGCGCGTGCGCGAGCAGATCGAGAGCGGCGAGAAGAGCGGCGCGCGCGGCACGCCGACCTTCTTCGTGAACGGCTCGATCCAGGACGTCTCGTTCGGCCTGCAGGCGCTGCGCGAGCGCGTCGCGAAGCTCATCGATCGGCCGGGGTAGTCGCGCTCAGGCTTTTTTCGGGGCTCGCGGCCTCGGCTTTCGCCATGCCGACGAAGCGCTGAGCCTCGATGCGGCCGCGCGCCAGGCCGGCCGGGGTGAGCGTCGAGGACTGGAACAGGATCCGCGGCGGCTCACCTTTGCCGAGCGCGATCGCTTCGAGCTGCGCGAACGCCTGGCGCTGGAACTGCGCAGCAGTGCGCTCGGCCCGCGGCCGTTCACTTTCGGGAACCGTATCCACAAGGCGCCGCGCGAAAACCGCGAGCGCGGCGAGCGGCGACATCCCCGGCGGCACTGCGTCCGAATACCAGACCCTGAGCATGAATTCGTCTGTCGGCGTGAGGCTGCTCGAGCCGCGGTAGTAGCTCAGGATCGAGTTGCCGCGCGGGTGACCAGGCATGCCGAGCGCGTGCATCGCTTCGTGGAGGATGCAGCCTCGCAGCGAGCGCTCCTCCGCGATGATCTTCACGCGCCGGATGACGCCCGCGGCCGGCGTGCGCACGGTGCGGCACGCGAAATAGAACCCGACGCGGGTCAGGTCGTCCGGAACGAACTGGATTTCGAAGTTCGCGGGCGGTCCCGCCGGGTCTGCTTCGGCGAGCTCGAGCCCGGCCGCGCGCGCCACTTTTCGCAGCTCGCCGAGCGCGAACGGCTTGTGGCGCTCGAACGCGACGCCGGAGAACGAAATGCGAATCGGGTCGCGCCACTTCGACACCGGCTGGACGTAGCCCTGCTGCTGCCAGAAGACCTCCCACACCACGCTCAGCGTTTCGGTGATCTCGGCGGGGCCGGCGAAGGCGCGCGGCGACGCGAGGCACAGCGCCATGAGGCCTGCGCAGGCGAGAACCCGGAAGATCACGGGCTCGTTTTCTAGGATGAGATGTACTGCCGCAGCGCCTGCGCTTCCTGCGCCGTTTCCTCGAGCTTGATCTTCACCAGGTCGCCGATCGACACCAGCCCGATGAGCTTCTCGTCCTCGACCACCGGAAGATGGCGGAACCGGTGCTGGGTCATCAGGCCGAGCGCCTCGTCGACCTCCATCGAAAGCCGGCCGAGCACCACGCTGCAGGTCATGCGCGTGCCGACCGGGATCTGATCGAAGTCGCGGTCGCCGTCGGCATGCAGGCGCACCACGTCGCGCTCGGTGAAGATGCCGACCGGGCAGCCGTCGGCGTCGGGCACCATCACGGAGCCGACATTGTTGTCGTGCATGACCCGGATCGCGTCCGCGACGCTCGACTTGGCGGACACCGTGATAACGCGGCGGCCCTTGGCCGCCAGCACGTCTTTCAGCGTCATGGATCCTCCTTGCGGCTCCTCGCGCTCGTTTCGATTCTACGGCTGCCGGGCTGCGTCGGGGCTGGTTTCGCGCAGGTTCCGCGCGAGGATGGCGAGCGCGGCCATGACCGGGATGGACAGGAACACCCCGGTGATCCCGCCGAGCTGCTCGCCGGCGAGGAGGCCGAAGATGACCAGCACGGGGTGCAGCCCGATGCCGCCCCCCATGAGCCAGGGGGCTAGAACGTAGTCCTGGAAGATCCGATACGCGATGAAGAACGTCACCATCCAGAGGAGGTGCTCGTACCCGGACACGCCGGCGACGAAGAGCGAGAGCACGGCGGCGCTGAGCGGGCCGAGCACCGGCACGACTTCCAGCACGGCGGCCACCGCGGCGAGGAGGACGCCGTAGGGAACCTGCAGCAGGCCGAAGAACACCCCGTAGGCGGCGAGGGTGGCGACGCAGAGCAGGCCCACCGCGCGCACGTACCGCCCGAGCGCGTCGTGAAGGTCCGAGAGGATGCGCACGAGCCTGCGGCGCGGCGCGTTCGGCCCGAGCTCGCGCAGCAGCCCCTGCTGCATCTGCGGGCCGCTGTTGACGAACATGAACGCAAGGATCGGAATCAGCGCCACGAAAACCAGGTTTCCGGCGAGGTGCAAGATGTTGGCGGCGAAGCCCTTGGCGAGCGGGATGACCGCCTGCGCCGCATCGTTCATCCCCTGCTGCGCCAGGCCGCTCACGCGTTCGCGATAGGGCTCGAGCCAGGCGGGGAGCCGCATCTCGCGCACCAGCGTCGCCTTCTCGGTGAGCCGAGGCAACTGCTCGGCGAGCTTGCGCGCTTCCTCGGAGGCGGACGGAGCGACGAGCGTGAACGCGACGGCCGCCACCGCCACCACGATGAGGAACGCCTCCGCGACCGAAACGGCGCGCGGCAGCCGGCGCCAGTTGACGCGCTCGATCAGGCGCACGAGCGGCGCGATGAGGTAGGCGAGGAAGAGCGCGAGCACGAAGACGAGGAGCGTCTTGCGCACCAGATACGCGGCATAAAACGCGACCGCGACCAGGCCGACGGTCCAGGCCGCTTTCGCCGCGCGCGCGTCGATTCCTAACATAGCCCCTCTCTGCAAGCACTTCACGTTCCCGGGGTCTCCCGCCCGCCGCTAAACTGGCCGGCATGAAGGAAGACGACCGCCGGAGCCGCGAGGCGAGCAGCCGGCTCAATGCCCACCGGCGGCTCCTGATCGGGCTCGTCGTGGCCGCCGCAGCGGGGTTCCTGATGCCGGCCTCCCTGCCGGCGGCGGCGCGCTTCGCCATTGCGTGGGACAGCGCAGTCCTGACGTTCCTGCTGACCACGTGGTGGGTGGTGGCGGACTGCCCGCCGGAAGAAATGCGGGAGACGGTGCTCGCGAACGACCAGGGGCGCGTCGGTATCCTGCTGCTCGTGCTTCTCGCCGTCTGCGCCAGCCTCGCCGAGATCTTCCTCCTGATGCAGAACGCCAAGGACCAGGGGCCGCCGCCGGCGCAGGTGGTGCTCGCGGTGTTCACGGTCGTGTGCTCCTGGTTCGCCACACATACCATGTTCGCGCTGCACTACGCGCACCGTTTCTACCGGGACGATCCCCGGACGCCCGAAGCCGACGCCACCGGCGGCCTCGATTTCCCCGGCGACGAGCCGCCCGACTATTGGGACTTTCTCTACTTCGCGTTCGTGATCGGGATGACGTCGCAGGTCTCGGACGTGCAGGTGACCTCGCGCCCGATGCGCCGCCTCGTGTTCTGGCACGGCATCCTGTCGTTCATCTTCTACACCGTCATCCTGGCGCTCAGCATCAATATCGTGGCGAGCGCGTTGTAGTGTCCGGAGGCTCCACTTCGCCGCGTCTCTGGAGGCGGCTCATGACGAGCGAGCAGAGAAGCGCCCACGCCGCGCCGACGGCCCATCCGGCGGCCACGTCGGTCGGCCAGTGCACCCCGAGATACACGCGGCTCACGCCCACCAGTACCGTGAGCAGGACGGCGACCGACAGAAGATAGATCCTGATGCGGATCGAGCCTTCCACGCGCGCGAGCAGCGCGCCCAGCGTGAGATAGGTGACGGCCGCCATCATCGAATGCCCGCTCGGGAAGCTCGTCGTGTAGACCAAGCTCCCGTGCGGCACGAGCTCCGGGCGCGGCCGGTCGAATCCGAGCTTGAGCAGGCTGCTGAGGATGAGGCCGCCCGCGACCGCGACGAGAATCGCAATGGCGGCGTGGCGCTTTCCGGCGAGCAGGAGATAGCCGATGACGGCGGCGGTCATCAGCGTCAGCACCGCCACTCCGCCCAGCGCAGTGAAGTCGCGCGCCATTTCCTGCACCCAAGCCGGTCCCCACGGCAGCGCCGGATCGGCGGCGCTGCGCAGCGCGAGGAGCAAGCGGCGATCCCATGCCGCGGTTTCGCCTTCCATCACTTCCCCCGCGATCGAGATGAAGAGCCAGAGCGACGCGCCGACGAGCCCGATGCCCGCGAGCGCGAAAATAGGGACTGTCCGGACTGTCCCTATTTTCACTCGTGAACCAGCGCATCGCGCACCGAGACGATGCCGACGCCCCAAGGCCCTTGGGGATCCATCACCGGGCCGAAGGCGATGACCTTGCCCTCGGCGGCGGTCATCTCGGCGGCGAAGGTGGGGCGGGGCGGAATCAGGCGACAGAGGTAGTACATCGGCGGGCTTTCGATCAGGTTCCGAAATGCCCGACGCCGCGCGCCATCAGCGCGGCGCAGAGCAGGATCACGACCACCCCGGCGAGCTCCAGGTGGAGGATTCGCCGGAGGGTGCGGAGCTTCGCGGGCGCCACCGCCGGGACCGCGCCCTGCTTCAGCGCCGTCTTCCACGACAGGAACTCGATGGTGGGGGAGATCGAGGCGAGCACGAACAGGAACACCCTCAGCAGGCCGACGACCAGCAGTAGAAGCGCTGCCGCTCCGAGGACGGCGTCCGTTGCCTGGAGTTTGCGGGCGGAAGCGACGCTGAGCTCGCCCCGAAGGAGGACGAGCTCGACCGCCACCGCGCCGACGAGTGCGAACGCCGCTAGGTGGTGGAGGAAGGCGAAGAACGCAGCCACTTATTCCCTTTCCAGTGCTTGAGCAGGTACACGAATGTAATGTAATGCCTCACGAGCAACGCCGGCACCCAGAAAGCCTGAATCCAGTAGGCTGCGCCCATCTTCGGCGCCGCGTCGTTGCCCGGCGCAAGAAACATGGGGTCACGCAAATAAAATGTCCGCGGGCGCGCACGCCGAACGTCATTAGGGCGTAGTCAACCCAAGGAGGCTTTACATGAGCGAGTTTGCCCTGCTATACCGCAGCACCCAGGAAGCCCACCGCGAGGCCATGGGGTCGCCCGAGAAGGCGCAGCAGTCGATGACGAAATGGCGCGCCTGGTTCAAGGAGATGGCCGACCAGGGCCAGCTGAAGAGCATCGGTCAACCCCTGGAGCGGGTCGGCAGCGTCGTGGCCGGGAAGAAGAGGACGGTCACCGACGGTCCCTACGCCGAGACGAAGGACGTGATCGGCGGCTTCTCCCTCATCGAGGCGAGGGATCTCGAGCAGGCGGCGAAGATCGCGTCCGGATGCCCGATCCTGGAGTTCGGGGGATCGGTGGAGGTGCGCCCGGTCCTGCAGCTCGGCATCTGATGGACGTACCGGAGCATCTGTTCCGTCGCGAGGCGGGCCGGCTGGTTTCGATTCTCACGCGCCTGTTCGGCCTCCACAATCTGGCGCTGGCGGAAGACGTCGTTCAGGACGCCTTCTGCCGCGCGCTGGAGACGTGGAAGTTCCACGGCGTGCCCGCGAATCCGTCGGCCTGGCTGATGAAGACGGCGAAGCATCGAGCGCTGGACATCCTGCGGCGCGAGGGCACCGCGCGGCGCTGCGCGCCCGAACTCGAACGCGAGCTCGACTCGGAGTGGACGCTCGCGCCGGCGGTGGACGAGGCATTCGCGGCCGGCCTCGACGATGCGCAGCTTCGCATGATGTTCTCCTGCATCCACCCGCGGTTGCCCGAGGAAACGCAGGTCGCCCTCGTCCTGCACCTCCTGTGCGGTTTCGGCATCGATGAGACCGCGGCGGCCTTTCTCAAGGGACGCGCGGCGATGGAGAAGCGAATCGCCCGGGCCAAAAAGACGCTCGCCGCCTCGAAGCGTCTCTTCGACCTCGGCGGTCCCGCCGAGGTCGCCGCGCGGCTTCCCGCGGTGCTGCGTGCCTTGTACCTGCTCTTCAACGAGGGTTACCACGGCGCCTCGCCGCAGGCGGCGGTGCGCGCGGAGCTGTGCGAGGAGGCGTTGCGCCTCGTCTATCTTCTTCTGGAGCACCGCCTCACCTCGACGCCCGCGGCGCACGCGCTCGCGGCGCTCATGAATCTGCATGCCGCGCGCCTTCCCGGACGGCTCGATGCGCACGGCAACCTGCTCGTTCTCGTGGACCAGGATCGATCCCGCTGGGACGCGGCCCGCATCGCCGAAGGCCTGCGCCAGCTCGAATTGTCCGCCGCGGGCGCCGAGCTCACCCCGTATCACGTCGAATCCGCCATCGCCGCCGCGCACGCGCGCGCGCCCAGCGCCGGGCAGACCGACTGGGACGAGATCGTGTCCCTTTACGATCTGCTGATGCGGATCGAGCCCTCGCCGGTGGTGGCATTCAACCGCGCCGTCGCGCTCGCCCAGCGCTTCGGCGCGGCGCGCGGGCTCGAGGAGATTGCGCGGATCAAGGATCGCAAGCGCCTCGAGCGCTACCCGTTTTACTACGCGGCGGTCGCCGAGTTCGAATCACGGCTCGGGCGCCCGGCGAAGGCGCGAGATTCGCTCGCCGAAGCGCTCAAGCTCGCGCGCAATCCGGCCGAGCGTCGCTTCCTGCGGGAGAAAATGTCGAACCTCGCCTCGCTCGAACGTCGCGATTAGGCCCTTTCAGGTCTCCCGGGCGGGGAGGCGCGCGAGGTGGCAGCCGTTGATCCGCCAGGTGCCGTCGGGCAGCTTCACCATCGGGTAGATCGCCATCCACGCGTGGCCGTCGCCGTCGATCAGGTGCACCGGCTGGACGAGGTCCTCGCCCGCCATCAGCGGCGCCTCGAAGCTCACGCTGCGCGGGCGGTAGACCACGGCGTACTGCTCGCGCACCACCGCCATGAATTTCTCCGCCGTGCCGAAGGCATTGCGGATGCCGGGGGCGGCGTAAGAGAACGCGCGCGCCGCGTCGTCGCGCTTGAAGGCGTCGAGCTGCGCCTCGATGACCGCGCGCACCGCCCGTGCGTCGGCGTCGGAGATGCCCGGCGCGCCGGCGAGCGCCGGCGCGAGCGCGAGAACCAAGACTGTCGCGACCAAGCCACGGCGCATGGGATAGTTCCTGCTTGGCGTCATCGCGGCATGGTAAAGTTCGCCCCGCAGGATATACAGGTAGTGGATACTCGTCCTTCCAAGCCGCTCACAGCGGTCCCCAGGCCGCCTACGGCGCAGGCAGTCAATTCCCTTCCTTGATCATCGTGCCCGCAGCGGGACTCGGACAGCCCCGCGCCCAAATTGCAGTTCCAGGGATGGAATGACATGGCTACAGGCACCGTAAAGTGGTTCAACGACTCCAAAGGCTTCGGCTTCATTACCCCGGATGGCGGCGGCAAGGATCTGTTCGCCCACCACAGCTCGATCCAGGGCACCGGCTATAAGTCGCTGAAGGAAGGCCAGAAGGTCTCCTTCGACGTGACGCAGGGCCAGAAGGGCCCGGCGGCGTCGAACATCAAGCCGCTCTAGACCCACCGCAAGCAGGCGTCACCAGCCGCGCGGCCCATGGCCGCGCTGCTGGCGCTCGAGCGCCCCAGGCGAGGAACCGTATTCGGCGGTCTCCGCCCGGGGGACAATAGCGCCCTCAAGTGAGAAAAATGGGCGTGAATAGGCCGGGGTCTGTCCCTGTTTTGGTGCTGATGCTGCTCGCGCCGGCGCTGGGCGCGGCGCAGACGGCGTCGCAGCGCCTCGAGCGCTTGGGGGCGGAATCCTACGAGCGCGCGCTCGACCTCTATCCGGTCAGCGAAATCTTCAGCCGCGGCGCCGGCCCGCGGCAGGACAAGGTCGAGCTCGTCTACACCGACGAGCACCGCGCGCGGCAGCGCGCGCACTATCGCTGGATTCTGAGCGAGCTCGAAGGGATCCCGACCGCCGAACTGAACGGAAGCGAGAAAATCACGCACGAGCTGCTCGCCTGGCGTGCGCGCGATTCGCTCGAGTGGCTGGCCTATCCGTTCCACCAGCACTCGGTGTTCTCGCAGCTCGACGGCGGTGTGGCCTTCGGCCTGGTGCGAGTCGTCGGCCGGCAGCCTTTCCGCAACGAGGCCGACTATCGTGCCTGGTTCCGGCGCCTGCAGCGCTATCCGGCGTACCTGGAGAGCGTGGAGGCGGTGATGCGCGAAGGAGCCGCCGCCGGCGTTGTCACGCCGCGCGTGATCGTGGAGCGAGCGCTTGCGCAGCTCGAAGGCCTGGCCCCCGAGGACATGACGAGGAGCGCGCTCTGGAAGCCGATGACCGAGCTTCCGCCATCGATCGAGGCTGAGGCCCGGGCACGGCTCGCGACGGAGTACCGTCGTCTCCTCGCCGACGAGATGTTCCCCTCCGTGCGGCGCCTGGCGGCGTACGTGCGCAACGACTACCTGGCGAAGGCGCGCACCACGGACGGGTTCGGCGCGCTGCCCGGCGGCGACAAGATGTATCGCCACGCCGTGCGCAGCAGCACCACGACCGAGCTTACGCCCGAGGAGGTCCACGAGCTCGGCCTGCGCGAAGTGAAGCGCGTGCAGGCGCTGTATCTCGCCGCTGCGGCGAAGGCCGGCTTCCGCGGGACGGTGAGCGAGGCGCGCGCCTGGGTGCAGGGCAAGCGCGACACCTATCCCTTCACCTCGGGCGAGCAGGTGATCGAGCACCTGAACCGCATCAACGAGCGCATCGTGCCGCAGCTGCCGCAGCTGTTCGGCCGGCTGCCGAAGGCACGCCTCGAAATCCAGCTCACCGATCCGGCGATCGCGGCCTCGGCACCCGCGCAGTACTACAGTCCGACCGACGACGGCCGGCCGGGGATCTTCGCCATGCCGGTCACCGATGCACGGCGGGTCTCCACGGTCGGCCTGGCGGCGCTGCTCGCCCACGAGGGCATGCCGGGCCACCATCTCGAGATCGCCCTCAAGCTCGAGAGGAAGGTGCCGGAATTCCGCCGCCGCATGGGGTTCAACGCGTACGGCGAGGGCTGGGGGCTGTACGCCGAGTCGCTCGGCCACGAGCTCGGCCTGTACGGCGATCCGCTCGAGCTGATGGGCCGCTACTCGTACGAGCTGTTCCGCGCCGGGCGGCTGGTGGTCGATACCGGCCTGCACGCCAAGGGCTGGACCCGCGAGCAGGCGATCCGCTATTTCGTCGACGAATGCGGCCAGAGCGAGGCGGGCGCGACCAACGAGGTGCTGCGCTACATGGTCTGGCCCGGGCAGGCGCTCGGCTACAAGATCGGCGAGCTAGCGATCCTCGAGCTGCGCGCGAAGGCGCAGAAGCGGCTCGGCAAGCGTTTCGATCTGCGCGCTTTCCACGACGCCATCCTCGAAGAAGGCCCGCTACCGCTGAGCATGCTCGGGCAGCGCATGGATGCGTGGATCGATGCGCAGGAGCGTAAGCCCAGCCTATAGTGCTTCTCGTCAGAATGATTCTTGCTTGCGTCGCAGGGAGCCAAATGCGAAAGCACGTCGCCTGCCTCGCTCTTTTCATCTCCAGCACGTGCGTGGCAGCGCCCCGTCTCGAGGACATCCGGCTGCCGCCCGGATTCCGCATCAGCGTCTATGCCGAGGGGCTCGAGCAGGCGCGCTCGCTCGCGCTGGGCGAGCGCGGCACGCTCTTCGTGGGCACGAGCGCCGGCACGGTGTACGCGGTGCCGCCGGGAGGCGGGCGTGCGGTGGCGGTGGCGCGCAACCTCCAGTCGCCACACGGCGTCGCGTTCCGCGGCGGCGCGCTGTACGTCGGCGAGATCCAGCGCATCCTGCGCTACGACAACATCGAGGCGAGCCTCGAGAGCCCGCCGAAGCCCGCGGTCGTAGCCGACGACCTGCCGCGCGAGCGCCACCACGGTCTGAAGACGCTGCGCTTCGGGCCCGACGGCATGCTCTACGTCGGCATCGGCGCGCCGTGCAACGTGTGCGAGCCGAAGGGCGAGTACGGCACGATCAGCCGCCTCGACGCCGCCGGCGGCGGGAAGCGCGAGGTCTTCGCGCGCGGCGTGAGGAACAGCGTCGGCTTCGACTGGGACCCGGCCACGCGCGAGCTCTGGTTCACGGACAACGGCCGCGACAACCTCGGCAACGACGTGCCGCCCGACGAGCTCAACCACGCGCCGAAGGCCGGCATGGATTTCGGCTTCCCCTACTGCCACGGCGGCGACCTCGCCGATCCGAAGTTCGGCACCGCGCGAGCGTGCAAGGAATTCACGCCGCCCGCGCAGAAGCTCGGCGCGCACGTCGCCTCGCTCGGCATGCGGTTCTACACCGCAAGCAAGTTTCCGGAGGAATACCGCGGCGCCGTCTTCATCGCCGAGCACGGGTCGTGGAACCGCGACCCGAAGTCCGGGTATCGCGTCAGCGTCGTGAGGGTGAAAGGCGGACGCGCGGCGAGCTACGAGCCCTTCGCGCAGGGCTGGCTTCAGGGCAACGACTCATGGGGGCGGCCGGTGGACGTGATCGTCGCGCCCGACGGCGCGTTGCTCGTCAGCGACGACAAGGCCGGAGCGGTCTACCGCATCGACTACACGGGAAAATAGAGGAATTCGGGGTCTGACCCCGAATTCCGCTAGGTAGAGCCGACCTTCCCGCGGCCGAACTTGGGATGCTTCGCCTTGCAGTCGGCGACCAGCTTTCCGTCGACGCTCGGCAGCGGCTTGGTCGCCCCGGGAACGCTCGTCTTGCCCTGTACGAGCGGATTGACGCAGTCCCTCCAGAGCCCGTCTCCCTTTTTCCAGTCACCCTGGATAAAACCCGCCTGCTTGCAGGCGTCTTCGATCGGCTTGCACTCCGCCGGTGGGTGATCGCCCTTCTTGGCTTGTGCGAATGCCATAGCGGACGAGAGAGACAGGGCGGTCAGGACCAACAGGGTTCGGGCCATCACGGTTACTGAGCTCCTTTGCGGTCGAAGTGAATTGTTCTTCGTCCCGATCGTACGCAGAACAACTTTCGCCAACCTGACGGCTATTCCGCGTACTTGGCCGGCGGATAGTCGCGGCTGAACTGCGGCCCGGCGATGAACGCCTTCGGGTCGTAGGTCCAGAACTGGCTCACGTTCGGGTAGGTCGCGACGGTGACGTTCACCAGCTCGCCGTTTCGCCGCTCGACCTTGCGCACGTAGACGTTGAGGATCGGCTTGCCGTACTCGTCGAGGCGCAGCGGCCCCATCGGCCCGTGCTCGAGCTTGACGTTGTGCAGCGCCTGCACCCAGGCGGCCTTGTCCTCGAACTTCCCCTTCACCAGCGCCATCGCGCCCTCGATCCACAGCCCGGAGGTGTAGGTCGCCGCGGTGTAGAAACCGGGCGTGACCTTGTATTCCCGGCGGATCGCCTCGACGAAGCGCTTGTTGTCGGGATCGTTGCGGTCGACCGTGTACCAGCTCGCGGTATAGACGCCGATCGCTTCGTCGCCCATGTTCTTCAGGATGCCCTCGTCGGTGAGCGTCGGGTTGCCCATCACGATCGGCTTCATGCCGTACTCGCGGTAGGCGCGCAGGAAGCGCAGCGGGTTCGAGCCGGCGAAGCCGGCGTAGATCCCTTCGACGTTGCCCTTGAGCTGGCCGATGAACGAGCCGTAGTCGGGCGCGTTGAGCGGCGGCCAGAGCTTCTGCACCACGTGGCCGCCGGCGTCCTCGAAGGTCTTCTGGAAGCCGGCCGCGCCCTCGTGGCCGTAGGTGAAGTCGTCGGCGATCATGGCGACGCGCTTCATGCCGAGCTTCTTCGCCGCGTAGTCGCCGAGCGCATACATGGCCTGCGCCGCCGTGCCGTAGGTGTGGATCACGTAGTCGCTCTTGCGCTGCTGCGCGAGGTCGTTCTGCGCCGCCGACATCGGCGGCAGGAGCGGCACCTTTGCCGTCAGCACGTACTCGTCGATCGCCAGCGCCTCGAAGGTGGCGAGCGGCCCGACCAGGATGTGCACCTTCTCGCGCTCGACCAGCTCCTGGGCCTTGGTCTTCGCCTGCGCCGGCTGGCCGGCGGTGTCGGCGAACAGGATCTCGACCTTGCGGCCCGCGAGCGTGGAGTTGCGCTCCTTGAGGAACAGGTTGATGCCTTCCTCCATCTGCCGGCCGCCGGCGGCCAGCGGCCCGGTCCTGACCGTGAGGAAGCCGATCCTGAGCGGTTCCGCCTGTCCGAACACCGGTGGCGCAGCGAACGTGAGCAAGGCAAGTGCAACGAGCGCGCAGCGCAGCATAGTTTTGTCCCCTTTGTTGTGAGTACCATAGCAGAACAGAGGAGGGGAGCATGCGATTCCATTGGTTCGCGGTATTGATCGGTCTGTTCGCTTTGCACGCCCTGGCGCAGGCTCCCGCACCGGCGAGCCCGCCGCCTCCGGTCCCCGCCGACGTCAGCCCGCTCTACGTCGTCACCTACGTCGAGCTCAGGCCGAACGCCGCAAGCGAGGGCGCGGTCATCCTGAAATCGTGGCGCGACGCGCAGCGCAAGGCCGAGGGCAACCTGCGCGCCGAGGTCGTGCACCACAGCACGCGCCCGGGCCAGTTCGTGGTGCTCGCCGCGTGGCAGAACAAGGCCGCCTTCGACGGGCACGCCGCCGCGGGGCAGGGGTACCGCGACAAGCTCGCCGCGCTGCGCAACAGCCCGGCCGACGACCGCTTCCACAACGGGCTCTCGGTCGGCAAGCTCGAGCCCGCGCGCGGCGCGCTGGTGGTCGTGACGCATGTCGACGTCATCCCGCCGCAGCGCGAGAACGCGGTGGTGGCGCTCAAGGCCCTGGGCGAGGCGAACCGCGCCGCGCAGGGCAACGTGCGCTACGAGATCGTGCAGCAGACCAATCGCCCCAACCACTTCACCGTGGTCGAGACCTGGCGCTCGCGCCAGGCCTTCGACGCGAACAGCATGTCCGCGCACCAGCGCGAGTTCCGCGACAAGCTGGCGCAGATGACCGGCGCCCTGTACGACGAGCGCCTCTACGAAAGCATCGACTGAGAGGATTCGCGCCGGCCGCCCTTCGATAAGGAAAGCG